>DATDGZ010000605.1:0-5274 GCA_036521795.1 Thermoanaerobaculia bacterium | reverse complement strand
AGGGCTACGCCGCGGCCGGCGCCCAGCAGGCCGCCGAGCTGCTGGCGGTCAAGGGCCACCACCGCGAGGCGGCCGAGCTGTTCGAGCTTGCCCGTGCCTGGCGCCAGGCCGCGGAGGCGGCGCTCAAGCTGCAGCAGCCGGCGCGCGCCGCCCGCCTCTACGAGCGCGGCCGGCTGTTCGGCGACGCGGCGCTCTACTACTCCCGCGCCGGGTTGGCCGAGGACGAGCTGCGCGTCCTGAAGCTCGAGTCCGACCGCCTGCGCGAGGGCGGCCGCGGCCGCCGCGGGGAGCCCGCCGGCCATCCGGACCAGGCGCTACAGCGGATCGACCTCCGTCGCGCCGAGCTGTTGCGCCGCCTGGGCAAGCGCGCCGAGAGCGCCTCGCTGCTGCGCGAGGCGGCGCCGACCGCGCAGACCGGCAGGCTGCTCGAGCAGGCCGGCCAGCACGAGCAGGCGGTCAACGCCTACCTGGCCTCGGGGGAGCTCGACGAGGCGGTGCGCCTGCTGGGCAGCCAGCCCGGCATCGACCGCCGGCTGGCGGCAGAGGTCTACCTGCGCGCCGGACAACCGCTCGCCGCGGCCCATCTCCTCGCCACCCTGGGCCTGTCGCGCGAGGCGGCGGAGGCGTACGAGGCCGGCGGCGATTGGGGGCGCGCCGGCTCGCGCTGGGAGGCCGCCCAGGACCCGGACCGCGCCGCCCACGCCTATCTGCGGGCCGGCCGCACGCGCGACGCCGGGCGCTGCTTCGCGGCCGCCGGCAAGCCGCACCTCTCCGCCGCCTCCTATACCAAGGCCGGCGACCGGGCGGCGGCATCCGAGCAGTACCTGAAGGCGGGGCAGCCGGTGGCGGCGGCGGGAGAGCTGCTGGCGATGGGCGGCGCCGGGGACAAGGCCGCCGCCGCCAAGCTCCTGCTCGCCATTCCGGCGAGCAGCGCCGACGTCGAGGCCGGCACGCTGTTGCTCGTGCCGCTGCTGCTCGAGCAGGGGCTGCGGGACGATGCGCTGCGCCGGCTGCGCGCCCTGCCGCCTGCCTCGGCCGGCGACCATTCGACCGCCTCGCCCGCCGACAGGGCCGCCTTCCGGCAGCGCACGCTGCTCGAGGGCCGCGTGCTCGAGGAGCTCGGCGACACCGCCCGGGCCGAGTCGTGTTACCGCCAGCTCCTGGCCGTCGAGCCCGGCCACGCCGAGGCCACCTCGCGCCTGCACAGCCTGCACGAGGGCAAGGCGACGGTCGCGGCCGCCTCGGCTAGGGCGGCAATGGCAGCCTCGGCGGCGGTGGCGGCGGCGGCGGCAGCGGCGGCGGCGGTGGCGGCCGTCTCCGGCGCGACCGGCGCCGCACACTCCCCGCCGGGCGCCGGCGGCCCGGCGCTCGGCACCACCCGCTACGACGGCCCGCCGCGAGCGCCGGGGGGCCCGGGCGGCGGCGGCGGCGGCTCCGGCGCTCCCCAGCCGGCGCCATCCCAGCTCGCCGTCGGCCAGCTGCTCGCCGAGCGTTACGAGATCCTCGCCGAGCTGGGGCGCGGCGGCATGGGACGGGTCTACCAGGCCTTCGACCGCGAGATCGGCGAGCCGGTGGCGATCAAGACCCTGCTCGGCCTGCCGGGGGAGGACAGCGGCCGCGACGCCGAGCGCCTGCTGCGCGAGCTCCAGATCTGCCGCAAGATCACCCACCCCAACGTGGTGCGGGTCTTCGACCTCGGACGCTTCCCCGGCGGCATCTTCCTGACCATGGAGCTGCTCGAGGGCGAGCGCCTCGACCAACGCATCGCCCGCCAGGGACCGCTGCCGCCGCCGCTCGCCCAGCACTTCCTCTGCGAGGTCGCCGCCGGCCTCGAGGAAGCCCATTCGCTCGGCATCGTTCACCGCGACCTCAAGCCGAGTAACGTCTTCCTGACGCCGCTGCGCCTCAAGATCCTCGACTTCGGCATCGCCCGCCGGCTCGACGGCGACACCCGCTTGACCGCCACCGGCTTCGCCGTCGGCTCGCCGGCCTACATGTCTCCCGAGCAGCTGCAAGGGCTGCCCCTGGACGGCCGCTCCGACCTCTACGCGCTGGGGGTGCTCGCCTTCACCCTGCTCTCCGGCCACGAGCCGTTCGCCGGCGCCACAGCCGCCGCGCTCGCCCTGCAGCACCTGCAGCAGGCGCCGCCCGACCTGCGGCGCGTGCGTCCCGACCTGCCCGCCGGCTGGCCCGAGCTGGTCGCCAGGCTGCTTGCCAAGCAACCGGCCGACCGCTACCCGTCGGCGGCCGCAGTGGGCGAGGCGCTGTCGGCGCTGCCGGTCAGCACCTGACCGGCGCCTTTGCGCACGTGCGGAATGCTCTATACTTCAACCCCATAAGGCGGTCGCAGACCTAGTGGCGGGACACTAAGGCGCACCTGGAGATCGCAGTCGGCATGGTTTCGAAGTCCAGCTTCACTTCCAAGCTCATTCGCGATCCACGCCAGCGGGCCGAGCTGTACTCCCGCGAGGGCAGGCCGCAGAAAGCCGCCGAGATGTATGCGCGGGCGGGCGATTTCCGGCAGGCGGCGCGGCTGGCGATCGAGGCCGGCGACGAGCGCCTGGCGGTCGATAGCTCCCTGAAGGCCGCGTTCGGCGTCACGGCGGAGGGCCAGGCCGCCCTGCCCCAGCAGCTGCCGGAGACCCCGGAGACGCCGCAGACCCCGCAGACCATCCAGCCGCAGCCGGCCGCCCCAGACCCGCAAGCCCTACGTGCCCTGCCGGCGGCGGAGCTGCTCGAGGCGCATGGCCACCACGACGAGGCCATCGGCCTCTTCGAGCTGGCGCACGCCCACCGGCGGGCCGCGGCGAGCGCCCTGGCGCTCGGCCAGTCCGCCCGCGCCGCCCGGCTCTTCGAGCGCGGGCGCGCCTTCTACGACGCCGCCGTCGAGTACGAGAACGCCGAGCTGCTCGACGACGCCCTGCGCGTGCTCGAGCTCGAGGCCAAGCGCCTCGGCAAGGACGGCCGCGGCCGGGTCGATCCCCCCCATGGCGGGGCAACGGCGGCGACCGCGGCGGCCGCGACCCAGGCGGACCAGCTGGCCCGCGTCGGGCTCCGCCGTGTCGAGGTTCTTCGCAAGCTCGGCAAGGAGACAGAAGCGTCGGCGCTGCTGCGCGAGCTGCGGCCGACCACCCAGACCGTGCGGCTGCTCGAGGAGAGCGGCAAGTACCGCGCGGCGATCGAGGCGGCCTTGCAGATGGGTGACGCCGAGACGGCCGTGCGGCTGCTCCATCGCGCTCCCGACATCGATCGCCAGCTGGCGGCGCAGATCTACCTGCGCAGCGGCCACGCCATCGAGGCGGGTAACCTCTTCGCGGCGCTGGGCATGACCCGCGAAGCGGCCGAGGCCTACGAGAGCGGCGGCGACTGGGCGAAGGCAGGCTCCCGCTGGGAGACCGCCCAGGAGCACGAGCGCGCGGCCGAAGCCTATCTGCGCGCCCGCCGGCCGCGCGACGCCGCCCGCTGCTACGCCGCGCTCGGCAAGCCCCAGCTCGCTGCCGCCTCCTACTCCCGGGCCGGCGACCATGCCGCCGCGGCCGCGCAGTACCTGAAGAACCGCCAGCGTGTCGCCGCCGCCGCCGAGCTGGTCGCCGCGGGCGACAAGACGGAGGCCGCCAAGATGCTGATGCAGGTCGCCGACAACAGCCCCGAGCGCGAGGCGGCGACGCTGCAACTGGTGCCGCTGCTGCTCGAGCAGGGCCAGGCCGACGAGGCGCAGCGCCGTCTGCGCCAGCTGCCGCCGGTGCGCCCGAGCGCGCTCACCGCCACCGCCGACCGCGCCCTGCCGGCGCGCGAGCGCCTCTACTGGCTGGGCCGGGCCTACGAGCAGCTGGGCAAGCTCGACCAGGCCGAGACCTGCTTCCGCGAGCTGGCCGTCCCGGGCGTCGAGCACCTCGACGCGATCGCGCGGCTCGTCGCCCTGCGCGAGCGCCTGCGGTCCGCCGCCGCGGCACCTCCCGGCGCTGGGAGTCCCGGGAGTCCCGGGAGCCCCGGGAGCCCCTTCTGGAGCCCTGCGGGCACGCCGCCGCCCTATGCCGTGAGCTCGACGCTCGCGGCGGCGGGGCAACTCGGCTACCAGGCGCACCAACCGCAGCAGGTGCCGCAGGCGCAGGCACCCCACGGACTCCAGGAACCGGCGGCATCCGGTGCGAGGGGCGCCGACTCGACATCGGGCACGGCACCAGGCATGCCTCCGGCGGCCGCGGGAGCCGCGGCCGCCGGGCGGGGGCGGCCCGCCACCGACGAGCTGGCGACGCATGCCACCACCGCCTACCCATCGCCCGCCGCCGCTGCCGCCACCGCCGGACGCGCCGCGCGGCAGACTCCCGGGAGTGCCGCCGCGTCCCCACTGCCGCAGGGCGTCAGGCCGGAGCCGCCGCCGGCCACTGCCGGCCACCGCCCGATCGGCACCCTGGCCGTCGGCCAGGTGCTCGCCGGCCGCTTCCAGATCCTCGCCGAGCTCGGTCAGGGCGGCATGGGCCGGGTCTACAAGGCCCGCGACTTCGAGCTTGGCGACCTGGTGGCGATCAAGATCCTGAGCAGCGCGCCCGACGACGGCTCGGTGGACGCCGAGCGCCTGCTGCGCGAGGTGCAGATCTGCCGCAAGATCACCCATCCGAACGTCGTCAGGGTCTTCGATCTCGGCCGCCACGAGGGCGCGATCTTCATCATCATGGAGCTGCTCGAGGGGCAGGTCCTGGTGGACCTCATCGACCCCGCGCTGCGGCCGCCCATCGCCCGGGTCAAGACCATCCTGGCCGAGATCGCTTCCGGCCTGCAGGAGGCCCACGCCCTGGGCGTCGTGCACCGCGACCTCAAGCCGGAGAACGTCATCCTGACCGCCACCCGCCTCAAGATCCTCGACTTCGGCATCGCCCGCATGACCGGCTTCGACAAGCGCCTGACCCAGGTCGGCTTCGCGCTCGGCTCGCCGCTCTACATGTCGCCGGAGCAGATCCAGGGCATCACCCTGGACAACCGCTCCGACCTCTATTCGCTGGGCGTCCTCGCGTTCGCCCTCCTCGCCGGCCACGAGCCCTTCGACGGCGCCAACTCGACAGCCATCGCCATCCAGCACCTGCAGCAGCCTCCTCCCAACCTCTACTTCCTGCGCCCCGACCTGCCGGCCGGCTGGGGCGAGGTGGTGACGAAGCTCCTCGCCAAGCGTCCGGACGATCGCTACCAGAGCAGCGAGGAGGTGATCGCCGCGCTGCTCCCGCTGCCGGTGGAGCCGCTCGACTCCTCCGCGTCCCTCGAGCCTCTCGAACCCCTCGA
>DATDGZ010000604.1:0-6567 GCA_036521795.1 Thermoanaerobaculia bacterium | reverse complement strand
GATGGCGAAGAGTGGCTGGCCACGCCCGAGCTCGCCGACCGCAAGGACCTCATCCGCCGCAACTGCAGGACCCTGCTCGTCGGCGCGGTCGCCGAGCAGCCGCGCCGCTTCAGCCGCCGCTTCCGACGCACGCTCGCCCGGCGGTGGCCCTTCGCCTTTCGTGCCATGCGGCGGCTGCGCCGCCGCGCCGCGAAGCGCTACCAGACCGCCGCCGCCAGGCAGCACCCCGGCAGCGGCGCCGCCTCACCGCTCGATCGGCTGCTGGCCCAGGAGGATTGAGAACCGGCCGGGGCTCGCGGCAGCCCGGGTAATCTCGTTCCAGTTCCAGGTTGCGGCCAGCCTCATTACCGGGGTACTATGACCCCATGAGAATCGCATCCTCGAAGCTGACCGCACAGGGCCAGATCTCCGTGCCCGCGGAAGTCAGGCGGCGGCTCGGCGTCGGCCCGGGCTCGATCCTCGAATGGGAACAGCAGGGAGACAAGATCGTCGTCCAGCGGGCCGGCCGTTACAGCTCGGAGGAGGTCCACCAGGCCCTGTTCCCGGAGGCGCCCGAGCCGCGAACGCTGGCGGATCTCGAGGAAGGGATACGGCGGCGCGTACGGAACCGCCATGCGCGCCGTTGACACCAACCTCCTGGTGCGGCTGGTCACCCGGGACCACCCCGAGCAGACTGCCGCCGCGGAGGCCTTCGTGGCAGGGGGCGCATGGGTCTCACATCTCGTCCTGATGGAAGCGATGTGGGTCCTGGACTCGGCCTATGGCCTGGGTCCGGAGAAGATCGCGACGGCCGTCGAGATGTTGCTCGAGCACAGGGAGCTCACGATCCAGGAACCCGATACGGTCACCGCCGCTTGGCGGTGCTTCCAACGCTGGCCCGCCTTGGGCTTCTCCGATTGCTTGATCCTGGCAGTGGCGCGGAAGGCCGGTCATCTCCCCCTGGGAACGTTCGACCGCGATCTCGGCAAGATCGAGGGAACGCGGCGGCTTTGAGGCGCGGAGCCTGGCCGCGGCAGCACCGGCCGCGCAGGTCACGCCTCGCCCCCTGTGATTGAACCTCGCCCTCTGTGATTGAACCCCGCCCTCTGTAATTGAACCCGCCGTCCGCGTGGGGGAACTCATGGATGACTGAGGTCTCCAGGAGGATTCGCCATGTCCAGCTCCCACGCTTCCGCTCCGGGACGGCTCGCCGCTCTCGGCTCCACTCTCGCGGTCGCCCTTCCTCTAATAGCTCTGACAGCTCTGATTGCCCTGGCCGCGCCGCCGGCGGCGCACGCGGCGAACTTCAACGTCCAGGCCACCGCACAGCTCACCTTCGAGCCGAGCACGATCACGATCACCGCCGGCGACTCGGTGACCTGGACCAACACCAGCGGATTGACGCACAACGTCTACGCGGAAGACGGCAGCTTCCGCTGCGCCAACGGCTGCGACGACATGGGCGGGGACGGCACCCCGTCCGGGAACTGGAGCTTCACCCGGGTGTTCAACAAGGTTGCCACGATTCCCTACGAATGCCAGATCCATGGCCCCACCTACGGCATGGTGGGCACGATCGTGGTGAAGGCCGCCGGCTCGCCGCCGCCCGGCAACCTGCAACTCAGCTCAGGGGCCTACAGCGTCCCCGAGAATGCCGGCTCGATCACCATCAGCGTCGTCCGCGTCGACGGCAGCGCGGGTGCGGTCAGCGTCCATTACGCCACCAGCGACGGCACCGGCATGGCGGGGAAGAACTACACCGCGACCTCCGGGACTCTCAACTGGGCCGACGGCGACGCCGCGGCGAAGACCATCAGCGTCAAGGTGCTCGACGACGGCGTCGCGGACGGCAGCCACACCGCCCAGCTGGCTCTCACCTCGCCCCAGGGCGGGGCCGGCCTGGGGACGCCGACCGCGGCGGTGATCACCATCACCAACACCGACAGCGGCGGCGGCGGCACTCCCCCGGCAGCGCCCTCGAACCTGGCGGTGGCCGCCACCGGCACCACCTCGATCGATCTCTCGTGGACGAGGAACTCGAACAACGAGACCGGCTTCCGCGTGCAGAGCAAGGTCCTCGACGGCAGCCCGTTCCAGGACGTCCTGCCGCTGGCGCCCGCGGGGAGCACGGGGATGACGGTGACCGGCCTGCTGCCGGCCACCGGCTACGGCTTCCACGTGCGGGCGGAGAACGCCAGCGGCAACTCGGCCTACACGTCCGAGGTGGACGCGACGACCGACGCGCCGAGCGGCACCTGCACCGCCGACGCCAACACCCTCTGCCTCGGCGGGCGCTTCAAGGTGACCGTGGCCTGGGTGACCAGCACGGCGAAGGGCATGGGCACCACCGTGCCGCTGGCCGCCAACCCCGACTCGGGGCTCTTCTACTTCTTCGCCCCCAACAGCATCGAGATGCTGATCAAGGTGCTCAACGCCTGCTCGCTCACGAACAGCTACTGGATCTTCTTCGCCGCCACCACGAACGTGCAGTTCACGGTCACCGTGGACGACATGACCACCGGCAAGACGAAGGTCTACTTCAACCCGCTGAACCAGGCAGCGGTGCCGGTTCAGGACACCACGGGGCTTGCGACCTGTCCCTGAGGCCCTCCTCGAGGCTCTGAGGTAGGCGCCGGGCAGGGCAGTGGAATCCGGCCGCCGTTGCTGTGCCGCCTCCTTGCTTCAGGGAGGCAAGCCCGGTGGGCAGCAGCCCTCTCCCTCGGGGGCGATGGGGCGGCCGTGGGGGCAGAGGGTGGGGTGGCCGAGGAAGGCGCAGACCTGGTCCTCGAAGCCGGCGGCGACCGGGGCCGCACGGCCGCACTGGGCGGGGACGGCGCCGGGCGCGAGGGTCTTCGCCAGCAGGGCTTCGGCGAGACGGACGCGACGGACGGCGGCGGCGGCCTGGGCGCGGCCGCGGTCGGTGAAGGCGATGCGGCCACCGGCGAAGACCAGCAGGCCCTGGGCCAGGAGGTCGGCGATGCCGCGGGCGGTGACCGGGACCGGCCGGTCCTCTTCGGCGAGCGCGCGCCAGAGGTCGACCAGCACGGCCTGCAGCTCGGCGTCGCCGGGCTCTCCCAGGCGGGCCAGGCGGCCGTGCTCGAGGCGGATCTCGCGGCCGGCGCGGGCGGCGATCGACGGGTCGTGAGTCACCAGGACCAGGGTGTGGCCGCGGCGGTGGAGGTCGGCGAGCAGCGTCATCACCACTGCCTCGTTGACCGCGTCGAGGTTGCCGGTCGGCTCGTCGGCAAGGATCAGCGGCGGCTGGTTGATCAGCGCCCTGGCGATGCAGACGCGCTGCTGCTCGCCGCCGGAGAGCTGACTGGGCAGGTGGTCGAGGCGCTCGGCGAGGCCGACCCGGCGCAGCGCTTCCTCGGCCTCGCCACGGTCGGTGGTGCTGTGGACGTACTGGGCCAGCATGACGTTCTCGAGCGCGTCGAGGTACGGGATGAGGTGGAACTGCTGGAACACCAGGCCGACCGTCTGCTGGCGATAGCGCGCCAGGTCGCGGGTGGCGAGGCCGGAGAGGTCGAGGCCGCCGACCCGCACCTTGCCGGCCGACGGACGGTCGAGGCCGGCGAGGACGTTGAGCAGCGTGGTCTTGCCGGAGCCCGACGGTCCGGTGACGGCCACCCATTCGCCCTCGTCGATCGCCAGCGAGAGGTCGTCCAGCGCCAGCAGCGGGCCGAAGCGGCGGCTCAGGTTCTCGATCTCGACCAGCGGCACCCGGCTCTCCCCCTCATTCGCCGCGCAACACGACGGCCGCGTCCAGCCGCTCGATCCGCCGCAGCGCCACCGCCAGCGAGGCGGCGACCACCAGCACCGCCACCGCCGCGGCACCGGCCAGCCCGTGCCAGGTGAGCATCAGCCCGGAGGCAGAGCCCAGCAGGCGCCGCTCGAGGCCGCTCGCCGCGATCTCGCCCAGCAACTCGCCGGTCAAGGCCGCGACCAGGGCCACGGCGAGCAGCTCGGCGGCGAGCATGCCGCCGACCCGCCGGCCGGAGTAACCCAGCGCCAGCATCAGGCCGACCTCGACCCGGCGCTCTCCCACCAGCGCCGCGGTGGCGGCGCCCACCGAGAGCAGGGCGAGGAGGAAGGCGACGCCGCTGACCGCCGCCAGCACCAGGGTCAAGCGGCGGATCGTCCGGGCGTCGGAGGCGCTGGTCTTCAGCAGCGGCGTCGCCTCCACGCCTTCGACCCGCTCTTCGATCGCTCTCGCCACTGCCGCCAGCCGCGCGGGCTCCGCCCGCACGTCCAGCCGCACGGGCTGTCCGCTCCAGCCGCCCGGGCAGCCCTTGCCGCTCACGTAGCCCAGGCAGCCCGTAAACAGCCTGCCGCCATCCGCCGCGGATGGCACCGACACCCACAGCACCCCCGGGATCTGCCGGGCTCGCGCCGCGGCGCCGGGAGGAAGGGCGGGCGCCCCCCCGACCTGCGGGCGCACCACGAGATTGGGGCCGAAGGCGGCAAGGCCGGCGCCCAGCCTGGTCTCGGCGCGCACCGAGAAGGCGGCGAGCGTCGCCACGGTCGCCGCCGCCACCAGCACCGCGGCCAGGATCAGGGCCAGCTGCCGCGGCCGCCGGCGCAGGCTGGCGAGCACCAGGCGCGCGATCACGCGGTGGCTCGCTTGAGCAGCGCCGCCGGGTAGCGGCCCAGCGCCCGCGACACCGGCGGCGCGCTGGCGAGAACGGCGACGATCAGGCCGAGCAGCACCGCGAACGGCACCAGCACGGGCTTCCACGGCACCTGCACTCCCAACGCGCCGGCGCCCAGCAGCCGGCCCCCGACCAGGCCAAGGCCGCCGCCGAGCAGCCCGCCGAGGCCGCCGAGCAACGCCGCCTCGAGCAGGAAGAAGAGCACCACCCGCCGGCGCGCGGCGCCGATGGCCACCATCAGGCCGGCCTCCAGCCGCCGCTCGAGCACCGTGGCGGTCATCGCCGCGGTGACCCCCACCGCGGCGCCGACCAGAGCCACCACGGCGAGCGCCAGCAGCACGCCGCGCAGCTTGCCGAGCACGGCGGCGGTGGCGGCGGTGACGCCGTAGACCACCCGCGCCTCCGCCTCCGGCAGCGCCTGGTGCAGCTGGAAGGCGACCGAGGAAGGGTAGGCGGTGCAGTACCAGGTCTCGTACTCTCTCGGCGTCATGCTGCGCGGGTCGCGCACGTTGCGGCTCTCGGGATTGGTCTGGGCGAAGATCTCGGCGCGCAGGAAGCGTCCCGGCTGCCCGGCGAGGCCGCCGACGGCCGCCAGCGGCACGAACGCCTGGTCGTCCTCCTCGCCGCCGCTGGTGACGATGCCGGTGACCGCCAGGGGGACCGACCGGGCGCCGAGCGACGCCCGCAGGTGGCCGCCGATCCCGAGATGGAGCCGTGCCGCCAGGCGCCGGCCGAGCGCCGCCTCGGCGGGGGCGAGGACCTCGCCGCCGCCCGCCGGCGTCGCGGGCTCGTCGCGTGGCCAGCGCCCTGCCACGCGCAGGGTCGGCCGGGTCGCCGGCAACCCGGTCCGCCAATCCGACTCCAGCGGGTAGTGGAACCAGGTGCCCACGACCTCCGCGATCACCGGCGCCGCGGCGGCGGTCCCAGCCTCGCCCCGCTGGTCCACGGCAAGGCCCAGGCGCAGCGGGTAGAGCGGCGCCATGGCGGCGATGTTGTTGCGCCAGAAGATCCTGCGCACCAGCGGCAGGCGCGCCACCGCCAGGGTCGCTTGCCCGGGCCCGGGGACCAGCTCGAGGTTGGCGCCGTAGGACGCGAGCTCGGAAGCCAGCCGGTCGCCGGAGGCCAGCATCACCTCGCCGAGCGCGGTGGCGCCGAGCGTTCCGAGGGCCACCGCCGTCACCGCCAGCAGCTTGCGGCGCGTGCCGCGGCGGAGCGATTCGATCAGCAGGCGGGCGTACATGCGGGTGGAGAGGCTGGCCGGGCTGCCCGGACTTTACATGCCGTGATGAGAGGCGGAGGCGCCGAACAGGGGAGCCCCCGCCGCCAGGTCGGCCGCCCGCAGCAGCAGCTCGCCGCCCTGGCGCCGCGACGGCAGCGGGACCGGGTTGCAGCCGCCGTGCTGGCCGATGCTGGGGGGATAGATGGTCGAGCCGCAATGCAGGCAGGTGACGTTGCCGCCCTCCTGGTAGTAGCCCTTGGCGCCGCAGATCTCGCAGGCGTCGAAGGCGGTCGCGATCGCCGCCCCCGGCTTGCTCGGATCGTCCAGCGGCACGGCGATGAAGCGCACCGTGGCGCTGCCGAGCGTCACCACGTACCGCCGGAGGGCCGTGCCGCGGAAGTCCGCAACCGGCAGCCGCACCATCCCGTCGGCGCCCACCGCCACCGGCGAGGCGGGCGACAGCGCCGCCGGCGGCCGCGAGTAGACGAACCCCAGGCCGAGCGCCGCCAGGATCGCGACCCCCAGGCCGCCGCCCCAGACCCGCGCCCGCGCCTGCCGCTCCGCGACCGCGCGCTCGAGGCGGGCCGCGGCGGCTCCCCCGGCGGCCGGCGGGGCGGTCGACCCGAGGGGGGCGGGCGCCGCCACGGCGGGCGGGCTGGTGGCGCGGCGGCCGCCGCTCCCCGGCACCAGCAGCATGAGCAACGGCAGCGCCAGCAC
>DATDGZ010000603.1:0-7449 GCA_036521795.1 Thermoanaerobaculia bacterium | reverse complement strand
GTCGAGCCCAGCTGGCTGCTGCTCACCGACGCCGACGCCCGCGTTCGCCCGGCGGCGCTGATGCGGGCGCTCGCCGCCGCCTCCCGCTGGCGCCTGGACGCCGTCTCGCTCGCCGGCTTGCAGGAGGCGCGCGGAGTGGCGGAGAACCTGCTGGTGCCGGGCGTCTTCGCGCTGCTCGACGCCCTGCTCGGCGACTGGGAGGAGGCGGCGGCCGGGAGCGGCCCGCCGGTCGCGAACGGCCAGTTCCTGCTGCTGCGGCGTGCCGCCTGGGAGAGCTGCGGCGGCTTCGAGGCGGTGCGCCACGAGGCCATCGACGACGTGGCGATGGCGGCGCTCCTGCGGCGCCACGGCTACCGCACCGGCTTCTTCCGCGCTCCGGACCTGCTGTCGGTGCGCATGTACAGAGGCATCCGGGAAGCCACGCGTGGCTGGCGGCGCAACCTCGGCGGCCTGCTCGGGCCGCGCCCAGGCGTCACCCTGGCAGCGCTCGCCGTCCTGGCGGTACCGGCGCTCGCGCTGGCCGCCGCCCTGGCGGCCGGGAGCTTCGTCGCGGCGGCGCTGCTGTGGGGCGCCGGGGCGGTCACTTCCGCCCTGCTGCGGACCGGGAGCGGGAACCGGCCGGCGTATGCCCTGTTCTACCCGCTGGACGCCCTGCTGCTCGCCGGGGTGCTGGCGGCGGCCGCACGCGACAGCCGGCGCGGGCGGCTGCTCAGCTGGAAGGGCCGGGAGATGCGGCTGTGACGCGGTCCTCGTACCAGCAGCGCTGCCCGGCCGATTCCTCCACCGACACCGCCAGCTCCTCCACCCGCGAGCCGCGCAGCGCGGCCGCGAGCTCGTGCCACAGCATGCGCGCCAGCAGCTCGATCGAGGTGTTGACCAACGGCAGCAGCAGGGTGTCGGCCGCCGGGAAGACATAGCAGCGGTCGCCGAGGCGGGCCTCGACGGTCTCGCCGCGGCGGGTGCACAGCAACCGGTCGCTGGCAGCGGGCAGCAGCGTCCGCGAGTCGAGACGATCGCAGAGCGCGCGCAGCACGCGCTTGCACTGCTCGAGATCCACCAGCAGCCCCGCCTCGTCGAGCTCGCGCCCCGCCAGCTCCACCTGCACCTGGTAGTTGTGACCGTGCAGCAGCTCGGCGCCGCCGCCAGTCCAGAGCGTGAAATGGGCGGCCGAGAACTTGAAGTCCTCCTTGGCGAGCACGACGCGATAGCGGGGCAGGGAGGACACGGGCGGATTCTACAGGCTAGTGCCCCGACACTAGCCCCCGACCCCATAATATGGAGCGCGATGCCGACGAGCGGGATTCGGAGCTGGATTCGCGACCGGAGCGGCAGCAAGGGCCGGGCTGGACCGGCGGCGTGGGCGATCCCGGCGGCGCCAGCGAAGGCGCGGGCGTTGCGGGCGGCGCTGCCGGCGATCGTCGCGCTGATCCTCGTGGTCCTCCTTGCGGCGGCGCTGGCGGTGTCGGGCCGCATCGCCGCGCCGGCGGCCGACGTCCCGGCCCGCGGCAGCTTCGCGCCGCCCGATCAGCCGGCGCAATACCCTTCCGACCGCCTCTACCACCTGCAGCACCTGCGCCTCGAGCTGACCTTCGACCTCCGCCGGCGCACGGTCGCGGGCACCGCCACCAACACCGTCGTGCCCCTGCTTCCCGGGCTCGATCACCTGGTCTTCCACGCCGCCGGGCTGCAGGTCTCCCGGGTGCGGCTTGGCGCCGGCCAGGCCGAGGAGCTGGAGTTCTCGACCGACCCCGAGGCGCAGACGCTGAGCGTCCGCCTGCCGCGCGCCTACGGCCCGCAGGACAGCCTCGACGTGGCCATCGACTACTCGGCGCAGCCGCGCGCCGGGTTGTACGTGGCCGCCCCCGATCGCGCCTACCCCGAGCGCCCCTGGCAGATGTTCTCGGACGGCGAGCCGCAGCTCAATCGCTACTGGTTCCCGAGCTGGGACGAACCGGACGACCGCGCCACCAGCGAGCTGCTGGCGACGGTCGATCGCCCGTTCGAGGCGATCGGCAACGGCCGCCTGGTGGAGGTGACCAACCGTCCGGACGGCCGCCGCACTTTCCACTGGCTGATGGAGCAGCCGCACAGCACCTACCTGGTCTCGGTGGTCATCGGCGAGTTCAGCCGCCTGCACGACAGCTGGCAGGGTGTGCCGATCGACTCCTACGTCCCGCGAGCGCTCGCCGATCGCGCGCCGCGCGCTTTCGGCCGCACCGCCGACGCCATGGACTTCTTCTCCCGCGTGACGGGGCGCCCCTATCCCTATGCCAAGTACTCCCAGGCGGCGGTCTACGGCTTCATGTGGGAGGGGATGGAGAACATCTCGGCCACCACGGAAACGGTCGACACGTTGCGCGACGCACGCGCCGCGCTCGACGGCACCAGCGACGATCTCGTCGCCCACGAGCTCGCCCACCAGTGGTTCGGGGACCTCGTCACCTTGCGCAGCTGGGCCCATGCCTGGCTCAACGAGGGAATGGCAACGTACTTCGAAGCGCTCTACCAGCAGCACCTCGCCCGGCAAGGCGGCGGCGCCGGGGACGACGAGCTGGCATGGAAGCTCGACCAGTCGCGCGTCAACTACCTGCGCGAGGACCGCGAGCGCTACCGGCGGCCGCTGGTCACGTCGCGCTATGTCAACCCGATCCGGATGTTCGACGCCCACACCTATGACAAGGGCGCGTGGGTGCTGCACATGCTGCACGAGCTGGTCGGGGAGGAGGGCTGGTGGCGGGGGGTCCGCACCTACCTGGCGCGGCATGCCTTCGGCACGGTCACCAGCCGCGACCTCGAGACCGCGTTCGAGGATGCGGCGGGCGTCGATCTGGGGCCGCTCTTCGACCAGTTCGTCTATCGCGCCGGCTACCCCGAGATCAAGCTGCGCTGGGATTTCCAGGCCGCGACGGGCCTGGTGCGCCTCGAGGTGCGCCAGACCCAGCCGCTGGACGGCGCGACCGGCTTGTTCTCGTTCCCGGTCGAGGTGGCGCTGCTCGACGGCAAGGGGACGCCGTCGCTGCGCCGCGTGGCGATGGCCGCGCTGCCGCTGCAGGACCTCTACCTCCCCTGCCCGATCCGCCCGCGCACCGTCGTCTTCGATCCCGGGGGTGCGCTGCTGAAGAGCCTCGATTTCGACAAGCCGGCGGCCGAATGGGTCGAGCAGCTGCGGGCGCCGCTGCCGCTGCCGGCTCACCTCGACGCGCTGCGGGCGCTGGCCGAGCTGGGCGGTGACGAGGCGGTGGCGGCGCTCGGCGAGACGCTGCTGCACCACCGCTTCTTCGGCGCGCGGCTGGTCGCGGCCGCGGCGCTTTCCCGGATCGCCACCGAGCCGGCGCTCCAGGCGCTGCGGCAGGGCGCCGGCGATGCCGATGCGCGAGTGCGCGCGGCGGTGCTCACCGGCTTCGGAGCCTTTCCGGAGCAGCGCGAGCTGATCGCGCCGCTGGTGCGGGCCCTGGAGGGCGACGCCAGCTACCAGGCCCGCGCCGCGGCGGCCGCGTCGCTCGGACAATTCCAGGACCGCCGGCAGGAGGTGACGCCGCCGCTGCTGCGGGCTCTCGGCCAGAGCAGCTTCCTCGAAGAGGTGCCCCGCGCCGCGATCAGGGCGTTGGCCGAGCTCGGCGCCCCCGAGACCTTGCCCCAGGCGCTGCGGCTCGCCCGCTACGGCAGCCCGCAGCCGGGCCGCGCCGACGCCATGCTGGCGCTCGCCATCTACGCCGGCCACGGCGGCCACGACAGCGACACCGTGCGGCGCCGCACGGTGCGCCAGGCCCTCGAGGACTACCTGGACGATCCTGATTTCGAGGTGCGCCTGAAGGTGCCCGAGGCCCTGGCGGAGCTGGGCGATCCGGGCGCGATCCCGGCGCTCCGGCGCAGCCTGCGCGCCGAGATCCAGGACGAGCAGCGCCGGCCGCGGGAGGACGCGTTGCGCGAGCTGCAGCAGCAGACGGCCGCCAAGCCGCCTTCCAGCCAGGCGCTGGATGACCGCCTGCGCCAGCTGGAGCGGACCAACGAGGTGCTCGAGGAGAAGCTCCACGAGCTGCAGGAGGAGCGGGCCGCGGGACCGGCGGCCGGTTCGACGCTCGCATCCGGCTCGGCGCCACCTGCCAGCTCAGCGCCCGCATCCGGCTCGGCGCCGCCTGCCGGCTCAGCGCTCGCATCCGGCTCGGCGCCGGCAGCCGCCGCGCAGACGGATCGCCCGGACCAGGCGCCGGCGCGCATCCAGATCCCGCCCGGCCGGTCCTCGGCCGCGGTGGAGGTCGCCTTCCCTGGCGACTCGCGACCCGGTGGACGGGCCAACTCTCCCGGCGCTCCCGGCCAGGCCCGCCCCTCGCCGGAGCCGGTGCAGCCGCCGGCTATCGCCGAGCGCCGGTTCGTGCTGGCGGCGCGGGCCGGACAGACGCTGAGGATCGATCTGCGCGCCCCGGTCGGGAATTCCGGGCTGCTGCTGTCGCTGCTCTGTCCCGGCGATGGCCACACCGGCATCGGCCGCCACGGCACCCTTCAAGGGTCCGTGGCGCTGCCGGAGTCGGGCGACTACACCATCCTGATTCGCCAGACGCACGCGGCTGCCATGCCCCCCGCCATGCTGCAGGTCGAGCTTGCCGGTTCACCCAACCGCATCGCCGCGCGCCCCTACACGGGAACCTATTTCCGCCAGGATGGCTCGCGCGCCTCGATCGACGTGCGGGAGATGCTGGGTCCGCCTGCCGGCGGCGCGGCCTTCTCCATCGCCGCCTCCGAGGGCGCTCTCGTCTCTCCCGGCAGCCCCGGCCCGGGAACCGCCCACGGCACCGTGACCGTGCGGGACGGCGTGGGCGTCTACGAGAAGGCCGGCTGCCGGCTCACGTTCCGCTTCGGCAGACCCGGCACCGGCGAGATTCACGTCGACCAGACAGGAGACTGCGGCTTCGGGGATGCCGTCGCCGCCCACGGCGACTACCGCCGCACCAGCCTCTGCGCCGCGCCCGCGGACGCTCCTTGACCAGGACGCGGGCGGCTAATATGGAGGATGCGGCGTGGCGCCTCCAGCCGCGCCCGCGAGATCGGCGGCGCGGTCGACGAGCTGCAGCAGCTCGGCAGCCTTCGGGTCTTCCGGCAGCTCGGCGGCGAGGGCCTGGGCCCGGGCGCGCACCGCTTGCAGGCGCGGGCCGGGGTCCTTGGCGGCCAAGGCCTGCGCCAGCTCCACCGCCAGACCCTGCACGCGCAGGGCCGGCGAAGCCGCGTCCCATGACGGATGGAGCTGGTCGAGGTGGACCACCCGCGCCGCGAGCAGGCCGCCGCCCTGGAAGCCCCCCTCGTCGCGGGACACCACGCGCAGAGTGGCAATCACCCGGTTGACGACGCCGCCGGGTCTTGGCGCCGCGGCTCGCAGCTCGCCGGCCGGCTGCGGTGAGGCCGCCTTCATCCGCGATGCGGCGGCCGGACGCGGCGTGTCTGCCGGACCCGGCTCGGCGACCGCCTTCGGCGCCCTCGGCGCCATGGCCGCCCCGGTGGCGTCGGTCCGCGATCCGGTCGTGACTCCCTGCGCGGCCGGCGCGGCCGCGGCCTCCGGGCGCAGCTCGATCTCGTACAGCGCCGCCGCGCCGCCGCGGTGGGCGGTCGCGCCGACGCGGCGGAAGCGCGCCACCACCGCGGGATCGAAGTCCACCTCCACCGTGTCCGAGCTGGACCGGCCTGCCAGCCCACGGGCTTCGAAGCGCACCAGGTAGGTGGCGCCCGCGCCCGGTAGCGGCGCCCCTTCCACCGCCAGCTCGGGGCGACCCACCGCCGGCATCTCTGCGGCCAGCTCGAAGGCGTTCGCCAGCTCGTCGGCCCGCACCGACGCCGCCCGCGGCAGGCGGCCCTCCGCCAGCAGGCCGCGCCGGACGCGCCGGTAGAAGTCGGTGCCGGTGTCGGCGCCGAAGCTCGAGCGCAGCGGCGAGGCGCCCGCGACCCCTGGCGATGCCGGCGACGCCGGCGCTGCCGCCTCGACCTTGGCCTCCGCGGCGATCTCCGGCCGTGCCACGGCTGCCGCGGCCGGCGGCGGCGGCGAGACCATGGGTGGCACCCCCACCGGCGGCGCCGCCCCCCGTGCACGCTCGGCGGGAGCCGCGTCGTTCGCCGGCATCCCCGAGGGAGCAGCCGCCGTGGACGCCGAACGCCCGGGCGGCGGCGAGGCGCCGCCGCGAGAGGTGCGCTCGAGCTTCGGCGGTAGCACCTCGAGGCTCTGCGCCGCCTCGTCGCCGGCAGTGGCCGCGGACCGCGCGGCCGTCCGGTCCGCGGCGCCGCTGGCGCCGGTGGCTTTCTCGGCGAAGCTCCGCCTGCCGGGTGCGCCCTGGACGCCACCCGCTGGCTGTCGTGGCGGCGGCGCGGCGGCACGGGAAGGCGCCACCGCCGCGGGCACCGGCGGCGCCGCCTCGCCCTTCGCCAGCCTCGATGCGTAGGCGGGTGCGCCGCCGGGCCGAGCGGCGGGCTCCAGCTCGCTGCTTGCTCCGCGCGACTGCTGCTCCCAGACCCGCAGCCCGACCACGGCGGCGGTCAGCGCCGCGGCCAGCGACGCCGCCGCCAGCCAGCGGCGCGACGTGCCGCGGCGCTCGCCTGAGGCCAGGGGAGGACGGTCCGAATGGCGCAGCAGCGCAGGGCTGGACGGGATGTCCTCGCGCAGCCGCCGCAGCAGGTCCGCCGGCGGCTCTCCGCCCTCACTGCGGGCGTGCCGAGCGAGGCGCCGCGCCACCATCCAGCGCTGCCAGGGACGCCAGCCGCCGATCATCGTCCCTCCTCTTCGGCGAGCACCAGGGCAAGCTTCGCGAGCGCCCGCTTCAACCGCTTGCGGATGGCCACACCGCTGACGCCCTGGTCGAGGGCGACCTCGCGCACCGAGCGCCCGCCCCAATAGAGCGCGGTGACGGTGAAGCGCTGCTCCTCGGGAAGCAGCAGGACGGCGCGCCGCAAGCGATCCCCTTCCGCCGCCTGGCCGAGCACCTCGTCCGCCGCCGGCGAGGGATCATGGATCGCCTCCTCCACGCGCTCCTCGAGCGGCACCAGTCGGCGCGGCCGGCGCAGGTGGTTGAGGAAGACGTTGTAGGCGATGCGGCAGAGCCAGGTGGAGAACTGCGCCCGGCCATGGAACCCTGACAGGGAGCTCCACGCCTTGCGGTAGGTCTCCTGCGTGAGGTCGGCAGCCAGGTCGGAGTCGCCGCACAGCCGGCGGAGCAAGCCATAGACGCCGCGGTAGGTCCGCTCCACCAGCCGCTCGGCCGCCTCGCGGTCACCCGCCGCCATGGCGGCCAGCAGCCGCGACTCCTGCCCCTCGTCGATCCAGGCAAGATCGCGCAACTCGCCTCCCAGGCTGTGGCTCTCCATGGCGGTTCCGAGGACACCCATCCTACTCATATAGACACCGTACCGCACCCAGGTGCAACCTGAGAACCTGAGCAACACTGGTGGCCGTGGCGAGGGCCGTGGGGGGGG
>DATDGZ010000602.1:0-10432 GCA_036521795.1 Thermoanaerobaculia bacterium | reverse complement strand
CGAGCTCTCCGGGGAGGAGCGCGATCGCTTCGCCGCCGCGCTCGCGGGTTGGCGCGGCGCGGCGCGCGCCGCCATCGTCTCCGACTACGGCTATGGCGCGGTCGAGCCGTCGCTGCTCGCGCCCCTGCGCGCCGCGCTGGCGCCGGGAGGCGCGGTGGTGGGCGACAGCCGCCACCGGCTGGCCGGCTTCGCCGGCCTCGACGGCGCGACCCCCAACGAAGAGGAGACCGAAGAGCTGCTGGGCACACGCATCGCGGACGACATGGACCTGCTGGAACGCGGCGGGCGCGGCCTGCTCGACCGGCTCGGCGCGCGCTTCCTGCTGGTCACCCGTGGCAGCCGCGGCATGAGTCTCTTCCAGGCGGGCTCCACGGCGCACCTGCCGGTGTCGGGCACCGACCAGGTGGCCGACGTCACCGGCGCCGGCGACACCGTCATCGGCACCTTCGTGCTCGCCCTGGCCGCCGGCGCCACGCCGCTCGAGGCGGCGGCGCTGTCGAACTACGCCGGTGGCGTGGTGGTCATGAAGACCGGCACCGCCACGCTCACCCCTGAGGAGCTGCGGCACGTCATCCGCGCCGACCGGCGGCCGCTCGAGGAGCTGCGGTGGGCGCCGTCCTGAGCCAGCCGCAGCTCGCCGCGCGGCTCGCCGAGCTGGCCGCGGCCGGGCGCCGGATCGCGTTCGCCAACGGCCACTTCGACCTGTTGCACGTCGGGCACCTGCGCTACCTGCGGGCGGCCAGGGCGGAGGCCGACGTGCTGGTGGCGGCGGTCAACGGCGACGCCTCGGTGGCGCGCCTCAAGGGCCCCGGGCGCCCCCTGGTGCCGGCCGCCGAGCGGGCCGAGCTGGTGGCCGCCCTGGAGCCGGTCGATTTCGCCGTCATCTTCGAGGAGGACTCGCCGGCGGCCCTGCTCGCCCGCCTGCGCCCGGACGTGCACTGCAAGGGCCCCGACTACGGCTCCCCCGAAGCCGTCCCCGAGTACGAGGTGGTGCGCGCCTACGGCGGCCGCACCATCCTGGTCGGCGACCCCAAGGACCACGCCACCAGCGACCTCGTCGAGCGCCTCCGGCGGTTGCCGCGGGCGCCGGGCGCCGGCGGCGGCGGCGGCGGATGACAGCCGCCGATCCCGATCTTCTCCACGCGCGCATCCTGCTGGTGCGCACCAGCAGCCTCGGCGACGTGGTGCACTCGCTGCCGGTGC
Source organism: Thermoanaerobaculia bacterium (assembly GCA_036521795.1). Lineage (GTDB taxonomy): Bacteria > Acidobacteriota > Thermoanaerobaculia > Multivoradales > UBA5704 > JASLEW01. The sequence goes on along the minus strand of DATDGZ010000602.1, from coordinate 9,229 downwards.
TCGCCGCCCTGCGCCGGCACCTGCCGGGCGCCAGGATCGGCTGGGTGGTCGAGGAAGCGTTCGCGCCGCTGCTCGCCGGCCATCCCGACCTGGACCAGCTGATCGTCGTCCGCCTGCGCCGCTGGGGCAGGCGGCCATGGCAGGTGCGCACGCTCGGCGAGATCGCCGGCTTCGTGGCCGCCCTCGACCGCTTCGCGCCCCAGGTGGTGCTCGACCTGATGGGCAATCACAAGGCGGCGGCGATCGCCGCGCTGTCGCTCGCGCCGCGGCGCATCGGCCATGCCCGCGCCGGCCGCCGCGAGCCGTCGAGCGCCTGCTGGCTCTCCGAGCGGGTGCCGGTGGACGGCACCCACGCGGTCGACCGCGCGCTGTCGCTGCTCGACGCCCTGGGACTGCCGCGCGAACCGGCGGACTTCGGCGGCGAGAAGCTCTTCCGCGCCACGACGAGGCCGGCCGCGGCCGTGGCCGGCCCCGCCGCTCCTCGCTTCGTTCTCATCCATCCCGGCGCGGGCTGGGGCAACAAGGCCTACCCGCCGGCGTGGTGGGGCGAGGCGGCGAGGCGGCTCCACGCCGCCACCGGCGTCCGCACCAGGGTCGCCGCCGCCCCCGGCGAGGAGGCCCTCGCCGCGGCGGTCGTAGCCGCCGCAGGCGGCATCTCTGAAGTGGCCGCCGCAGGCGGCATCTCCGAAGTGGCCGCGGCCAGCGGATCCGCAGCGGCCGCTTCAGGCGGCGCATCCGAGCCTGCCGCCGAGGTGGCCGCGGCCCCCGACCTGCCGGCGCTCGCCGCCCTGCTGCGCGGCGCAGCGCTGATGCTGGGCGGCGACACCGGCCCCACCCACCTGGCCCATGCCCTCGGCACCCCGGTGATGATGGTCATGGGGCCGACCGACCCGGACCGCCACGGCCCCTACGGGGCGCCGGAGCGCGCCCTCTACCGCCGCCTGCCGTGCAGCTTCTGTTACCGGCGGTTCGACGAAGCCAAGGTCTGCTTGCTCGAGCTGCCTCCCGAACGGGTGGCGGAGCGCGCCGCGGCGTTGCTGGCCGGCCGGTAAGTAGCGATATCTCTTCGCGTTGACCTGCCTTCCGGGCCGTCTGGTAGACTGACCCGCCAGGGGCACCAGCAACGAACGAGAATGCCCGCCGCGAGGGCGGGCGCGGGGGCGGGCCAGCGGACCGCCGCCCAGGAGACGGCACGGCATGGCACCACCGGAATTCGCGACGCGCCGCCAGGCGGCGCAGGGCAGCAAGTTCGGCGAGCTGCTGCTGCGCACCGGCAAGATCGACCAGCAGCAACTGCAGGAGGCGCTGGCCTATCAGAAGGAACAGGGCGGCCGCCTCGGGACGGCGCTGGTCAAGCTCACCTACATCACCGAGAACCAGCTCGTCGACGCGCTCAGCCAGCACTTCGGCGTCCCCTCGGTCGACCTGACGGAGATCGAGATCGACGAGGTGGTGGTCAAGATCATCCCCGCCGACATCGCCCGCAAGTACACCATCGTGCCGGTCGGCAAGGCGGGCGCCACGGTCACCGTGGCGATGCTCGATCCCTCCAACGTCTTCGCCATGGACGACGTCAAGTTCATGACCGGCTACAAGGTGGAGCCGGTGGTGGCGGCCGAGACCGGCATCCGCGGCGCCATCGACAAGTACTACGGCTCGACCCATGCGATCGAGCTGAAGAAGGTCATGGAGGACCTCTCGGAAGAGGCCGGGACCGGCACCGACCTCGAGGTGCTGGAGGAGGAGCAGGACCTCGACCTGGCGACGCTCGAGGAGGAGTCCGAGCAGGCGCCGGTGGTCAAGCTGGTGAACATCGTGCTGACCGACGCCATCAAGCGCGGCGCCTCCGACATCCACATCGAGCCCTACGAGAAGGAGTACCGGGTCCGCTACCGCATCGACGGTATTCTCTACGAGATGATGCACCCGCCGCTGAAGCTCAAGGAAGCGATCACCAGCCGCGTCAAGATCATGGCCCGGCTGGACATCGCCGAGAAGCGCCTGCCCCAGGACGGCCGCATCAAGATCAAGACCAAGATCGGCGGCAAGGCGAAGGACCTCGATTACCGCGTCTCGGTCCTGCCGACGCTGTTCGGCGAGAAGATCGTCATGCGGCTGCTCGACAAAGACAAGCTGATGCTCGACATGGCGAAGCTCGGCTTCGAGGCCGAGTCGCTGCGCCGCTTCGAGAACGCCATCCTCAAGCCCTACGGCATGGTGCTGGTCACCGGCCCCACCGGCTCGGGCAAGACCAACACGCTCTACTCGGCGCTGCAGCGCATCAACACTCCCGAGGTCAACGTCATCACCGCCGAGGACCCGGTCGAGTTCAACCTGATGGGCATCAACCAGGTGCAGATGCGCGAGCAGATCGGCCTCAACTTCGCGGCCTCGCTGCGCTCCTTCCTGCGCCAGGACCCGAACATCATCCTGGTCGGCGAGATCCGCGACTTCGAGACCGCCGAGGTGGCGATCAAGGCCGCGATGACCGGGCACCTGGTGCTCTCGACGCTGCACACCAACGACGCCCCCTCCTCGATCAACCGCCTGATGAACATGGGCATCGAGCCGTTCCTGGTGGCCACCTCGGTGCACCTGATCGCCGCGCAGCGGCTGGTGCGGCGGATCTGCTCCTTCTGCCGCGAGCCGGCGGCGGAGATGCCGCCGAACGTCCTGGTCGAGGCCGGGTTCTCCGACGCCGAGTCGCGCACCTTGAAGCTGTTCCGCGGCCGCGGCTGCGAGCGCTGCAGCAACACCGGCTACAAGGGACGCATCGCGCTCTACGAGGTGATGGAGGTGGAGGACGAGATCCGCGAGATGATCCTCTCGGGCGCCAGCTCCTACGAGCTGCGGGTCAAGGCGATCCAGAACGGCATGATCACGCTGCGCGGCAGCGGCCTGCAGAAGATCCGCGACGGCGTCACCACGATGGAAGAGGTGCTGCGCGAGACCGTGCTTTAGTGTCCCGTTCGGTCAGTTCGCATACTACTCGCTTGCCCTCCGCGTCCCTGGCTGCGTTGCGCCTCCTCGACATAAGTTTGACTATGCCTCGTCGGCGACGCCTTGCCAGGAACGCGGATGGACGGCGCGATTAGCATGCGAACTGACCGAACGGGCCACTAAGCCGGATCTCGGACCGGTCGGCGGCGCCGGTCCGATAGCTTCAGCCCGGAACGTTCAGATCACTGGGGCGGCGGTCCTTCCTTGCGGCTGCCGAAGCGCTTCGCCGTGCCCGCGATGCCCAGGCCGATGAGCACCACCACGCTGGCGCCGATCCACCGCGCCGGCATCCCCGACAGGCTTGCCACCCACGCGAGCCCGGCCACCGCCACCAGGAAACCGACCAGGTAGAGCACGCTCGATCCGGACATTGCCACCTCCGATGAGAGAGCTTGCATTCACCGCGCCAGCTGCTCGCGCACCGCGGCCTCGACCGCGGCCAGGGCCTGCGGCAGCTTGTCCGGCTCGCGGCCGCCGGCCTGCGCGAAGTCGGCGCGGCCGCCGCCGCGGCCGCCGACCACCGCCGACAGCGTCTTGTCCAGCTCGCCGGCCTTGATCCGCGCCGTCAGGTCCTTGCTCACCGCGGCGACCAGCGACACGGTGTCCTCGCCGCGCGTGCCGATCACCACCACCCCGGAGCCGAGCTTGGAGCGCAGGGCGTCGGCCATCTCGCGCAGCTCGCCGGCGGGCGCCGGCGGCACCTCGCGCGCCAGCACCCGCACGCCGTCCACCATCAGCTCGCCGCCGTCGTCGGCCGCTCCGCCGGAGACCAGCTGCATGCGCAGGCGGCGCATCTCGTGCTCGAGCTGGTCCTGGCGCTGCCGCAGCTGCTCGGCCTTCTGCAACTGCTGCTCGTAGTCGCCGGAGCGGATCCCCAGCCGTGCCACCAGCTCGGAATAAGCGGTGCGCAGCCGCCGCATCTCGGCGAGGGCGTAGGCGCCGGTCACCGCCTCGATCCGCCGCACGCCCGAGGCGACGCCGCGCTCGGACTCGATCAGGAAGAGGCCGATCTCGCCGGTCGAGTGGACGTGGCAGCCGCCGCACAGCTCGAGGCTGAAGCCGGGGACGGCGACGGTGCGCACCCGCTCGCCGTACTTCTCGCCGAACAGCGCCATGGCGCCGGCGGCGATCGCCTCCTGGTAGCTCCGGGTCACGACGTCGGTGGTCACCGCGCGGCGGATCCACTCGTTGACCAGGTCCTCGACCTCCTCCTGCTCCTTGCGGAACAGTCCGCGGTGATAGGTGAAGTCGAAGCGCAGCCGGTCCGGCGCCACCAGCGAGCCGGCCTGGCGCACGCTCTTGCCCAGCACCTGCCGCAGGGCGGCGTGCAGCAGGTGCGTGGCAGTGTGATTGCGCTGGGTGGCGAGCCGGAGCTCGTGATCGACCCGCAGATCGACCCTCGCGTGACGGCCCAGCTCGCCCGCTTCCACCTCGACGAAGTGGTAGATGACGCCGGCGCCGTCCTTCTGGGTGTCGGCGACCCGGGCGCTGCCGCCCTCCCAGATCATCCGGCCGGTGTCCCCCACCTGGCCGCCGGACTCGGGGTAGAAGATCGTCTGGTCGAGCACCGTGACACCGCTCTGGCCGGCGACGAGCGTCGCCACCCGCATCGGCGCGCCGTCCTTCCAGGCGGCGAGGCGCGCCACCTCCGCCTGGCCGCCCGGCAGCTCGGTGCGGTCGTAGCCCTCGAAACGGGTCTCGGCGAGATCGGCGTGGCCGCGCACCACCTCGCGCAGCGCGGCAACGCGGCTGTGCACCTCCTGGGTGGCGCGCCGCGACTGCTCGCGCTGCGTCTCGAGGGCGGCGCCGAAGCCGGCCTCGTCGACGCGGAAGCGCTCCTCCTCGGCGATCTCGCGGATGACGTCGATCGGCAGTCCGTAGGTGTCGTAGAGCCGGAACACCATCGGTCCGGGCAGCGTCGACTGGCCCGCGGCGCGCAGCCGTTCGATCTCCTCCTGCACCTGGCGGGCGCCATTGGCGACCGTCGAGCGGAACTTCTCCTCTTCCGCCTGCAGGGTGGCCATCGACGCCTGGCGGGTCGCCGCCAGCTCGATGTAGTCGGCCCCCATCACCTCGCCGAGCACCGGCACCAGCCGATGCAGGAAGGGCTGCTCGAAGCCGATGCGCATGCCGTGGCGAACCGCGCGCCGCAGCAGCCGCCGGAGCACGTAGCCGCGCCCCTCGTTGCCGGGGATGACACCGTCGGCGAGCAGGAAGGTCACCGCGCGCAGGTGGTCGGCGATCACCCGCAGCGCGACGTCGCTCTCGGGATCGCCGCCGTAGCGGATGCCGGCCAGCTCGGAGGCCGCGGCGAGCAGCGGCCGGAAGAGGTCGGTGTCGTAGTTGGAGTCCACGCCCTGCAGCACCGACGCCACGCGCTCGAGCCCGGCGCCGGTGTCGATCGAGGGGCGGGGCAGCGGCTGCAGCTCGCCCGCTTGGTTGCTGGAGCCGCCGGCGGCACCTCCGGCAGACCCTCCGGCAGGCGGGGCGCGCTGGTACTGCATGAAGACCAGGTTCCAGATCTCGAGGTACCTGCCGCTGCCCGTCCCCTCCTGCCAGGGAGCCGGCGGCAGCTCGGGATGGAGATCGACGAAGATCTCGCTGCACGGACCGCAGGGCCCGGTCTCGCCCATGGCCCAGAAGTTGTCCTCGCGCCCGCAGCGGCGGACCCGCTCCGGCGGCAGGCTCGAGAGCTCGAGCCAGAGTGCGTGCGCCTCGTCGTCTTCCTCGAAGACGGTGGCCGTCAGCCGCTCGACGGGGATGCCCCAGACCCGGGTCACCAGCTCCCAGGCGTCGCGGATGGCCTCCGCCTTGAAATAGTCGCCGAAGGAGAAGTTGCCGAGCATCTCGAAGAAGGTGTGGTGGCGCACGCTCGGGCCGACGTTCTCGAGGTCGTTGTGCTTGCCCGAGACCCGCACGCACTTCTGGACCGAGACGGCACGCGGCGACGGCGGCGGCTCCAGCCCCAGGAAGTAGTTCTTGAACGGCACCATCCCGGCGTTGACGAACAGCAGGCTGGGATCGCCGTGCGGCACCAGCGGCGCGCTGGGAACGACGCGGTGGCCGCGGGCGCTCCAGAACTCGGTGAAGCTGCGGCGGATGTCGGAGCTGTTCATGGTGATGGAAGGGGACGCCCCCTCCCTCCCTCTCTTCGGCCTATGGAGTCTCGTCTCAGGGGAGGTCGGGATCTGCGCCCTCGGCGGCCAGGTCGGGGTGCTCTTTCAGGACGGCAAAGATAGCACGGCGCGAGAAGCCCTTCCGTGCCAGGTGGCGGGCCAGCGCCGCGGCGCTCTTGCCGTGCCAGCGCCGGGCCGCTTCGCGCGCGGCGGGCAGGTCGTCCTCCGGCAGCTCGTCGAGCGCCGCCGCCACCGCGTCCGGCGGCGCGCCGCGCCGCTCGAGCTCGGCGCGCAACCGCGGGCGCCCCTCGGCGCCGCGGGCGAGCCGGGAGGCCACCAGGCCGCGCGCCGCCGCGGCGTCGTCGAGCCAGCCCTCCCGCGCCAGCCGCTCGAGCGCCTGCTCGATCTCGGGGCGCGGATACCCGCGCCGCGCGAGCTTGGCGGTGAGCTCGGCGCGGAAGTGGGGCCGCAGCCCGAGCAGCCGGCAGGCCCGGTCGTAGCAGGGAACGGTGTGCTCGGCGGCGGGGCGGCCCGCGTGGCCCCGGCGGCCCCGGCGGTCACCGCCGCCGCGGGTCTCGTCAGCTGGCAAAGCGGCCGCCGTCGCTCAATGCTGCTCGAGATCGAAGCCGGCGGCGCCGGTCAACAGGTCGTTGTCGCCGGGCATGGCCAGCGACTCTTCCATCTGCTCGCGCGAGACGTCCGCGGTGAACTGCACGCCCTGGATCTTGAGCTTGAACTCGTCCGGATTGGTGGCGCGTTGCAGCGCGTCCTCGAGCGTGATCAGGCCGCTCTTGTACAGCTGGAAGAGCGACTGGTCGAAGGTCTGCATGCCGTACTGGCTGGTGCCCAGGGCGATCTGCTCGCGGATGTACTTCGTCTTCTCCTTGTTCTCGATGCACTCGCGGATGTAGGCGGTGGAGATCAGCACCTCCGCCGCCGGCACCCGGCCGATGCCGTCCGCCCGCGGCACCAGGCGGAGCGAGATGATGGCCTTCAGCACCTGCGACAACTGGATGCGGATCTGCTTCTGATGATGCGGCGGGAAGACCGAGATGATGCGGTTCACCGTCTCGGTGGCATCCAGGGTGTGCAGAGTGGAGAAGACGAGGTGGCCGGTCTCGGCGGCCAGCAATGCGGTCTCGATGGTCTCGAAGTCCCGCATCTCGCCCACCAGCACCACGTCCGGGTCCTGGCGCAGGGCGGCGCGCAGCGCGGTCGCGAAGCCGTGGGTGTCGACGTCGACCTCGCGCTGGTTGACGATCGACTTCTTGTCGCGGTGCAGGAACTCGATCGGGTCCTCGATGGTCATGATGTGCTCGCCGCGCGAGTTGTTGATGTAGTCGACCATCGACGCCAGCGTCGTCGACTTGCCGGAGCCGGTGGTGCCGGTGCACAGCACCAGGCCGCGGCGCTCCTCGCAGATGCGCTCGATCACCGAAGGCAGCATCAGCTCGCGCACGCTCATGATGCGCGCCGGGATGACGCGCATCACCAGCCCGACGGCGCCGCGCTGCTGGAAGACGTTGCAGCGGAAGCGTCCCAGCCCCGGCACCGAGTAGGCGATGTCGAGCTCGAGGTCCTCCTTGAAGCGCTGCTTCTGGCGGGCGTTCATGATCGAGAACGCCATCGCGATGGTGTCTTCCTGCATCAGGCGCTTGAGCTCGCCGAGCGAGGTCAGCTCGCCGTCGATGCGCAGCACCGGGTGGCTCCCCACCTTGAGGTGGAGGTCCGACGCCTTGCGCTCGATCGCCATCTTGAGCAGGTCGTTGATGTTCATCGCGAGCGCTCTCCTTGGGCGCCAGGGAGCTTCAGAGCCCTGCCGCCTATGACCGCCGGTGCCGCGCCGGGCTCCGGCGGATCAGTCGGCGCCGCCGCGGCCAGGCTGGCCCACGGCCGCCAGGACCTCGCCGGCCTCGCGGGGTTCCCTGAGGTCTCGGCGTTCGCGCAGGTCCAGCGCGACGTGCGCATCCTCGGCGCCGTTCGCATCGTTCGCATCGTTCGCATCGTTCGCGTCGTTCGCGTCGTTCGCGTGATCGCGCCGGAGCCGTGCCGCAGGCACCGCGGGGGGAACCGGGAACAGCCAGCCGTGCCGGTCCTCGACGTCGCCGGAGATCATGCCCAGGAACTCCGCCGCCAGCCGCAGGGTGACCTCGCCCGGGCGGCCGGTGCCCACCGCGATGCGGTCCACCGAGCGGATGGGGGTGATCTCGGCGGCGGTGCCGGTGAAGAACAGCTCGTCGCAGGTGTAGAGCAGGCCGCGCGGGATCACCTGCTCGCGCACCTCGATGCCGAGGTCGCGAGCGAGTGTGATGATGGCGTCGCGGGTGATGCCCGGCAGCAGCGAGGCCGAGACCGGCGGGGTCATCAGGATGCCGCCCTGGACGATGAAGAGGTTCTCGCCGGAGCCCTCGCTGACGTAGCCGCCGGCGTCCAGCGCGATGCCCTCGACGAAGCCGTTGGTGATGGCCTCCATCTTGATCAGCTGCGAGTTGAGGTAGTTGCCCGTCGCCTTGGCCATGGCCGGCAGGGTGCTCGAGGACGGCCGCCGCCACGACGAGACGCAGGCGTCCACGCCCTCCCTGAGAGCCTCGTCGCCCAGGTACTTTCCCCAGGGCCAGGCGGCGATCACCACCTCGACCGGCGAGCGGAGCGGATTCACTCCCATGGAGCCAAAGCCGCGGTAGATCAGCGGCCGGATGTAGCAGGCCTCGAAGCCGTTGCTGCGGATCGTGTCGAAGATGGCGTCGCCGATCTGCGCGATGGAGAACGGCAGCTCCATGCGGTAGACCTTGGCGGAGAGCGCCAGCCGGTTCAGGTGCTCCGGCAGCCGGAAGATGGCGGCGACGCCCTCCCCGGTCGCCGGGTTCACGGGGTGGTAGCAGCGGATGCCCTCGAAGACCCCGGAGCCATAGTGCAGCGCATGGGTCAGGACATGGACCGTGGCCTTCTCGAAATCGACCAGCTCGCCGTTCTTCCAGATCCAGCGGACATTGGCAAAGGGGTTGGGCGCGGCCAAAGACCACCTCCTTTAGGTGTCTTGGATGCTAGCCCGAAGACCGGCCGGTGTCCACCTCCGGGGTGACCCTCCGGCCGGGGGGGGGGGGGGGGGGGGG
>DATDGZ010000601.1:0-26543 GCA_036521795.1 Thermoanaerobaculia bacterium | reverse complement strand
CGATCGATGGCGGTCCTCGCCTGCGCCGGATTGCCCGCGCCCGCGGCGGCGACGGCGGCAAGCGACAGGGCTCGCGCCTCGGCGTCGGCGGCCCCCTGGCGCTCCAGCTCGCCGGCCACCGCCTCGGCCGCGGCGGCGATGGCGGCGAGGGCGGCTCGAGCCGGCGGCGTGGGGCCGGACCGGCTGGCATCCAGGTCGAGCTCGGCGAGGGCCAGCCGGCTCTCGGCGGCGTTGCCCTTCTCGCCCAGGCCGGTGCGCAGGCCGAGCGCCGCCTGGTGGTCGCGGCGCGCCTCCTCGAGCTTGCCCTGCCGCGCGAGCACCTCCCCGAGCCCGAACAGCGCGAAGGCCGAGGAGGTCTGGCTGCCGATCGCGCGGCTGCCGGCGAGTGCCTCCTCGAAATGGCGCCGGGCGCCCGCCAGGTCCCCCTGATCGAAGAGCACGCTGCCGAGATTGTTGAGCGACGCGACCTCGCCGATCCGCTGGCCGGTGCGGCGGCGGATCGCGAGGGCTTCGTCATGGCGCTGGCGGGCATCCGCGAGATCGCCCCGGCGGCGCAGCGCCACGCCCAGGTTGTCGAGCGCGTAGGCTTCGCCCGCGGCGTCGCCCAGCTCGTGGCGGATGGCGAGGGACTGCTGGTAGAGCGCCGCGGCGCCGTCGAGGTCGCCGCGGCGGAGCATCACGCCGGCCAGGTTGTTGAGCGCGATGGACTCGGCATCGCGGCTGCCGAGCTCGCGGGCGATGACCAGCACCTGCTCGTAGAGCTGGCGGGCCCGGTCGAGCTCGCCCTGGCTGCGCAGCACGACGGCGATGTTGTTGAGCACGCCGGCCTCCGCGCCGCGGCCGCCGATCTCGCGATAGGTGGCGAGCGCCTGCTCGTACAGCTGCTGGGCGCCCGGCAGGTCGCCGCGGTCGAAGCGGACGTTGGCGGCGTGGGTGAGCGCCTCCGCCACTCCCGAGCGGTCACCCGCCGCGGCGTAGAGGCGCTGACCCTCGGCGCAGGCGGCGAGGGCCTCCTCGGCGCGGCCCAGGTTGCGCAGCGCACGGCAGTCGAGCAGCCTTGCCTGCGCCACCAGCAGGCTCGCGCCGAGCGTCGCGGCACGCCCTGCCGCTCGTCCGGCCGCGCCATGCTGGCGCAGGAAGTCGGAGCGCGCGCCTGCCGCCGTGGCTTCGGCCAGGTCGATGCGCGGATCGTCGCGAGAGGGCTCGGGCAGGGCGCGCAGGGCATTCGCGGTGGCGAGCGCGTCCTGGGGACGGCCGGCCGCGATCTGCGCGGCAGCCAGGCGCAGACCGTAGTCGAGGCTGTCCGGATAGAGGACGTAGAGACGGCGGTAGAGGTCGACGGCCTGGTTCCATTCGCCAATCGCCTCGCGGTAGCGGCCCTCGATCAGCATCCGGTCTGCGGCCGGGAGGTTCGCCGACAGCTCGTAGGCAGCCCTGGCTTCGCCCCGCGCCTTGCCGTCGTAGCCGAGCGCCGCCCAGGCGGCAGCCAGGCCCGAGTGGGCCGCGGCGCTGCCCGGGTCGGCGGCGACCGCTCGCGCCAGCAGCGCCCGCGCCCCGACCGGGTCGAAGAGGTGCAGCCGCTCCATGCCCTCGGCGTAGAGCCGCGCCGCTTCGGGGCTGGCGGCGACCGCCGGGCGGCCTGGCGCGGCGGCGCCCGCGCGAAGCTCTCGGCGCAGGCGCTCGCCGGCTTTCGCCACGAGCTGGAAGAGTCCGGCCTCGGTGCCAGTCTCGACCAGCGTCGTGGTCTCACCGGTGCGCGCGTCCTGCAGCCTGAGGTCGAGGCGGATCGGGCGGTTGACGGCGCTGGGGCCGGCGACCAGGTAGGAGCCGATGACCAGCGCGTCGCTTCCCAGCAGCGTGCGCACGCGGGCCAGCGTGTCGCGCGCCAGGCTCTCGGGCTGGCCTAGACCCAGCTCGAGCCGCACGCGCGCCACGTCTTCGCCAGCCACGATCCGCAGAGCTCCTCCGGCCCCCAGCTCGGTGCTCAGCATCTCGGCCAGTGCTGGCGACAGCCAGGCGGTGTCCGCGGCGCCGGAGAGGTCCTTGAAGCCGAAGACGGCGACCGCACGCCGCGGGATCACGTCGGCGCTCACCAGCCCTGACCGGCGCTCGGCTTCCGACCGCCGCGCCCGCCACTCCTCAAAGCGGTAGTAGGCGACCGCGAACGAGGCCAGGATCAGCCCCAGCAGAGCGGCGGTGACCAGCCGCCGGCGCCGGGAAGAATGCGCCGCGGGGGCGGCGATGGCCGGGGCCGCGGCCGCCGCGTCCGGCGCCGACTCCGCACTGGACGGCGGCGAGATGGCTCCGGGCGGCGGGGCGGCGGCGGCGGGGGACGGGGTCCGCTCGCCGGTCAGGCTGGCGACGATCTCGAGCGGAGTGGAGAAGCGGGCTGCCGGGTCGCGCTCCAGGCAGCGCAGGATGGCGGATTCCCATCGCTCGTCGAGGTGGGGAGCGTGGGCCCGCGGCGAGACCGGGTTCTCCTTGAGGCGCTTGACCGCCGTGGCGAGCAGGGATTCGCCCACGAAGGGCACGGTGCCGGTCGCCATCTCGTAGAGCACGATGCCCAGCGCGTAGATGTCCACGGCGGTGGTGATCTCGCCGTCGTCGAGCTGCTCGGGGGCCAGGTAGGCGGCGGTGCCGACCAGGCCGCCCGCGGTCGTCAGGGTGGGAGCGCCCGGACTCTCGGCGGCGTGGCCGGCGGCGAGACGCGCCAGGCCGAAGTCGGTGACCACCGCCCGCACCCCGTCACGCGCCGGCACCAGCACGACGTTGCCCGGCTTCAGGTCGCGATGGATGATCCCCACCTGGTGGGCCGCCTCGAGGCCGAGGCAGACCTGGCGGATGATCGGCAGCGCCTCGGCGGGCGGCAGCGGCCCAGCGCGCCGCAGCCGCTCGGCGAGCGTCTCGCCGGCAAGCAGCTCCATGGTGAGGAAGATGATCGACTGCCCGTCGTCGCCTGGCAGCGGGTGGAGCGGGCGGTGGTGAGAGACGTCGAAGATCCGGCAGACGTTGGGATGCGTGACCTTGCGCGCCAGCTGGATCTCGCGCCGGAAACGCTCGACCGCCAGGCTGTCGGCGCCGACCTCCGGCCGCACGGTCTTGAGCGCCGCCCGCTCGCGCAGCTCGAGATCCTCGACCTCGTAGACCTCGCCCATGCCGCCCTGCGCCAGGAAACGCACGATCCGGTAGCGGCCGGCCACCGTCTCGCCGGCGCTGAAGACCGCCAGGCGCGAGACCGCGGCCGCCGCCGTGGGAGAGCGCGGCGAGAGGACGGTCTCCGGAATGGAGAAGCCGCCGGGAGGCGGCGATGAGGCTGCCGGCACCGGCACCCCGATGACGGTCGGGCGTTCGGCGCCGCCGGGCGCGGTGGCGCTTCCCGCGATCCAGCGGCCGCCGCCCGCGACCGTACCGCTGGCCTCCGTGCCCGCTCTTGTGCCCGTGCCCGTGACCGGCGCGGCGCCGGCTTCCGGCCGCCGCACCCCGAACTCCCGGCTGCAGCCCGCACAGCGGACCCGCACCCGCGGCGGTCCGCCGGCAGCCAGGTCGAAGCGCACCCGCTGGCCGCAGCCGGGGCAGGTGACGGCGAAAGACGAAGAGGCCGATGAGCTCATGAGGCAGGGCTTGCGCAGATTGTAACCGAATTATGCGGCGGCACAGCAGGACGCACCCCCCGCTCGGCCCGCGCCCACGACGGCTGGCTTCAGGATCGCCGGCCGGAGGAGCGACGCTCCGCGCCGCCGGCTGCGACAGGGCGCTGCGGGCAGGGTCTGACGCGTTCGCGCTTATCAAAAGACGGCGAATGCGATCGGCTCATGTTATAGGTCCGGGTGACATCGCGATCTGGGTTGCATCCTTGCCTGGAGTCAATGCGACACGGACCTCTGCCGCCTCGATGAATCCGGTAAGTCCATAGCTACGAGCCTGCCCGCGCTTCCTGCAGCACCCAACCGTTGCCGTCCGGATCACTGAATGTCGCATATCGACCCCATGGCGCTGTCTGGATCGCAGATGCCGACGACAGACCCCGGTTCCGAAGAGTCTCGTAGGTTGAATCGAGGTCGTCGGCCAGTAGAACGAGGCCCCGTAGCGAACCCGGCGGCATCGAGGGAAACCAGGTCACCAAGGTGATAGTCAACGTGCTCTCCGTGGTGGGCTTCATCTCGATCCATCGCGCGTTTTCGCGAAATGGACTGTCGCGTCCTTCTACGAATCCCAGCACTTCCGTATAAAACCTTTTTGCGCGGTCTTGATCCGAGACTGGGACGGAAACAATCGCTAGTCGTTGGATGCCCATGTTGATTGTCCTCTCGCTCAGTTGAGCGCTATGCACCTAACGGTGAAGTTGAGGGGCCGCACAGAAGCGCCGTGTAGAATTTTACGCTACGCAAAGAGCCTTCGTCTAGCAAGCCGGGGCCCCGGGGCCCCGGCCCCGCTTTGCGAGCGGCCGCGCACTTCCATTTCTGAGGGCCTTCGGGTGCGCCGAGGGCCACAGACCGGGCCGCGTGGCGGACGCCTCGCGAGACACAAGCCCTTCCGATGCTCGACGGCCGGCTGCCGGAGAGGCAGCCCCCGGAGCGGGAGAGAACCGATGAAGAAGCAGGAAAGCAAGAAGTTACAGCTCAGCAAGGACACCCTCCGCCATCTCGAGAACGCCCCGCTCGAGCGGGCGCTCGGCGGCGAGCCGACCACCACGGTCCTGACGCACTGGCGGACCTGCACCTGCCAGATCTAGCCCGGGCCATCGGCGCGGGCGCGGTGCGCTCCGAGCACGCCGCTCCCGCGCCGGTCCCGCTTCGCCGCGGTCCTCGGGCCGGCCCGGAATCAGGTACGCGGAATCAGCCGTAGCTCACGCCGGGGTAGAGGAGGCGGATGGCGGCCAGCTGGACGGGGTAGTAGAGGGGGTTGAAGAGCTGCCAGGCGACGAGCAGGCCGAGCAGCGACATGAAGGGCTGGTTCATCAAGGCGGCGTAGCGCTCGGCGGCGCGCGGCGCCAGCAGCGCGGGGATCACCGCGCTGCCGTCGAGCGGCGGCAGCGGCAGCAGGTTGAAGAGACAGAGCAGCAGGTTCAGCGAGAACAGCAGCGACAGCGGCACCACCGCACCTCCCGCCGGGCTGCCTGCGGCGCTGGCGGTGACCTGGGTGAAGGAGATGCTGTCGGGCGGCTTGAACAACCCGGCGGCCATGCCGCCGCGGATCGCCAGGCCGGCGGCCAGGACCAGCGCCAGGTTTGCCGCCGGACCGGCGAGCGCCATCACCGCCGCCCGCTTGGGGAAGCGCCTGGCCCAGGCGGGATCGTACGGGGCGCTCGCCCAGCCCATCATCCAGCCGCGGGTGAAGAAGGTGATGAGCGGGATCGCCACCATCCCCACCGGCTCACGCCGGATGTGGGGCAGCGGGTTCAGGGTCACCTGGCCGCCGTGATAGGCGGTGGGATCGCCCAGCCGGTAGGCGGCGAAGGCGTGCGACGCCTCGTGCAGCGTGGTCGAGAAGAGAAAGACCAGGAACCAGGTGAGGCCGAGCCCCACCGCGGCGAGCGTCAGATGGGGTTCGAGAGCCACCAGACTCAGGCGCGGCTCAGGTACTTGTCCTCACGGGTGTCGACGAGGATCTTGTTACCCACCTCGACAAACGGCGGCACCTGGACCACCAACCCGGTCTCCGTCTTGGCTGGCTTGTAGGACGCGCTGGCCGTCGCCCCCCGGAGGCTGGGCTCGGTGTCGACCACCGCGAGCGTCACGGTGTTCGGGAGCTCGATGCCGACCGGCCGGTCCTCGTAGAAATCGACCGTGATCACCGTGTTCGGCAGCAGGTAGAGCATGGTGTTGCCCAGCGTCTCGTCGTCGAGCGTGATCTGCTCGTAGTTCTGCTGGTTCATGAAGTGGTGCCCCGAGGAGTCGGAGTAGAGGTACTCCATCGGGTGGGTGTCGAGGATCGCGCGCTCCACCTTCTCGGTCGAGCCGAAGCGATGCTCGAAGCTGTTGCCGCTGCGCAAGCTCCGCATGCGGGCCTGCACGAAGCCGCGCCAGTTGCCCGGCGTGACATGCTGGACGTTCATGATCCGGCACACGTCACCCTCGAAGAGGATGCACATGCCGACTCGCACCTGGGTTGCCTGGATCAAGCTCGTGGGTCTCCCATTCTCCGAACCGACAGAGGGTGCGGGAGCGCGTCACCGTCTCCCGCCTCGAACGCTACAGGATAGCACGCGCCAAGCGGCTACCTATTCCTGCTCCTCCTTGCGGTGCTTCGCCGCCTCGGCGACGATCTTCTCCTGGACCAGGCGCGGCACCTCCTCGTAGTGCGAGAACTCCATGTGGTAGCTCGACCGGCCCTGGGTCATGGCGCCCAGGACGCGGGCGTAGTCGAGCATCTCGGCCATCGGCACCTGGGCGCGGATCACCTGGGCGCTGTTCTTCGACTCCATGCCTTGCGGCCGGCCGCGCCGGTGAGAGAGGTCGCCCATGATCTCGCCCATGAAGTCTTCGCTGGTCGAGATCTCGACCTTCATCACCGGCTCGAGCAGCACCGGGCTCGCCTTCGACATCGCCTCCTTGAACGCCAGCGAACCGGCGATCTTGAATGCCAGCTCGGAAGAGTCGACGTCGTGATACTGGCCGTCGAGGAGCCGCACCTTGAAGTCGACCACGGGGTAGCCGGCGAGGTAGCCGCGGCGGCGGGCGTCCTGGATTCCCTTCTCGACCGCGGGCCGGAAGTTGTGCGGGATGGCGCCGCCGAAGATCTGGTCGACGAAGGCGAACTCCTCGCCGCGCGGCAGCGGTTCGATGGCGATCTTGCAGTCGGCGAACTGGCCGCGGCCGCCGGTCTGCTTCTTGTGGCGGCCGTGCCCCTCGGCCGGACGCTGGATGGTCTCGCGGTAGTGGACCTTCGGCGGATGCAGGATGACGTCGACGTGGTAGCGGTGGTGCAGCTTGGCGACGGCGATCTCGATGTGCTGCTGGCTGGCGCCGTAGAGCAGGTGCTCGTGGGACTCGGCGTCGCGGCCCGCGCGCAGGCTGAGGTCCTCCTCCATCAAGCGGGCGAGCGCCTCGCCGATCTTCTCCTCGTCGCCCTTCGCCTTGGGCTCGACGGCGAAGGCCATGGCCGGCTCGGCGATCTCGATCCAGCCGAGGCGCAACGGCCGCTCACGGGTGGTCAGGGTGTCGCCGGTGGCGGAGGCCTTCAGCTTCGCGACGCCGCCGATGTCGCCGGCGACGAGGCGCGGCACGGCGCTGCCCGTCTTGCCCTGCAGCGCCAGCAGGTTGCCGAGGCGCTCGTTCTCCTCGGTGCGGCGGTTGTAGACCGTGGAGTCGCTGTGGAGCGTGCCGGAGACGACGCGCAGGATCGAGATCTTGCCGGTGAACGGATCCGAGAGCGTCTTGAAGACCAGCGCCGCGAGGGGTCCGGCCGGGTCGCCGGAGAGCTCCACCGGCTCGCCGCCCAGGTTGGTGGCGGGGAACGGCGTGCGGTCGGCCGGCGAGGGCAGGTAGGCGAGGAAGGCGTCGAGCAGCGCCGAGGGGCCGATGCCGTGGGCGCCGGCGCTGGCGGTGAGCGGGAAGATCTGGCGCCGGCCGACGGCGCGGCGCAGCCCGGCCTCGAAGTCCTCCTGGGCGAGGGCTCCCTGCTCGAAGTAGACCTCCATCAGCCGGTCGTCGGTCTCCGCGACCGCCTCGACCAGGCGCGAGCGCGCCTGCTCCGCCGCTTCGCGCAGGGGAGCCGGCTCCTCGGCCAGGTCGGTCACGGCGGCGGCCTTGCCGTTGCCGTCGCGGCTGAAGCGGTACGCCTTCTGGCGCACCAGATCGACGACCCCGGCGAAGGCCTGCTCGCTGCCGATCGGCAGCTGCACCGGCAGCACGGCGCGGCCGAAGGCCTGCTGCAGGGCGCCGACGGTGCGCTCGAAGTCGGCGCGCTCGCGGTCCATCTTGGTCAGGTGGAGCATCACCGGCAGCGCCATCTCGGCAGCGCAGGTCCAGACCTTCTCGGTGTTGACCTCGACGCCGGAGACGCCGGAGACGGCCAGCAGGGCGGCGTCGGCGGCGCGCAGGCCGGCCTGGGTCTCGCCGAGGAAGATGTGGTAGCCGGGGCAGTCGATCAGGTTGATCTTGTGCTGCTGCCAGGGGACGAAGCAGGCCGCCAGCCCGATCGAGATCCGGCGCTCGGTCTCCTCGTGATCGAAGTCGGTGAGGGTGTTGCCGTCCTCGACCCGCAGGAGGCGGTTGGTGACGCCTCCGGCGTACAGCAGCGCACTCACCAGCGTGGTCTTGCCGGTGTCGTTATGCCCCGCAACCGCGACGTTCCGGAGCTTTTCAGGACTGTCCGCTTGCATCGTCTAGGCCTCCATAAGGGCACGGATGAGCTGGTGAATATAGCATAGCGAAGGCCGCCAGCCGCCTGGCTCGCAATCCCTAAACGACGGAGAATGCGCGGGTTACCCGGTAAGCCAGGAGATCCGGACCGTTTGACTCGCGGTCGCGCCCGCCCTAGAATCGGCCGCAGCGAAGACCCCTGGCCATGTTGCCCCTCTCTCCTAGCAAGCTGGGCCGTTACGAGATCGTCGAGGAGATCGGCAAGGGGGCCATGGGCGTGGTCTACCTGGCCCGCGACCCGTTGATCGGGCGCCTGGTGGCGCTCAAGACATTTCGCATCAGCTACTCGATCAAGGACGCCGAGCTCGATCAGTTCCGGGCGCGGTTCATCCGCGAGGCGCAGAGCGCCGGCATCCTGTCGCATCCGAACATCGTCACCATTCACGACGTGGTCGAGCGCGGCGAGGAAGGGCTGGCGTTCATCGCCATGGAGTACGTGCGCGGCACGAACCTCAAGTCGGTGCTGCAGGAGCCGCAGCGGCCGGCGCTGACCTTCGCCAGCGAGATCCTGACCCAGATCGCCGACGGGCTCGACTACGCCCACTCGTGCAAGGTCATCCATCGCGACATCAAGCCGGCCAACATCCTGATCACCGCCGACAACCGGGCGAAGATCACGGACTTCGGGATCGCCCGCCTCGACACCTCGAACCTGACGCAAGAAGGGCAGCTGCTGGGCACGCCGAACTACATGTCGCCGGAGCAGATCCTGGGGCGCGACGTGGACCATCGCGCCGACATCTTCTCCCTCGGCGTGGTGCTGTACGAGATGGTGACGCGTCACAAGCCTTTCCAGGGCGAGAACCTGACGGTGGTGAGCCACCGCATCGTCTACGATCATTTCACGCCGCCCCGGCAGTACGCCGATGACCTGCCGCCGGGCACCGAGCAGATCCTGGCGAAGGCGCTCGAGAAGGACCCCGGGCGGCGCTACCAGCGGGCGCGGGACATGGCGGAGGACCTGCGCCGAGTGCTCGGTAGCGTCGGCGTGCGCGACGCCCTCAACGAGACCCAGAGCCTGTCGACCACCGCGATGCTGCCGGCGAGCCTGCTGCAGCCCACGCCGCCCGTCTCGCCCGCTTCGCCCGTCTCGCCGGCGGTGCCGGCAATCGGCGCGGTGCATCCTTTCCCCGTGGCAAGCCCTGGCGGGGCCTCTGGAGCAGCGCGGGCCGGGGCCGCGGCGCCCTCGTCCGTGCCGCCGCTCGCGTTCGCCGGCGCTGCCGCCGCGGCCGTGGCCGCGCAGGCCGAGCCGGGCGAGGACTCGGGAGTGGCGGCCGCGGCGGCCTGGCCGGAGCCTGACCGCGGGCCCCAGTCCCAGCCCTACCCTCAGCTGGCACCGTCACCGCTGCCGCCTTCCTCGCCGGGGCAGGTCACCGCATCGGCGCCGGCGACGGGACCTGCTCCTGCCGCGGTGGTCTACCCGCACGCCACCCGGCCGATACCGGCGCCGCCGCCCGATCTTGCGGCCGCGGAGACCACGGGGGCTGCGGCGTCAGCGCCGGCGGCACCGGCGTCCGTCGCCGGCCAGCTGGTCTCCACGGCCTTGGCGGGATCGCCGGCGGAGGGGCCGGGCGCCGCGCTGACGGCGGAGTCCCTGCCGCCCCTCCCGGCGGCGCCGCCGCCTCGCCTGGGAGGGAGCCGCAGGCTATTCGCCGTGCCTTCGCCCGCGCGCCTGGCGGCGGCCGCGGCGGCCGGCCTCGGCGTCGGGCTGCTGCTCGCCGCCGGACTCGCTCTCTGGCAACGGTCGGGGCAGGCGCCTGACCGCCAGGGCAGCGCGGCGGCGCGGCCGGAGGCCTCGGAAGCGACGCGCAGGCAGGTAATGGGGCTGGTCCGTGACGGCCGGCATCGCCTCGAGACCGGCGATGCCGACGGCGCGGCGGCGGCATTCCGCGCTGCCGAGCAGCTGCTGCCCGGGCGACGCGGGCTGCGCCGGCTGCGCGAAGATGCGGAGCGCCAGCAGACCGACCGGCGGCAGCGGATCGATCAGGAGCGGACCATCGGCGCCAAGCTCGACGAGGGGCGGCTGGCATTGGCCGATCGCCGCTACCCGGAGGCCGAGGCGGCAGCCCAGGAGGTGCTGGCGATGAGCCCCGGCAACACGGTCGCCGGGGAGATCCTGGCGTCGGTCAAGGAGGGGCGCGCCCGCTCCAGGGACCGCGCGGCGCTGGCCGAGGCGCGGCAGCAGGCGCACCCCGTCGCGGTCGCCGCGCCGCCGGTCCGGCCGGATGCCGCGCCCCGCGGCGACCAGGCCGGACCCTCCTCGGCCGCCGAGGTCAAGGACGCGACGCTCGAGCTGGCGTTCTTCTCGCAGCTGCCGGAGGGATCGCTGCTGGTGTACGTCAACGACCGCAAGGTGTTGCAACAGGATTTCCGGTTCTACGAGAAGAGCAGCTTCTTCCGATCTCATCCGAGCACCGGCTGGGTGCGGCAGAGCTTCCGCGTGCCGGCCGGCGATGCCGTCATCCGCCTCTACGTGACGCCGCACGGCAGCGCGGCGGTGGTGCGCACCTTCAAGGGCAATTTCCCCGGCGGCGCCTCCCGCCGCCTCGACGCCAAGCTCACCGGCGACGGCGACGTCACGGCGCAGCTGAACTGAGACGAGACTCCTCCCTCGAAGCGAAGGGGTGGGGGCGCCCCCTCGAGAGCCTCATCGCTGCGCTCGCTCGGTGCCTCGGGGCTAGAGCTGGCGCTAGGCTCCGCCGCCGGCTAAATCGTCGGCGGAGCGCACCACCACTTCTCCCAACCCCTCGAGCTGGCGGCGCAGCTGGTCGGCCGGTCCGACCGCGACGATCGCCAGGCGATCGGGGTCGAGATGCCGCCGGGCCGCCTCCTGCACGTCGGCGCGGCTCAACGACGCGATGGTGCGCAAGTAGCGCTCGTAATAGTCGTCGGGCAGGCCGTAGACGGCAATGTCGGCGAGCCGCCGGGCGAGGTCGCCCATGCTCTGGACCGTGTAGGGGAAGACGCCGAGCATGTAGCTGCGGGTCTCCTCCATCTCCTCGCGGGTGACCGGCTCGTCCCGGATGCGGCGCAGCTCGGACAGCACCTCGCGGGCGGCCGCCCCCGCCGACTCGGTGGCCACGGCCGCGCTGGCCACGAACGGACCCGGGCCCAGCCGGCCCGAGAAGCGGGTGGCCGCGCCGTAGGTGTAGCCGTGGCGCTCCCGCAAGTTGAGATTGATCCGGCTGGTGAACTTGCCGCCCAGCAGGGTGTTGAGGAACGCCAGGGTGGTGAAGTCGGGGTGAGCGCGCGGCACCGAGGCATGGCCGAGCCGCAGCTCGGTCTGCGCGGCGCCGGGGCGGTCGGCCACGACGACCCGCAGCCCCGGCAACTGCGCCGGGCGGATGTCGGGCGGCCCCCAGGCGGCGTCGAGGGCGGCCCCGCCACTCTCGCCGGACCCGGCGGACGCGGCGGGGGTGGCTGCCAGCGCCGCGTCCGCCGCGGCCAGCAGGGTCTCGGGCTCGACGTCGCTCACCGCGATCAGGATCGCCTCCTGCAGGCGGTATCGCCGGCGATAGAAGCCGAGCATTTCGTCGCGGCGGAGCGACGAGAGGGCGGCTTCCGTGCCGAGCGGCGAGCACGCATAGACCGTGCCCTGGTAGATGGCGGCGGCGAGCTGCTCGTCGGCGATCGCGGCCGGCTGGTGCCGCCGGCGCAGCAGCTCCGTGAGGCGCTGGCGCCGTAGGCGCTCCACCTCCGCTTCCGGGAACGTCGGAGCCGTCGCCACCTCGGACAGCAGGCGCAGGCCGGCCTCCAGGTGGCGCGACAGGATCAGGATGCCGGCGTAGCCGCTGTCCCAATCGGCGCCGGTGCCGAGCTGGCCGCCCAGCCGCTCGACGCTGCCGGCGATCTCCATGGCGTTCCGCCCCGCGGCGCCCTCGTCGAGCAGCGCGGCGGTCAAGGTGGCGAGACCCTCGCGCCCGGCCGGATCGTGCTGGGCGCCGGCCGCCGCCAGCAACTCGACGCTGACCAGCGGCACGCCGGGAAGCTGCGCGGCGTAAGCCACGACACCTGACGGCAGGCGGCGGCGAACGAAGCGGGGGAAATGGAACGGGTGGACCTCTCCGGCAGGCGGCGGCGCCGAGCGATCGATGACGGTCGTTTTCATTCGCGGATCGGCGCGCGCGGTCACGGCAGGGGCGGGTCGGGAGGGGCCGGCGGTTCCGCAACGTCCAGGGGCCCCGCGGGCGCCGACGGGATGGATGCCATGGCCGGCGCGGCCTTCGGGACGACCGTCACCACGACCCGCGCCGCGGGGCCGAGAGAGCCGGCGGCGAGCTCCTGCAGCTCTTCGGCGGCAACGCTGCGATAGCGGTCGGCCTCGCCGGCCAGGCGGCCGGGATCGTCGAAGTAGGTGGTGTACTGAGAGAAGCTGTCCGCCCGGTTCGGGAGCAGCTCGAGCGCGCTCCAATAGTCGGTCAGGGTGCGGCTCTGCGCCCCGGCCAGCTCCTCCGCGGTGGGCGGCTCCGCGGCGGCGCGCGCCAGGTGGTCGTGGATCACCGCCTCCACCGCCGCCGGCTCGACGCCCGGCCGTACCGTGGCGATCACCATGAAGTCGCCGACCGCCTCGAAGGGGTTGACGTAGACGCTCACGTCCTGGGCGACCTGGCGCTCGTAGACGAGGTCGCGATAGAGGCGGCTCGACTTGCCGCCGGCGAGCACGACCGCGAGCAGGTCGGCGGCATACCAGGGCCGCTGGCCGAACGCGGGAGTGCGGCAGGCGAGATAGATCCGCGACAGGTGGACGTCGTCCTCGAGCACCGCGCGCCGCTGCGCCTCGCTCGCGGGCAGCGGCGGCGGGTCGCCGACCATGGCGGGCAGAGCCGGCACCGGCGGCCCGGCGGGGATCTCGCCGAACCAGGTGTCGATGCGTTCGAGCGCCGCGGCGGGCTCGAAGTCGCCGGCCAGGGTGAGCACCGCGTTGTTCGGCGCGTAATAGGTGCGGAAGAAGGCCCGCACCTCCTCGAGGGTCGCGGCGGCGATGTCGTCCATGTAGCCGATCACCGGCCAGTGATAGGGATGGTCGGGCGGATAGAGCAGCTCGCGCAGGCGCTCGCCGGCGAGTCCGTAGGGCTGGTTCTCGATCCGCTGGCGGCGCTCGTTCATCACCACCTGCCGCTGGGTCTCGAGGTTCTCGGCGGTGATCGCCGGCAGCAGGAAGCCCATGCGGTCGGACTCGAGCCAGAGGCCGAGATCGAACTGGTGCGCGGGCAAGGTCTCGTAGTAGTTGGTGCGGTCGTACCAGGTCGAGCCGTTGGCGACGCCGCCCACCTGCTGGACGTAGCGGAAATGGTCGTTGGTGCCGACGTGCGCGCTGCCCTGGAAGAGCATGTGCTCGAACAGGTGCGCGAAGCCCGTGCGGCCCGGGCGCTCGTTCTTCGAGCCGACGTGGTACCAGAGATTGATCGCCACCAGCGGCAGGGCATGGTCCGGGTGCAGGACGACCCGCAAGCCGTTGGCGAGGGTGTGACGAGTGAAGGGAAGGTCCGCGATTGCGCTAGAGGTCATCAGGCATGACGCTAGGGGTCATCAGGAATGACGCTAGGGGTCATCAGGAATGAACGGACGGAGGAGACGGACCAGCGCCTACCAGTGCGCCGGCAGTGTATGGAGCGCCGTCCACGGGTGTCAAGGACGGCGGCGAGGCGGCAATGGGTCGCGGCAGGCTTGCATTACGCTGGGTTACCGCCTATGCTGTGGGTCATGACCTACCTGACCGAGCGGCAGAAGGAGATCCTCGAGTTCGTCCACGAGTACCGGCGGGAGCGGGGCATCGCGCCGACCCATCGCGAGATCTGCGACCGCTTCGGCTACTCCTCCTACGGCACCGTGTACAAGCATCTGAAGCTGCTTCAGGACAAGGGCTTCCTGCGCCGGGACTGGAACCAGAAGCGCGGCATCGAGCTGATCCGCGCCATCCCGGGCGGTCCTGGCGACGGTCCGCCCGGCAGCGATCACGATCTGCCGTTCTTCGGCCGTATCGCCGCCGGACGGCCGATCGAGGCGGTCACCGGCAACGAACGGGTCACCGTCCCTGGGCACCTCCTGTCGTCGCGCGGCGCCTCTCCGTCCGACCATTACGTGCTGCGGGTGGTCGGCGACTCGATGGTCGAGGACGGCATCCACGACGGCGACTTCGTGATCGTGCTGCGCCGCGAGGCGGCCGAGCCTGGCGAGATGGTGGTGGCGCTGGTGGGAGACGAGGCCACCCTGAAGCGCTTCTACCCCGAGGGGTCGATGGTGCGCCTGCAGCCGGCCAATCCGAACATGCAGCCGTTCCGCGTGCCCGCCCGCGACGTGCGCGTGCAAGGCGTCGTGGTCGGCCTGATGCGGAAGTTCTAGCCGGGGCGCTCGGTCCCGCGTCAATCGAGCTGCCGCAGCGCCTCTGCCAGCCGCGGCAGGGCTGCATCGATGTCGGCCTCGCTGGCGGCGCCGACGCTCAGGCGGAACCAGCCGTCCTCGTAGGGGAAGTCGAAGGCCTGGAAGGGCACGACTCCGATGCCGGCCGCCTCCAGCACGTACCGGCGCACGTCCTCGTTGGTGACGATCTCGGTGCTTTGCGGCGTCGGCGTGCGGCGGCCGAACGGATGGAGGCGGGCGGCGAGATAGATCGCGCCCATCGGCGGGATGCTCTCGGCAGGCAGTCCGGCCGCCTTCATTGCCTGGAAGCCGGCGTGCAAGCGGGAGAGCCGGGACTCGATGCCGCGCTTGAACGTCTCCAGGTAGACGCCCATCGCCGCCGCGTCGTCCAGCATCTCGACCGTGGCCAGCTGCTCGGCGCGCGGCGCCCAGGCGCCGACGTGTCCCAGCACGGCCGACATGCGGCCGATGATGTCCGCCGGGCCGACCGCCCACCCCACCCGCAGGCCGGTGGCGGCGAAGCACTTGCTGATGCCGTCGATGAACACGGTGTAGCGCGCCACCTCCGGCACCAGGGCCGGCGGCGTCACGTGGACGGTGTCGCCGAAGCAGAGCTGCCAGTAGATCTGGTCGTACATCAGGTACAGCGGGCGTTCGCCGCGGCGCTCGCGCGCCTCGTTCTCGGCGGCGACCGCGGTGCAGATCTCGTCGAGCGCCGCCGCGGTGAAGGCGGTGCCCGTCGGGTTGAGCGGCGAGCTCAGGCAGAGCAGCCGGGCGCCGGCAAGGTGCTCGCGCAACGCCGCGCCGGTGGGCAGGAAGCGCTCGCCCGGGCCACATTCGACCGGCACTCCGGTGCCCTGCACGAGGTGCACGTAATGGTTGTTGTTCCAGCTCGGGACCGGGTAGACGATGCGGTCGCCGGGGTCGCAGACGGTGCGGAAGAGACAGTAGATCGCCGGCCTGGCGCCGCCGGCGATGAGCACCGACTCGAACGGGTACTGCAGGCCGAGGTCGCGCGCGTAGAAGCGCTGCACCGCCTGCCGCAGCTCGGGCATGCCGGTCGCCGGCGGATAGTTCGTCTCGCCGCGCTCGAGGGCGCCGGCGATGGCGCCACGCAGCCGCTCGGGGATGGGGAACTGCCGGGGATCGAAGTCGCCCACCGTGAGGTCGCAGATCGAGCGCCCGCTGGCCCGCAAGGCGCGCATCTGCGCGGCGATCTTGAGGATCTCCGAACCGACCAGGCTGGCGGCGTTGCCCGACACCCGGCCGCGCGGATTCGGTCCCGCTTCGCGGGCCAGCGCCGTCAGGTCGGCGACCGCCGTCTCCACTCGTCCCGCCGCGGGCCGCGGCTCCGCCCTGGTCGTGGTCGTCATGCCGCAACTATGCCACAAAGCGGCGGCCTCGAGTCAGGCGCCATGGGGGTACGGAACGGTCGGTCCGGGTGCGCAGCAGGCGCGGCGGCAGCAGCCGGAAGAGCGAGGCTCAGAAGGGCAGCGCGGGCTGCGGCGCCGGCGCTTCGGTACCGCGGCCGGCGCCCTCCAGGTCGAGGAGAAGGCGCTTGAGCTCGAGGCCGCCGCCGTAGCCGGTGAGAGAGCCGTCCGAGCCGATGACGCGGTGGCAGGGGATGACGACGGCGATCGGATTACGGCCGTTCGCACGGCCGACGGCGCGGCAGGCCGTGGGATGGCCGATCGCCATGGCGACCTCGGCATAGGAGCGGGTCTCACCGTAGGGAATGGCGACAAGAACGCGCCAGACACCGCGCTCGAACGCGGTGCCGTGCGGGTCCAGCGGCAGGACGAACTCGCGGCGCTTCCCGGCGAAGTACTCGCCGAGCTGTCGCCGCACCTCGGGAAATGGCGGCCGGCCCGGACGGTATGCCGCGTCCGCCGGTGCGGCGGCCCCGGCGGCGGCGGGCGAGCCGAAGAGGCTCAGCGCGACGAGCGAGCCGCCTGCCGCGGTGGCGACGACCGCGAGAGGGGTGCCGCTGCCGGTGACGCCCGCGGCGTGCACCTCGATCAGGTCCCAGGAGCGGTCGTCGGTCATCATGGGCGAGGGGTCCGCAGTCCTACGCCGCCGCCAACGAGACTTGGACCCTCGCCCAATCGGCGGGAGGCAAGGGCAATCCAGCAATCGGGGACACTACCGCATTTTATGCCGCTTGTGCCGGGCGCCCGGCAGTCTTGTAGAATGGGTTGCCTCGATCTCTCCGGCCATGGACCTAGATGCCCTGCTGAAGCTGATGACCGACAGGGGGTCTTCGGATCTTCATCTGAAGCCCACCCGTCCACCACTGCTGCGCATCGCCGGCAAGCTGATCCCGATCGACGTGCCGCCGGTGACGCCCGATCAGCTGTCCGAGATGTTGATCGGGATCCTCAGCGCACCGCAGCGCGCCCGGCTCGAGGAGAAGCTGTCGGTCGACGTCGGCTACGGCGTCAAGGGCCTGGCGCGCTTCCGCGGCAACATCTACATGCAGCGCGGCAACCTCGCCGCCTGCTTCCGCCGGGTGCCGTTCCAGATCAAGAGCCTGGAGGACCTCGAGCTGCCGCCGGTCATCGACGAGTTCTGCGATCTGCCGATGGGCCTGGTGCTGATCACCGGGCCGACCGGCAGCGGCAAGTCGACCTCCCTGGCGGCGATGGTGCGACGCATCGCCACCAGCCGCCCGGTGCACATCATCACCATCGAAGACCCGATGGAGTTCCTGTTCACCGACGACGTCGCCTCGGTGTCGCAACGCGAGGTCGGCACCGACACCATGGCGTTCTCCGAGGCGCTGCGCAACGCCATGCGCCAGGACCCGGACGTGATCATGGTGGGCGAGATGCGTGACCGCGAGACCGTCTCGACCGTCATGACCGCCGCCGAGACCGGTCACCTGGTCTTCTCGACGCTGCACACCAACAGCGCGCCGCAGACCGTCGATCGCATCCTCGACACCTTCCCCGCCGACCAGCAGGGACAGATCCGCACCCAGCTGGCGCAGGTGCTCAAGGCGGTGGTCTCGATGAAGCTGGTGCCGCGCCAGGACGGCAAGGGCCTGGTGGCGGCGCTCGAGATCATGCGGGCCTCGCCGAAGATCTCCAAGATGATCGAAGAGGGCGAGACCGCCGGGCTGCACGACGAGCTCGAATCGTCGGTCGGTTACTACCGGATGCAGTCGCTCAACCAGAGCCTGCTGGCGCTGCTGGTGCACGGCACGATCAGCTACGCCGAGGCGATGCGGCAGGCGTCGGACCCCGAGGACCTCTCCCTCAAGCTGCGCAAGATGTTCCCGATGATCGAGGAACGAGGAGGCGACATGAGCCCGGTGACGTCGGATTTCTCCCAGATCGTCGAGCTCCAGCAGTTCAAGCGGCTCTACGAGGAGCAGGAGGAGAAGACCAAGCTCCGCCTGGCCGAGAAGGACGAGGAGATCGAGCACCTGCAGAGCGTGATCGGCTCCCGCGATCAGCAGATCGAGGACTTCCAGGCGCGGCTCCAGGAGATGGCCCAGGACCGTGAGCGCCTGCGCGGCGACTACAACCGCCTGCGCCAGGAGGCGCAGGAGAAGATCGACAAGCTGATGGAACGAATCAAGGAGCTGAACCAGCGCTTGATGGGCGCGCCCGCCAGCGGCGCGCGCTGACGGAGCTCAGCTCGTCTCGCCGGCGAGGTGGACGCGCCGGTCGCCGAGGAAGCGCTCGGCATCGCCGCGGGTGCGCACCTCGCCGGCGACCTGCGCCGCGGTGAGCGCGGCGAGAGCGGCGCCCACCCGGGGACCGGCGGCGACGCCGAGGAGGCGCTGCACGTCGTCGCCGGTGAGCAGCCGCGGCGGATCGATCAGCTCCGGTCCCTCGCGGCGCGCCAGCTCGCAGAGCGGTGCGGCGGCGCGCCGCCAGCGCTCGCTGGCCGCGACACCGGCCGCCGCCGCGGCGCCTCCCCAGGAGCAGGCGACGGTGAGCCATCTCCAGCCGTGGCGGTGCAGGAAGCGGCGGCGTTCGAGATCCGTCTCGGGCAGCTCGGCCGGTTCGGCCAGCAGCGGCGCGATCTCGGCCAGCTGGCGCGCCGAGACATAACCTGCCTCCTGCATGTGGCTGGCCGCCGCCGTGCGCGGCAGGTGCCGGAACGTCGCGGCGAAGCGGTCGGCGGGCAGGTCGATGCCCGGCCGCCGCCCTGTGACCTTGCCGGCCGCCAGCAGGCGTTCGAGCTCGCCGGCACAGGCGGGGAGGGCGGCCAGATCGGCGGCGGCGCGCGCGGCGGCGGCCGTCCCATCGCGGCCGCCGGGAATGCCGGGAGCACCGAGCCAGAGGCCAGGATAGAGATCGAGGGCGGCCAGCGTGCGCAAGCCGATGACGGCGGGGCTCGTTGGAGAGGCAGGCTCGGCGGCGCCGGCATGCCCGGTGGCCGCGGCTTCGCCCGGGCGCTCGGAGGGAGGATACGAGAGCAGCAGCCGCAGCTCTTCGCGAATGCGCTCGGCGGCGATCTCGGGAAGCCTCGGCGCGGTGCGGCGCGCCAGCTCGAAGGTCTCCGGCTCGATGCTGAAGCCGGGCAGGCGAACGAGCAGGCGAGCCAGCCGCAGCACCCGCAGCGGATCGCCGTCGAAGCTCTGCCGGGTGGTGGCCCGCAGCACCCGCCGCCCGAGGTCGGCGAGGCCGCCGAACGGATCGGCGACCGCGCCGCCGCGCGGCGCGAGCGCGATGGAGTCGACGGTGAAGTCGCGGCGCGCGAGGTCGTCGTGCAGAGGCAGGGACTGGCGGTCCCAGAGATCGAGGATGCGGTGGCCGGGCGGGACGGCGGCGCCGCTCGCGGTGCTCACGGTGCTCCCGGGGCCCCCGGTACTCCCGGATGGGGCGCCGAGCACCAGGCGGTAGGCCGCGAAGTCCTCGCCGCCGAGCCTGACCAGGCGTGCCGGCAAGCGCGCGGCCAGCTCGGCGGCGATCTCGTCGCCCCGCCCGGCGACCACAGCGTCGAGGTCGTGGGTGGCGAGACCGAGCAGGCGATCGCGCAGGACCCCGCCCACCAGGTGGCACTCGGTGGCGCCGCACGCTGCCAGCAGCGCCTGCACCACAGGGTCGCGGCACAGCTCGGCGAAGACCGCTTCGTTTGCAGCTCCGGGACCGGTGCCGGCGGTGGCAGAGGCGACGTCGGACATGGCCGCGATTGTAGTCGGGGCACCGCCATCCCCGGCAGGCGGCCGAGCGCGAGAAAACCGGGCGGCCGGGGTTTCTGAAGCAGGTCCTCCCCGGCCGGATTGCCTTCAAGCCTCAGCAACGCTAAACTTTCACTTCACAATCATGGCCCTAACCACTGAAGAAGTAAGGAAGATCGCTTCTCTGGCCCGGCTCCGGTTCACCCCCGAGGAGGAGGCGGCCCTTGCCGGCCAGCTCGGCAAGATCGTGGACTACATCGATCAGCTGCAGCACTTCGAGGCCGGTGCGCCGCCGGAAGCCGCGACCGGGGCGGCCGCCTCGGAGGTACCGCCGGTTCCCCTGGCTCCGATCGTTCCGATGGCTCCGATGGCTCCGATGGCTCCGATGATTCCGATGATTCCGCCGCCGGCTCTGCTGCCACCGCTGCCGCCGATCTCGCGGGCGGCCCCGGAGGACGACGACGTGCCGCGTCCCTGCCTGCCGCGCGAGGTCTTTCTGGCCAACGCGCCGGCGGCCCTGGACGGCTTCCTGCTGGTGCCCGAGGTCCGTCGCACGTCCACGGCGGACACGCGGCAGGTTCCCGAGGCCAGGCCCGGGGTGGGCGATGACCAGTCATCCTGACCTCTGGGAACTGCCTGCGGAAGAGCTGGCGCGCCGCATCCGCGGCGGCGAGGTGTCGGCCGCCGCGGCGCTCGCATCGGCGCTCGAGCGCACTGCCCGGGTGGAACCGCTGGTCCACGCCTACCTCGAGATCTTCGAGGAGGCGGCGCGGGTGCGTGCCGGGGAGATCGATCGCAGCGTGGCGGCCGGCAAAGACCCTGGGCCGCTTGCCGGCGTGCCGGTGGCGCTCAAGGACAACCTCAACCTCGCGGGGCACCGGCTCACCTGTGCGTCGCGCATCCTGGAAGGGTACGTGGCGCCGTACACCGCCACCGCCGTGCAGCGCCTGCTCGACGCCGGGGCGGTGATCGTCGGCCGCGCCAACATGGACGAGTTCGCGATGGGCTCCTCGTGCGAGAGCTCGGCCTATCAAGAGACCCGCAACCCGTGGGACGTCGCGACCGTGCCCGGTGGCTCGAGCGGCGGCCCGGCCGCGGCGGTTGCCGCCGGCAGCGTCGCGCTCGGCATCGGCTCCGACACCGGCGGCTCGGTGCGGCAACCGGCGGCCCTCTGCGGCGTGGTCGGGGTCAAGCCGACCTACGGCCGGGTCTCGCGCTACGGCCTGGTCGCGTTCGCCTCGTCGACCGACCAGGTCGGGCCGATCGCGCGCGGTGTCCGTGACGCCGCCCTCGCCACGCAGGTCATCGCCGGCCACGACCCCATGGACTCGACCTGCGCCGAGCGGCCGGTGGGCGACCTCCTCGCCACGATCGAAGAAGGCATCGCCGGGATGCGCGTCGGCGTCGTCAAGGAGATCGACGTCGTCCTGGCGGCCCAGGCTGCCGCCGCGGCTGCAACGACCCCGGCGGCCCCGGCGGCCCCGGCGGTCAACCCCGTGGGTGGCGAGCCGGCGCCAGGCGACATGGCGGCCAGCTTCCGTGGCGCGCTCGCCGCCCTGGAGGAGGCCGGCGCCGAGCTGGTCGAGGTCTCGATTCCCAGCCTCGAGGCCGCCATCGCCGTCTATTACGTGATCGCCACCTCGGAAGCCAGCGCCAACCTGGCGCGCTTCGACGGCGTGCGCTATGGCCGCCGCTCGCCAGGCGCCGCGAGCCTGGCGGAGGTGTACTTCGACAGCCGCAGCGAAGGCTTCGGCGCCGAGGTCCAGCGGCGCATCATGCTGGGAACCTTCACCCTCTCGTCCGGCTACTACGAGGCCTACTACGGCAAGGCCTGCGCGGTGCTGGCGCAGATGCGCGCCGAGCTCACGGCGGCGCTCGGGCGGGCCGACGTGGTGGTGACGCCGACCACGCCGAGCGCCGCCTTCCGGCTCGGCGAGAAGGTCGCCGACCCCCTGGCGATGTACCTGTCCGACGTCTTCACCACGCCGGCCAGCCTGGTGGGGCTGCCGGCGGTCGCGGTCCCTTCCGGTCTCGACGGCCAGGGCCTGCCGTTGTCGCTGCAGATCATGGGGCGGCCGTTCGAGGAGGCTACCGTGTTCCGCGCCGCCCGCGCCTTCGAGCGGCAGGTCGGCTGGCAGGTGGCGCCCCGCTTCCGGGGCGCGGAGGTGGCAGCGAGCTGATGTCCGGACGCGGACGGGTGTTCGCGGTCTGGGTGGCCGCTGCGCTCGCCGCCGCGCCGCACGCGGCGGCGATGGCGCCCGCCGCCGCGGTCTCGTCCTCCGGGGCCGCGGACATGCCTGGCGCCGTTGCCGCGGTCTCCGCACCGGCCGCCGTGCCCGCAGTGCCCACAGTGCCCGCCGCAATGGTCTCGGCAGCCCCGGCCGGCGCGCCCGCCGCCGCGGCGGACTCCCGGCCGGCGGCCGTGCCGCCGCCGATCCCGGCCAAGGGCCTGCGGCTGCGGCTCGAGGAGGGGGTCTATGCCACGGCGAGCGGCGACGGCCAGATCGCGGTCGAGGCCCTGCCGCGCCGTGGCGAAGGTCTCGCCGGCTTCGCGCAGCGCCTCTGCGGCGACGCGCGCCTGGCGCCGCAGCTGCTCGAATCGAACCGCCTGCCGCCCGACAGCCATCTCAAGACCGGCCGGCGCTACCGCGTGCCGTTCGAGATCCTGGCCTCCTCCTGGCAGCTCGCGGCGGCGCGGGCGCTGTTTCCCGAGGACCGGGGTGACGCCACCGGCTGGCGCCACCAGGTCAGGGGCTGCGGGGCCCTGCGCCGCGAGAACCTGTGGCAGCTGTCGGAGTGGTTCACCGGCAAGGGTGAGAACTTCCGCGCCATCCGCGAGTACAACAACCTGCGCGACGAGGACGTGACGCGCGGCGCGGTGCTGACCATCCCCTCGGAGCTGCTGCGGCCGGCTTTCGGCGCCGTGCTGCCGGTGCCGCAGCGGCCGTACGTGCTGGCCTACGGCAAGGACCAGGACGGGGAGTACGCCGTGTACCGGCTGCGGCCGGGAGAGGCGCTCTACTCGGGTGTCGTGGTGCGCTTCACCGGCCGCATCTACGCCGCCGACGTCAACAGCCTGGCCGCCGACATCGCCCACCGCAGCGGCATCGGCGACGTCACCAACATCCCGGTCGGGTTCAAGGTGAAGATCCCGCTCGACCTGCTGCTGCCCGAGTACCTCCCGGAGGGCGACCCGCGGCGCCAGGAGTACGAGGCCGGGCTGCGCGCCAGCTCCCACTTCAGCAACCAGGTCCAGGCCAAGGGGCTCGAAGGCATCACGGTCATCCTCGACGCCGGTCACGGCGGCCACGACTCGGGCGCCACCGTGGGCGGCGTCTGGGAGAGCCTCTACGTCTACGACATCGCGGTGCGGCTCAAGTGGCTGCTCGAGTCGCGCACGGCCGCCGCCGTCGACCTCACCACCCGCGACGGCGACGAGTACCGCATCGTCGAGTCGGACGTGCTGCCGGTCTCGCGCAGCCACTCCGTGCTCACCAATCCGCCCTACGCGATCGCGGACCCGGTGGTGGGAGTGAACCTGCGCTGGTACCTCGCCAACAGCCTCTTCCGCCGCGCGCTCTCGGCCGACGACGATCCGCAGAAGGTGGTCTTCCTGTCGATCCACGCCGACTCGCTGCATCCCTCGCTGCGCGGCGCCATGGCCTACATCCCGGCGGCGCGCATGCGTGACGAGAGCTACGGCAAGAGCGGGCAGATCTACGAGGTGCGCCAGGAGTTCAAGGAGAGCCCGCGGGTCGAGTTCCCGTGGAGCCAGCGGGTGCAGAGCGAAGGTCTGTCGCGCCAGCTGGCCAAGCAGGTGATCGGCGCCATCGAGGGGCTCGGGCTGCCGGTCCATCCCTTCACGCCGGTGCGCGACCACATCATCCGCAACCGCGGCGAGTGGGTGCCGGCGGTGCTGCGCTACAACTCGGTCCCCTCCAAGATGCTCCTCGAGGTCTGCAACCTCAACAACGACCTCGACCGCAAGCTGCTGCAGACCCGGGCCTACCGCCAGCACGTCGCCGAGGCGGTGCTGAAGGGTCTGCTCGCCTACTACGGCCAGAGCGCTTCGCTGCCGGCGGTGCGCGTCGCCCACGCCCGCTAAGACGGTGCCCTCCCGGGTAGCTGGGGAACTTTTCCCTGTCTCGCGGGTCTAAGATGTTGGAGGGTCGCAGACTTGGGAGGAACCTTGAAGGCAACCTTCATTGCCGCAGGCGTCGGCTTGCACGACCTGGACCTGGAGTTGGCCCAGCGGCATTCCCGCGGCGATGTGCGGGCGTTCGACGAGGTCTACTCGCGGTACGCGGTGATGGTGTTCAACCTGGCGCTGCGGCTGTCCGGGGACCCCGACGAGGCGGCGGACCTTACGCAGGAGATCTTCCTGCGGGTCTACCGTCACCTCGACAGTTTCAGTGGCCGCTCGGCGCTCAAGACCTGGATCTTCCGTGTCGCCCTGAACCATTGCCGCGAGCGGCTGTCGCGCTTCCGTCCGCTGACGCAGCCGATCGGCGAGGCGGCAGACGGCGGCGGTGACGGAGGGGAAGTGAGCATCGCCGATCCGCGCCGTGGCCCCGAGGAGCTGGCGGTCGCCGCGGATCTCGGCCGCCAGGTGGCGAACGCCCTGGCACTGCTGCCGGCGCCGTTCCGCGAGGCGGTGGTGCTGCGCGACCTCCAGGGTCTTGCCTACGAAGAGATCGCGGCCGTCCTGGGGGTGCGGGTGGGTACGGTGCGTTCACGGATCGCGCGCGGCAGGGAGCAGCTGCGAGGCCTGCTCGAGACGATGGCCCCGGCAGGCGTGCGTCTGCGATCCCTTTCGCCAATCGCGGACGCGGAACCGGCGGCTAGCCGTGGAGACAAGGGAGAGCTGAGCGCATGAGTGGCCATATCTCGCTCGAATCGCTGTCGGCCTACCTGGATGGCGAGACCGGGCCGTCCGAGACGCGGCGGCTGGAGGCCCATGTCGCCGCCTGCCTGCCCTGCACCTCCCGCCTGGAGGCGACGCGCCGCCTGGTCGGCGGGCTGCGGGTCCTGAGGCCCGCGCCGCCGCCGGCGGATCTCCCGGCGCGCGTCCACGGGCGCATCGCCGCCGAGAGCGGCGGTGCGGGCGACCAGGCATCGCGCCGGCCGGGGTCGCCGCTGCCGCGCTCCCCGCGCTCCCCGGTCTCCGAGCAATGGCTGAGATCGCTGCGCTCCGTGCGGTCGTGGCTGTGGTGGCAGGGCCTGCCGCCCCTGCACGGTTCCTGGAGCGCCGCGCGGCCGCTGGTCACCGCGGGGCTGGCCCTGCTGGTCGCGGTGCTCCTGCTCCAGAACGGCGAGAGCGGCCCCGGGCTGATCTCGCCGGCCCCCAAGCTGCCGCACGCGGGACCGGAGTTCCTGGTCAGCGAG
The DNA here is from genome assembly GCA_036521795.1 of Thermoanaerobaculia bacterium. GTDB lineage: Bacteria > Acidobacteriota > Thermoanaerobaculia > Multivoradales > UBA5704 > JASLEW01. The sequence continues at coordinate 1,301 of DATDGZ010000601.1, read as the reverse complement.
GCGTTCGGCGAAGCGCCGTCGGTCCTGCCGCAGACGACCAGCGAGGTGGCGGGGCGGGTCTTCGTGTGGAGCGACGACGTCTGGGTGCAGCGCGGCGTCGACCCCGGCCCGGCCGGCCAGCCGCGAGCGGTGGCGGCGCGCAGCCCAGCCGGCCGCGCCATGCTGGCGAAGCTCTCCGATCTCGGCGTCCTGCTCGCCGACGGCTCCCGCGTCGTGCTGCGCTACAACACCGAGACCGTGGAGCTCTGGAACGGGTCCTGACGAAAAGCACGATGAATCGGACGGTCACCAGGTTCGTGGCGGGTCTGTGTGGATTGGCAGCGTGCATGCCCGCTCTTGCCGCGAGAGCACCGGAAGCCGTGGAGCAAAGGATCACCGTCACCGGGCAAGCGGCCCTCTCGATCGGGGAGCTCTTCGGGGTCTCCCCTGACGCCGCTGCCAACGTTTCCCTGCGCCTTGGCCGGGGCACGGCGTGGATGGTGTATCTCCTCGAGCAGGACACCAAGGAGCGGCTGTCGAACGAGAGTCTCAGGCTACGTCGTCGTCATCGAGTCCCACCTGCCCGATCACTGATCGGCTCCGCCGTGCCATGACGAGTGGCGCCCGCCGCCGGCGCCCCCTGATCGCTCAGTCCACTACCATCGAGAGCCGGCGTCCGTGGAAGTCAGCGACCGGCACGTCAGTGTCGTTTCAGCTCACCGCGCGAGAGTGATAGGCAAATTTGAACATGCTTGTAATGGCTCGCTGCGAATGCGCGGCGGCCCTTGACTCATGTGATGCTTCCTCCCATAATTCGCAGTCCACTCACATTTGGAAGGAGGCTCATGGCCAGCCCACTGACGCTGCTCATGCCGGTGCTGCCCGGCATCACTCCGCAGGCGATCGCCGCCGGCATGGCGCAGTACGGACCGCAACTCGACGCAGCGCTCAACAGCATCGGCACGGTGCACTACGCGCGTACCTTGATCCTCGATCCCCAGGCGCCAAACCTGCAGCCGAGCGCGACCTCCACCTCGTTCGTGCTCGGGATCGTCACCGAGTTCGACGGCAGCTTCGACAAGTACATCCAGGACTTCGTGACCGTCGTGGGCCCGGTCTTCGACGCCCTACTGCAGTTCGTGGTCGGCGGGGCCGCGGTGACTCCTGTCGCCCAGAACGTGCCCGCGTTCGAGGCTTTCATCAAGGAGAACGACGCTTCACAGCACCCGCCCAACGGCGGGCTCTTCCAGGCCTACACGGCCACGGTCCAGACGATCATCGCCAGCCTCCCGCCCTCCACCTGAACCCGGTCGCGGGGGGGG
>DATDGZ010000600.1:0-2247 GCA_036521795.1 Thermoanaerobaculia bacterium | reverse complement strand
GTTTGCGGCGAAGATCCGGGTTGGCTCCTGGCGACCGGGCTCTCGCGATGGGCGACGACACGCCGCGGCCGCGAGCGAGCGCTCGTCGCTCACCGTGCGCTTCGCCCCGCTTCGGCTCGGGCCCACGAGCGCCGCACTGCGAGGGAGGCCTGCCGGAACGACGCCCGCTCGCACTGCCTCGCCGCCACCGCCTCGTGGAGCCTCCGCAGCACCGCCAGGGTGTCGCGGTTGACGCCCCAGCGCCGCACCTGCGCCGCCATCCTGGCGAGCAGCGACGCGGCGCTCCCGAACTCGCCCTCGGCGACCCTCAGCTCGGCGCGGTCGATCGCCAGCATCGTCAGCTGGATCCCCATGCCGAGCTCGGAGAACCCCGCCCAGGCGCGCTCGTAGGACCGGCGCGCCGGGTCGAGCTCGTCGAGCGAACGGTCGATCCTGCCCTGCAACCAGGCGCGCGAGAGGCTCGCCACCGCATCGCCGCTGAAGCGTTGGTAGAGAGCGGCGCTGCGCCCGACCTCGGCTCGGGCCTCCCCGCCCTGGCCGGCGTCGTTGAGGTACCAGGCGAGGCTGTGGTGGGCTGCCAGCTCGAGGTACGGATCGCGGGCGGCGTCGAGCTCGGCGATCGCCCGGCGGATCAGCCGGATGCCACGCTCGGGATGGAGATGACCGATGGCCTCGGCTCGCGCCACCAGCGCTCGCGCCGCCAGGTGCACGTCTTCGATCTTGCGGTAGGTTTGCTCGGCCTGGCCGAACCGTCGCGCCGCCTGCTCGAACCTCCCCAGCGACTGCGCGTAGCTCCCCTGGTAGGTCAGCAGCCGCCCCTCGAGCAGCAGATCGCCGCTGCCCAGGCTCAGCCGCTGCGCCGCCCGCCACAGCAGCCGTCCGGCCTCGCCATCACAGCAGGCTACGCGCCGGGCGTTGCCGGCGGTCGCCAGCGCCTCACCCTGCAGGTCCGCGAGCCACGAGGCGCGGATCTTCCCGGCGTCGAGACCCTCGGCGATCAGGATCGCGAGATTGCCGAGCTCGAGGCCCTCCGCCGGATCCCGCCAGACCCCCTCGCGGTAGTCCCGAAACAGCGCCTCGAGAACGCCCGGGGTGCGGTACTTGGGGGAGTTGGAGACCATCGTCCACCGCCGGCCCGACGGATGGGCCCGCAGCTTCCGCCAGAGCACGGCGCCCGCATCGCGCTCCCGGCGCTCGGCCGCGAAGAGCTGACCGAGCTTGCCGACCGCCCGATCGAACGCGGCGCCGTAGGCGGCCGCCTCCTCGCCGGCCTGCCGCAGCCCGTCTCGCACCCGCTCCCGGCACGGCCCGCAGCCGCCCTGCAGGTGGCCGATGACGCGCCGGCTGCTCTCGCCCGTGAGCGTTCTCTCGAGCAGCTGGGTGACGTCGGTCGCGTCGAGATGCCGGTCGTCCTCGTTTGGCACGGAAACCCCTATGGAGTATTTACGTTCTCATACCAGTTGCTCGAAGACCCTGTTTTCGGGACACCTCGGGTCTTTTTTCAGTACATCGGCGGTCAATTCGTAACTGTGCCGAGGCCTGGAGCATTGCTCTGAATTCTGGCTTTCCGGTAGAATTGTCTGCCGTGCCGGCCCAGCGGAAGGTGCGCCCTACGAACGGCGGAGAGCGAGAGCGTCGGTCGACGATCTCGCTGGCGCCCGAGGTTCGCGCCGCCCTCGAGGCGCGCGGCGCCCGGAGCGACAAGGGCCACGGCCCGCGCAACTACACTCGCCAGCTGGCCCGCACGGTCGAGCTCTATGGCGCCGTGGTCGAGAGGAGCGACCCCCGCCAGACGCGAGACATGCCCGCGGATCAGTACGAGCTGGTCGTCGAGGTCCTGACCGACCCGCTGGCGCTCGCCACCTTCCACATCCTCCACCTGGGCGACTATCTCCTCGATCTGCCCGCGTTCCGCGCTCGCCTGCGCGAGCTCGAGGTCGATTCCGAGCAACTCCGCGGCCTGCTCAACGGCTACCCCTTCGCCGAGAAGCTCCACCTCGTCGAGGCGGCGCAGGTCCGCCACGCGCCTCCCAAGCCGCCCCGGGAGCCCCTCTAGCCGGCGCGAACCTTGCCGGTAGCCCGTGGGGGCTTGCCAGGGTCACACCATCTCGTGTTATGGTTTCGACCATTGCGCGAGCCAACCATGACCACGAACCTCAGCCCGAGGCGCTCGGCGATCCGCGCGTCGAGCCTCTCCGCGGAACGGCGGGCCTCTCGCCCACGGCCATGAGGATCATCGCCATCGCC
>DATDGZ010000599.1:0-16590 GCA_036521795.1 Thermoanaerobaculia bacterium | reverse complement strand
TGAAGTTGCCCCGGTTCCGTGGACACCCCATGATTGGGGGGAGAGGAGTCCACGATGCCGCAGAGACACCGAGCACCGTATGCCCCTGAGTTCCGCCGGCAGATGATCGAGCTGGTGCGGTCAGGACGAGACCCCGAGCAGCTGGCGCGCGAGTTCGAGCCTTCGGCGCAGGCGATCCGCAACTGGGTCGCCCAGGCCGACCGGGACGAGGGCCGCCGCGACGATGGCCTGCCCACGGTCGAGCGCGACGAGCTGCGCCGACTGCGGCGGGAGAACCGCCAGCTTCGCGAAGAGCGTGAAATCTTAAAAAAAGCCGCGGCCTGGTTCGCTCGGGAGAGCGAGTCGATCCCCCGCAAGCCTTCGGATTCGTGAGGGCGAACCAGGCCATGCATGCGGTACGGACGATGTGCCGGCTGCTCGGGGTGTCGCCGAGCGGCTTCTACGCCTGGCGGCGGCGGTCGCCGTCGGCGCGGGCGGTGGCGGATGCGGCGCTCGGCGGCCGCATCCAAGCGATCCACGAGCACTCGCGGGGGACCTACGGAGCGCCGCGCGTGCGCGCCGAGCTGGCTGCCGAGGGCCAGGCGGCGAGTCGCAAGCGCATCGCCCGGCTGATGCAGGCCGCAGGCATCGCAGGAGTCAGCCGGCGGCGACGGTTCGTGACGACCACGCGGGATCGCCAAGCGCGGCCGGCTCCCGACCTGGTCGACCGCAACTTCGCGGTGGAGGGACGCGATCAGCTGTGGGTGGCCGACATCACCTACATTCCGACCTGGGCAGGATTCCTGTATCTCGCCGTCGTCGTGGACGCCTGGAGCCGCCGCGTGGTGGGCTGGGCGATGGCGACCCACCTGCGCACCGAGCTCGTCGTCGAAGCCTTGAACATGGCGCTGTGGCAGCGCCGGCCGTCGGGAGTGGTTCACCACTCCGATCAGGGCACGCAGTACACGTCGATCGCCTTCGGCCTGCGCTGCCGGCAGGCCGGGGTGCGCCCCTCGATGGGTTCGGTGGGTGATTGTTTCGACAACGCCCTCTGCGAGAGCTTCTTTGCGACGCTCGAGTGCGAGCTGCTGGATCGCCGGCCGTTCCACACTCAGGTCGAGGCACGGATGGCGGTGTTCGATTTTCTCGAAGGCTGGTACAACCTCCACCGTCGGCACTCGGCCCTGGGCTACCTCAGCCCCGCGGCCTTCGAAAAGAAGCAAGAGGCTGCATGACGCCGAATTGGGGGGTACCGCAGGTAAGGGCCAAGGCGAGATCGCGGCTTGTAGGCCCTCCTGGCGCGTTGTTTCCGGCCCGGACAAGTTCGGCAGCGCAAAAGGGCAGCCATGACATGATGCCAAGTGGCGGGCGCGCTACGCGTTTCCGTAGGACCTTAGTGCTGGGATTCCGTGCCCTGCCTGAGGTCCTCCAAACCCAAGCCGTTTACTGTCCACCGAACCGGGGCAGGTCCAAGTTTGGGGCCTCCGTAGACTGCGCGGTTTCCGGTCCTCTTGTCATTCCAATCTGAAAGGCCGAGTTGCCTTGCCATCCGGTCCGCTTGCTCGAAGAGAGGGTCGGGGATCGAGACTGCGGTCTTCATGTGGCTCGTTCATGGGCAGACCGGCAGGGCGCTGGTGTCCTGGATCGGCTGGAAGGCGGTGGCTTGCGGATTGGTGTAGGTCTTGACGAAGTGGGTCTGAGTGTCGGTGACGGTGAGCGTGACCTGCACGTCGGTCAGGCCACCGGCGAAGAACCAGTAGCTGCTGTCGAGGGCGCACCCGTCGAGGACCTTCACCACCGCCTCGACGTTGCCGGCGGAGAAGAACCAGAAGTACCCGGTGTCTGGGGTGAGCGGCACTGCCTGGGCGGCGCCCGACGGACCGCTCGCGGTCGCATAGGTCGCCGTGACCGCGAAGCGCCCATCGGCCAAGCACAGAGAAGTGGCTCCCGGCACGCACGCCGAGGGCTCGAAGAGGTCCGCCATCGCGACGGCGGGGGCGGCGTTGTTCAGATGCTCGGCGATCCCCAGGGAGTCTTCGATGGTGCGCAGCAGCGAGGCATGGTCGTAGGGCGTGCTGACCACGCGGCCGGCGCGGATTGCCGCCGACAGCGCCAGCAAGCCGACCCTGCCCCCGGTGCCCGGTCCGCCGCCGGGGCCGCCGGTGCAGCAACCCGAGGTGTCGGTCGCGCTTGCCTCGTCGAAGGTGATCAGGAGCAGTCCATCGTGTGACCGCAGGTAGGCGAGCAACGCCGGAACGTTCTGCGATAGCCAGAGGTCGGCGCGGGCCAGGCCGCCGGGCGAGCCGTCGGCGCACAGGTTGTCGTGGCCGTCGTGGCAGGTGTCGGGGGTGATGAAGGAGAAGGCCGGCACCGTGTCGCCGGCGAGATCTGCCGCGAGGCCGGAGTAAGGCACGACATGCGCGCGGCAGCGGCTGTCGTCGCCGATGATGTCCGGAAAGTAGAGGAAAGGGTTGTGCCGATCCGCGTAGTTGTAGGCGGGCGGTGCGATGCTGTCTCCCTGGTAGGGATCCGGAGGGTGCGCGGCCGCGCCATAGTCGGCGTGGAAGCACGGACCGGGCATGGTGTCCATGTAGCCTTTCCAGCTGAGCCCCGCGTCCTCGATCTGATCGGCAAGGTTGCGCCCGCCGGCGATGGCGGCCTGGCCCTGGACGCAGTCGTAGAGGTTGAGCGCCTCGCAGTCGGCGGCGGTGGCGGGCTGCACCGGCTGACCGCTCACCATGGCGATGTAATTGCCAAGGCTGTGATGGCTCGTCGCGTAATAGTGGTCGGCCAGGACGCCTTGGGCGCGCAGCCCGTTGAGATAGGCGGCCACGCTGCCGCTTCCCCAGATCGTGTCGAAGCTCTCGTTCTCGAGCACCAGCAGGACGATGTGCGAGAAGCGGGGTATTCCCTCGAGGCCGCCGGCCGCGACGGCAGGCCGGCCGCCGGACATGGAGAGGATGGTGAGCGCGACGAGCCAGGCGGGCAGGGACCGGCCCAGCTTACCGCGGAGCGCGCTCCGCGCCCGGTCTGCCGGCGACATATCCCCAACCAGCCCTGGTCTTCCCAACACCTCTGCCGAAGGCACCAGTGATCTCTTCACCCGTGCACGCTACCACGCGCCGCAGCGCGGCAACTTGTCCCTACGGCCAGGCGCCGGCCGGCTCGAACGCGGCGTCCCGCCGAAGCGCCCGGTGGTAGGCTTGCCTCATGCCTGACGCTGCCGCTGGCGCGGCCTCCATCACCGCCCTCGCGGGTGGTCTCGCGGACTTCGCCGCCAAGGACCCGCGGATCGTTGCGCTCTACGTCTTCGGTTCACGGGCGCGAGGCGAGGCGAGCGAGGGGTCCGACGTGGATGTCGGCATTCTCTTCCGCTTCCGCCAAGCGGTCGCCTTGCGCGACGTCGTGCTGCTCGAGGACGCTCTGGCGCAGCGCCTCGCTTTGCCGGTCGATCTGGTGGACGCGGGGCGCGCCAACGCTTTTCTCGCCCTTGACGTGATCCGCGGGGAGCGGGTCTTTTGCTCCGACCCGGAAGGGTGCGACGAGTTCGAGCTGTACGTGATGCGGCGCGCCGGCGACCTCGCGCCCTTCGAGCGGGAGCGCCGCCGCCTTCTGCTGTTGCCATGACACCGGGGACGATTCAGCGCAAGACCGTGGCGGCGAAGGCGCAGGGCATCCGCGAGATGCTTGCGGCCACCGACTCCCTCCCCCTGGCCTCCACCGCAGAGCTCTCTTCCGACCCCCCGCATGGTGGCCGCCGGCGAGTCCTTCCTTCGACGGGCGCTCGAAGTGCTGCTCGACCTCGGCCGGCACGTGCTGGCCAAAGGCTTCGGCAGGGTCGTGCCCGAGTATGTGTCATCGCCGACGAATTAGCCGCGCAGGGCATCCTGACGGTCGATGCCGCTCGTAAGCTGCGGGTGATGGCGCGCTACCGCAACCGGATGGTGCACTTCTACGAAGAGATCTCTCCCTCGGAGCTGTACGAGATCCTCACCAAGGAGCGTGGAGACGTGGAGGCCGTCCTCGCCGCGATCCTGGCCTGGTTGACCGATCATCCCGAAGCCTCGACCGGCGAGCTCTAGTCCACTCTCCAGGCGCCGCCAGAGATCGTCGCCGAGCGGGGTATCCCCTCGACGCCTCCGGCCGCGATGGCAGGCCGGCCGCCGGGCAGTGCGTCCTGGCCCAGGAGCCTGATAAGCTCCCGGCCCGATGCAGGGTCGCGAGCTCAAGGTGGGTGTCGTCGGCACCTTCGACGTCGAGAACTATGGCGACCTGCTTTTCCCCATCATCGCCCGGGAAGAGCTGGCGAAGCGGCTCGGACAGGTAGAGCTGGTCCCCTTCTCCTATCGGGCCAGGCCCGCGGCGGAATGGTCCTACCCGGTGACCTCGGTCACGGAGCTGCCGCGGCTCGCTCCCAGCCTGGACGCCATGCTGATCGGCGGCGGGTTCCTCGTGCGGTTCGATAAGGACGTCGCTCCCGGCTACGCCCCGCCGACGGCCGAGATCCACCACCCGACGGGATTCTGGCTCACGCCGGCGCTGATCTGCCTGCAACATGGCGTACCGCTGCTCTGGAACGCGCCGGGGGCGCGCTACGAAGACATTCCCTCGTGGGCCGGCCCCCTCCTCGAGCTGGTGCTCTCGCAGAGCTCGTACATCGCGGTTCGCGACGAGCCGTCGCGCGCGGCGCTACAGCTTTTCGCGGATCCGGGCCGCATCGAGGTCGTGCCCGACACGGCATTCGGCCTCTCCCGGTGCCTGCCGGATCGGCGCGCGTTCGAGCTCCACCGTCTCAGGGACGCGAGCGGACTGGCCGGACCGTACATCATCATCCAAGGCGTCCGTGGTCTCGACGGCTGCTATCGCTTCCTCGAGCGGCACGCCGATCGGCTGCGAGGCTACCGCTTCCTCGCGCTGGCGATCGGCCCGGTCAACGGCGACGAAGACGCACTCCCGGACGCCGGCCTGCCCGGGTTGGTGCGCCTACCGGTCTGGCCGCACCCGCTGTTGCTCGCCGAGCTGATCCGGCAGGCGGCGGCGGTGATCGGCCCCAGTTATCATCTGGCGGTCACCGCCCTCACCGCGGGCGTCCCCGTGTTCACCCCGGCAAACCTTGGCACCGGGAAGTTCAACGGCCTCGCGGGGTTCGAAGGGATCCATCCTCTTCCCACCGACGCGGACCACGATGCGGAGTGGTTCGTCTCCCGCCTGGGGAAGGCTCCGATCTCGCCGCGGGTCGTCGGTGCCATCGACCGCCTCGCCGTGCACTGGGATCGTGTCGCGGAGACCGTGCGCGGCGGCGCCACCGACAGCGCGATCGCGGTCGGCCGCTTCTGGCAATCGCTGCCGGGAGTCCTCGAGGGCCATGCGGAGCGCTGCCAGGCAGCGCTCGGCGCCTTGCACACGCTGAGTCGATCGGCCGAGATCGAAGGGTCGGGAGCGGCCGACCGCATCGCGGAGCTCGGCCGTCTGGTGGCGCTGGCGCGGCAGGAGATCGCGGCGCGGGACCGCCGGATCGCCCAGCTCCACGAATCGACGTCTTGGAGAATCACCGCTCCCTTGCGCTTCATCGGACGGCGCCTCGGCCGGTAGGCCCGGCCCCCCGGGAGGACCATGCTCGACCTCACGGCCATCGCGCGCAGTACGTTGCAGTGCGAGCCCTACGCCTGGGCGGAAGTTGACGGGATGTTCTCGCCGAAGGGGGCGAAGGCTCTCGCCGACTCCTATCCCCACGATCATTTCAAGACCCTGTCGGGCCACGACGGCGAGAAGCAGTACCTCTACGAAGCGCGCTCGCTGATCGGGATGGGGGCCGTGAACGCCACGCATGGCGACGAGCTCGGCAAGGCCTGGCTCGAGCTGGCGCACGACCTGCTGTCTGCGGAGTATCGAACGGCGATGTCCTTGCTCGTGGGCTACGATTTGACGGCCGCGCCGGTGGAGGTCAACGTCTTTCACTATGGACCGGGCTCGTCGCTCGGCCCGCACCTCGACCTGCCGGAAAAGATCGTCACCCACGTTCTCTACTTCAACCAGGGCTGGGACCCCGCCGACGGCGGCTGCCTGAGCATCTTGCGCTCCAAGAACCCGAACGACGTCGCGGCGACGATTCTGCCCCTGGCCGGTTACTCCTCCGTGCTCGTCCGTTCGGACCGCTCCTGGCATGCGGTCCAGCCGGTGGTCGAGGGCAGCCGCAAGTCGCGGCGCAGCGTCACCGTGACGTTCTATCGCACCGGCGCCGTGAGCACGATGTGGCCGCCCGGCGACGCGACGCCGCTGCACCGCTTCGAGCCCGAGGGTCTCGGCGCCGGCTGAATCAGCGTCCCGGTCGGTTCCTTCACATCCACCCCGCTTGCCCTCCGCGGGGACACTACCCGGCGTCGAACGCGGTCCAGCCGCCTGCCCCACCTGCCGACAGGGCGCCCGCGACGATCCATGCCGCGTTGCCGATACATGCCGGACACATGGGCTCCTCCTCTCTCGCGCTCTCCCCGGTTCTCTCGCTGACGCCTCTCGCCGGCCGCGCGGGTCCGCCGGGGGCCTCAGGCGCCGCGGTGCAGGGCCTCCGCCCGCTGTTGGACGCGCGCCAGCATGTGCTTCCAGCCCTGCGGCATGCCTTCCCTGTGATCCGCGGAGATGAAGCCGAGCGCGGAGTGCCGGAACCTGATAAGCGTGCCGCCGTCCGCCTCGGTCAGCCGGTATTGCACGTTCGAGACGACGCCGGCGGACATGAACAGGGGCCCGGTGAGCTCGAGCAGCGTCGGGCGCTTGATGGCTTGCACGTGGCCCCAGAGGTGGCCGTTGTCGTCGCCGAGGTCGCGGTACCACCTGCCGCCGGGCCACGGCTCGATCTTCAGCTGCAAGGACTTGCCCTCCGGGGTCTCGTTCCCCGGCCCCAGCTGTTCGAGCAGGGCGGCGAAGGTCGCGTCCAACGACGCCTGGACGTGGGTTTCCAGGGTGAGATTGAGCGTCAAATCCTCGATGCTTGGTGCGGTCGCGATCATGGTTCCTCCCTTGGCTGCGATTCGGTCCGAGATGGTTCCGGAGCGCTCTTGCGCTCGGCACGTTCCTTGACTCGGTTCAGCTGGTGCCGCCAGAAGCGCTCGAATTGGCCCGTCCACTCGTGGAGCGGCCGGATCGTCTCGGCGTCGGTGCGGTAGAGCATCCGGCGCCCGTCGCGGCGCACGCGGACCAGGCCGACGTCGCGGAGCACGCGGAGGTGCTTCGAGACGGACGGCTGCAGGATGCCCAGGCCGGCCGCGATGTCCCCGACCGGCCGCTCCTCGAGCGCGAGATAGCTCAGGATCTCCCGGCGCCGCGGTTCGGCGATCGCGTTGAAGGCATCCGAGGTGGTGGCGGCGCGCGGCATGGCAGCGACTATAGATGCCGATATGGGAATATGTCAAGGCGGTCGACGGGACGCCCCCGAGCCAGCCGCCGCCCCACACCCAGTGGCAGACCGGGGCATGGACGGCGAGCGACCAGAGGGTGATGAAGGCCAGGTAAGGACCGAAGCGCATGCGCTCGACGACGGCGCCGGAGATCAGCGCGGCGGTGATCACCGCGAAGGTCCCCTGGTACGACATGAACAGCAGGTGGGGGAGGGTGCCGCGATCTGTGCAATTCGAGCATGAATCATGTGACAGCGCCGACGGCCGCGGTGAAGAGCCTCGGACCCGCATCCTGCCCTCGCGGGGTGGGATACCATGGCCGGCGGCCCTCGGGGGTTCGCTCGTTCGTTCCGGCGGGAGGAAGCCATGATCGACCTGGGAGCGCAGCTGGCGAGGTACGGCATCGGGTTCGTCTTCGGCAACGTCCTGGTCGAGCAGGCGGGGCTGCCGATCCCGGCGGTGCCGGTCATGATCGTCGCCGGCGCGCTGGCCGCCGATGGCAAGCTCTCGCCCTGGGGCCTGCTGGGCGCCGCGGTCGCCGCGGCGGCGATCGCGGACTCGTTCTGGTTCAGCCTCGGCGGCTGGCAGGGCCGGCGGATACTGAAGACGGTGTGCAGGATCGCCGTCTCGCCGGATTCGTGCGTGCGGGGCATGGAACGGCTGTACGAGCGCTTCGGCCTGCGCTCGCTGCTGTTCTGCAAGTTCGTGCCGGGGTTCTCGACCGTGGCGCCGACCCTGGCCGGCGCGCTGCGGGCGCCGCGCTGGCGCTTTCAACTCTTCGACGCCCTGGGCGCCGCGATCTGGGCGGCCAGCGCCATCGGCACCGGCGCGCTCTTCCACCGGGCGCTCGACCGCGTGCTGGCGGTGCTCGACCGGATGGGGTCGCTGGCGCTCTTCGCGCTGGCCGGCGCGCTCGCCGCCTACATCGCCCGGCGTTTCGTCCAGCGCCGCCGCTTCCTGAGCGAGCTGTACAAGGCGCGCATCACGGTCGAGGACCTGGCCGGCATGCTCGCCGTGCCCGACCCGCCGCTGGTCGTCGACGTGCGTACGCGGGGGGCGCTGCGCCTCGATTCGCGGCACATCCCCGGTTCGCTGCGGATGGCTTTCGCGGAGATCGAGGAGCGGATGGCCGAGCTGCCGCGCGGGAGAGAGCTGGTCCTCTACTGCACCTGACCGAACGAAGCGTCGTCGGCCCGGGTGGCCGCGAAGCTCAGGCAGCACGGGTTCACGCGCATCCGCCCGCTCCTCGGTGGTCTCGACGCCTGGATCGACGCCGGGCTACCGGTCGACGGTGCGGACGCGGACGAGGACGTGGGCGTGGACAAAGACGAGGGCCGCGGCGCGGCGCTGCTCGGCTAGTCATCTCCGTCGTCGGCTCAGCCGGCGACCGGCGCCAGCAGCCGGTGGCAGGCGTCCGCCGCCGAGCGTAGGAATCTCTCCGCGGTCTCCGCCTGCGCCGCCGCGCCCTGGTGCGGGTCCATGAAGCCCGGCGCCGCGAGGACGGCTCCCACCCAGGTGCCCGTGTTCCAGGTCGCCCCGCCCGGAAGCGGCGGCAGCTCGCGCCCCTCCGGACAGGGCCACGGCGTCACGTAGAAGTAGGGCTCGGGGCGCTCTTCGTCGCCGGGCACCATGCCCAACCCGATGGTGCGGCCCGCCTCCGGAGCGACGGGCATCGGCTCGTCCGCCTCCATCGTCGAGATCATCGGATCCATGGAGATCGCCGGGGTCAGCGACGCCAGGGTCGCGACGTCGAAGTGATGCGGCCAGCAGCGCACGGCCGAGGCGCCCGGCCAGGTCGACGCCCAGGCCTCGAGGACGCGATCGGCGTTGCCGAACAGCCGCGCCAACTCGGCGAGAGCCTCGTCATCGCCGAGGTCGAAGCACCCACCCGCCGCCACGGGATGGCCAGGCAAGCCCGCCGGCCGCTCGAGCTCTCCCGGCAGCGGCCTTCCCAGCAGCTCCTCGAGCCGTGAGGCCAGCCAGCCGTAGACCTCGTCGAGAGTGCGGCCGTCCAGCGGCAGCTCCCGCTGCACACCCTGCGCGGACAGGAGCAGGAGCGCCGGCGGCGCCGGGCGCAGCGCGGCACGGAAAGGGGTCGCCGCCGCCACGGTCCCCTGCGCCAGGCAGCGGGCGCTCGCCTCCCAGCGGAAGCTCTGCTCGCCGTAGTCCTCTTGATGCGGCAGCAAGAGCTTGCCCACCGCCGCCGCCGGCTGCGCGGCATGATGGAGCTGCAGCCGCGCCGCGACGAGGCGCGCACGCGGCACGGCGCCGAGCCTCTCCCAGGCGGTCATCGTGATCTCCTGGCCGACGATCGCTGGCGCGCAGCCGCATCTCTCGGGGAAGGCCGGAGAAGGGCTGCTGCTATTGGCATAAGTGCAGTGTCACCAAGCACTTGGACCAGACAAGCAGAGCCGCCCCATGGCGACGGACTGTATCCCTCGGCAGCTCGAGTTTCAAGGGTCGGGCCCGGCGGTGCCGGCGGTGAGTGGTGGCCTCGTTCGACAGGGGGGGACCCGTAGTCGAGGAGCCGGGCGACGCGGCGTGCGGCAGGACGAGCGCCTGACGGAGGAATCGCGGAGACTTGACGAGAGCTTGACAAGTTGTCCCGCGAAGGCTGACTGGCGCACATTGAACAGTAGGCGACCGACACATTCGGACCCCGGACCGGCCAGGAGCCAGCGTCTCCCCCCTGATTCCAAGGTGCGGCGCGGAGGGTTGGTCGTTGCCAAAGCGCGAGAGCAAGGGCGAAGTCAAGAAGGCGGGTTTGCGCGGGGGTCTTCGAGCGTCCGTGGACTACGCTCGACGATTCCACTTGACAATGGTCCTTGATCCGGTATATGGAGTCGCACCATCAACGGTCCCCTCAGGACGAAAGGAAAGGGAGATGAAAACAGTCGTGGCAGTGCTGTGCTTGGCGTCATTCGCCGCAGGGCTGGCAGCGCAGGAGGTCAGCCTGAACCCCAGGATCCACAAGTTCCCAACGCGCGAGGTGTGGGAGCAGAGTCAGCGCGAGAGCTTCAACCTCGAGGCCGGGGTCTTGGCGCGGAGGGGAAACAACCCGACCTACCAGGGCGGGCCCGTGATCCTGCAGGCCAAGATGGTCTTGATTTTCTGGGGACCGTCGTTCTCGAACGCCGCCTCCCCCGACTTCGCGTATGCCCAGCAACTGCAAGCCTTCCGCAACCAGTACGGCACGAACGGGGAGTACAACGTCATCACCCAGTACTACCAGAACCCAGGTCAGCAGCACATCCAGCTGAGCAACCTCGCCGCGGGAACGGCTGACATGTTCGACACTTCGACCCCGCCGACCAACGTCACCGACGCCGCCGTCCAGGGCGAGGTCCAGAAGTACCTGTCGACCCATGCCTTCAACGCCAGCACGGTCTACGAGGTGGTCATCCCCAGCACTTCCTATTCCTCCGATGGCGGCTCGGACTCCTGCGGCGGGCCGAACCTCGCGTACTGCGCGTACCACGGTTCCTACAGCAGCGGCTCCAACAACGTGATCTACGCCATCGAGCCCTATCCGAGCTGCAGCGGCTGCCAGTGGCCGGGCTGGACCTCGGCGCAGAACGAGGACCATTTCCTCTGCCACGAGACTCGCGAGGCCGTGACCGACCCGCTGGGGACCGGCTGGTGGAACACCAGGACCGGCGCGGAGCTCGACGACCAGTGCGCCTGGTCACCCTCGCCGTTCCTCTCGGGCGGCTTCGGCTACCAGGACGAGTGGTCGAACGCGAACAACGGCTGCGTCCAGACGCGGTAATCCAGCTTCGAATCCAGAGGTGAAGGCGAGCCCCGGCCGGCGCCGTGGTTCGCCTTTTTTTGTGCTTTTCTTGATGGCCGTAGGGGCACGACTGCCTGATCGGCGAAGGCGCGCTGCTATGATCCGCCGGTCATGGGAGAGCGCGGCGAGGAAGGTCTCTGGATCGCCGGCGAGCGCGTTGCCGCGCGATCCGGCCGCTATGGCGCTGTCGTAGATCCCGCGACCGGCGACGTCCTCGCCCGGGTGGCCGAGGGGGGAGCCGAGGACGTGGATGCCGCGGTGGCGGCCGCGCGGCAATCGTTCGAGCACGGAGAGTGGCGGCGGGCCACCGCGGCGGAGCGCGCCCGGGTCCTGCTGCAGCTGGCGGACCGGTTGCGCGCCGCGGCCGAGGAGCTCGCCGTGCTCGAATCGCGCAGCGTCGGCAAGCCCATCCGGGAGGCGCGGGGCGAGATCGAGATGGGAGCGGCCTGCTTCCAGTACTACGCGGGCTTGATCCCCGCCTTCGGCGGTCAGACCGTGCCGCTGGGAGCGCCCGGCACCGGCCTCACCTTCCGCGAGCCGGTCGGCGTCTGCGGCCAGATCGTGCCCTGGAACTTCCCGTTCGCGATCACCACCTGGAAGGTGGCGCCCGCCCTGGCGCTCGGCAACTCGGTGGTGGTCAAGCCGGCGTCGGCGACGCCGCTGACGGCCCTGCGCCTGGCCGAGCTCGCCGCCGCGGCCGGAGTGCCGCCCGGAGTGCTCAACGTCGTGCCGGGCCCCGGAGGCGAGGCGGGATCGGCGCTCGCGCGGCACCCTGACGTGCGGAAGATTGCCTTCACCGGCTCGACGCAGGTCGGCAGCGAGGTCATGCGCGTCGCGGCCGGCGACGTCAAGCGGGTCTCCCTCGAGCTGGGCGGCAAGTCGGCCAGCTTGATCTTCGCCGACGCCGACCTCGAGAAGGCCGGGGCGTCCGTCTCCGGCTCGTTCGGCAACGCCGGACAGGACTGCTGTGCCAGGAGCCGCATCCTGGTCGAGAGGGCGGTCTATGAAGAGGTCGTCGAGCGCTTCGTGGCCCGCACGCGGGCTCTCCGCATCGGCGATCCGCTTCTGGGCTCGACCGAGATCGGCTCGCTCATCTCCCGCGAGCACCGCGAGCGCGTTCACGGCTACGTCCGGCAGGGTGTGGAACAGGGGGCGACGCTCTGTACCGGCGGGGAGGCGCTGCACGGCGAGCCCTTCGATCGCGGCAGCTTCTATCGTCCCGCGGTCTTCCGCGACGTGACCCCCGACATGACGATCGCCCAGGAGGAGATCTTCGGTCCGGTCGTCGCCATCCTGCCGTTCGACACCGAGGAGGAGGCCATCCGGCTGGCCAATGGCACCACGTACGGCCTCTCCGGCTCCCTCTGGACGCGGGACCTCGCACGGGCCCTGCGCGTGTCGCGCGCCGTCGAGACGGGGGTGATCTCGGTCAACTCGGGTTGGAGCGTCCACCTGGAGATGCCGTTCGGCGGCGTCAAGCGCAGCGGCGTCGGTCGCGAGCTGGGCCTTCCCGCTCTCGATCATTACAGCGAGTGGAAGAGCGTGTTCATTGCCGAGGCCTGAAATGGCGGTGAGCAAGGAAGGCGATCGGCAGATGGACGGCCAGCCGGCGCGCGGCATGCTGACCCTCCAGGAGCTGGGGGGTCTCGTCGACCAGGGCGAGATCGAGACCGTGTTGTCGGTGTTCCCGGACATGTACGGCCGCTTGATGGGGAAGCGTTTCACCGCTGCTTACTTTCTCGAGGAGGTGGCGGCGGGCGGCATGCATGCCTGTGACTACCTCCTCGCCTGCGACATGGAAATGGATGTCATCGAAGGCTACCGCTACACCAGCTGGAAGTCCGGCTTCGGCGACTTCCTGTGCCGGCCCGACCTCGGCACTCTGCGCCTCGCCACCTGGCTGCCGCGCACCGCTCTCGTGCTGTGCGACCTGTTCGATCATGACGAGCAGCCGGTCGAGGTCTCGCCGCGCCGCATGTTGCAGCGCCAGCTCGCGCGGGCGCGCGAGGCCGGCTTCACGGTCATGACCGGTACGGAGATCGAGCTCTACGTCTTCGACGACAGCTACGGCGCGGCGCGAGAGAAGGGTTATCACGATCTCCGCCCGATGGGCTTCTACAACGAGGATTACCACGTCCTCCAGGGGACCAAGGAGGAGGAACTGATCGGCGCGATCAGGCGCCATCTCGGCCAGAGCGGCGTCCCCGTCGAGTGCAGCAAGGGAGAGGCGGGCCTCGGCCAGCAGGAGATCAACCTCCGTTTCAGCGAAGCCCTGGTCCAGGCCGATCGCAACGTCCTCTACAAGCATGCCGCGAAGGAGATCGCCTGGGCGCAGGGCAAGTCGGTGACCTTCATGGCGAAGTGGGACGAGAGACGGACGGGATCGAGCTCCCACCTGCACGTCAGCCTCCGGGATCGCGAGGGCAGGCGAAGCCTTTTCGCCGGCGACCGCCCCACCGGTCCGGTCGCGGCAAGCGACACCTTCCGCTGGTTCCTGGGCGGCTGGATGAAGCACGCGCGGGCCCTGTGCGCCTGCTACGCCCCGTACCCGGTGTCGTACAAGCGCTTTCAGAGCCGGTCGTGGGCGCCCGTCGCCATCGCCTGGAGCTATGACAACCGCACGGCGGGCTTCCGGGTCGTCGGCCGCGGTCCGTCGCTGCGCGTCGAGTGCCGCATCCCCGGAGCGGACGCCAATCCTTACATCGCTTACGCCGCGGCCATCGCGGCCGGCCTGGACGGCATTCGTCACCGCGTCGAGCCGCCGGAGGCCCTGCACGGAGACGGCTACGATCCCGCGGGCCTGCCGGGCATCCCCGCGACGTTGCGCGAGGCGATCGACGAATTCGAGCACAGCGGCCTGGCTCGCGAAGCCTTCGGGGAGGACGTGGCGGCGCATTACCTCCACTTCCTCCGCACCGAGCAGCGGAAGTTCGACGAGGTGGTCACCTGCTGGGAGCGGGCGAGATACTTCGAGCGGGCATGAGGGTCACTTCCATGGGTTCTCGTCTGGCAGGCAAAGTCGCACTCATCACCGGCGCCGCCTCCGGGATCGGGCTGGAGTCCGCGCGCCTCTTCGCCCGCGAGGGGGCACGGGTCGCGGTGGCCGACGTCAACGATGAGGCGGGCCGAGCGGCGGTCGAGGAGCTGCAGGCCGCGGGCGGCGAAGCGATCTACGTCCACGCCGACGTTGCCGCGGCCGCGGACTCCGCGGCCATGATCAAGGCCGCCGAGGATGCCTTCGGCCGGCTCGACGTGCTGTTCAACAACGCCGGCATCTCCCATGCCGAGGACGGCGACGCCACGTCGACCGGGGAGGACGTGTGGGACCTGACCATGAGGGTCAACCTCAAGGGCGTCTATCTCGGCTGCAAGCATGGCATCCCGGCGCTGCGCCGGGCCGGCGGCGGCTCCATCATCAACACCGCATCGTTCGTGGCCATCCTCGGCGCCGCCACGCCGCAGCTCGCCTATACGGCCAGCAAGGGAGGCGTCCTCGCCATGACCCGCGAGCTGGCCACGATCCACGCCCGCGAGAAGATCCGGGTCAACGCCCTCTGCCCCGGTCCCTTGCGCACCGAGCTGCTGATGAAGTACCTGGATACCGAGGAGAAGCGGCAGCGCCGCCTCGTCCACATCCCGATGGGCCGCTTCGGCGAGGCCCGCGAGATCGCCCAGGCCGCCCTCTTCCTCGCCTCGGACGAGTCCTCCTACATGACCGGCGCCACCTTCCTGGTCGACGGCGGCATCACCGCCGCATACGTAACGCCGGACGAACCGCAGCCACGGCAGAGCTGAGCGCCAAGAAACGCCCCGAACCCAGCGGCCTGCCCTGCCGCTCGTCCTCAACTCCTTTCGCGTCCTTCTCGAGATCGAGCCCTCGCGGCCTCCGCCCTCAACCCCCTCCACGTCCCGGTTGAGATCGAACCCTCGTGGCCTGCCCGGCCACTCCGTCCAGCAGCGCCGGCACCGGGCGGTCCGCGACGTTGGCGAAGTCCAGGAACTGCAGCCCCATGCCGCGCGGCTCCCGCCAGAGGCTGCGCCAGCGGACCACCGCGCGGGCGGAGAACGGTGCGCAGTCGCTCTCGGCCCCCGGGTAGAGATCGAGCAGGACCACGGTGCCGACGCCGAAGGGATGACGGGTCGAGATGAACAGGCCGCCCAGGGAGAGGTTCTCGGCGACGCCGAGGAGGTAGCGGCGGTCGTCGGGCCGCACCGGCGTGGCACGGTAGACCACCTCGGTGCCGGGAAGGATGGCGCGATAGTCGCGACGCTGGTCTTCGTCCATGAGCTCTCACCTCCCGGCGGGCACGCCGCCTTGCTGTTGGTCGCCGTGGCCGGCGTGGTCTCCATGGTCAGCGCCATGGCCGGCCGCGGCTCGCGCAGCCATCTCCCCGAAGGAGTTCTCGTGGCCGGAGCAGGTGCCGCTGGCGGCGATCCGCGGCGCCTCGCCACCGCTGCCGGCGCCACCCTGGTGCAGGCCGTCCGCGGCCACCTGGAAGGCTTCCTCGACGGAGACGAAGCCATTGCCCCTGGTATCGCTCTCGGCCGCCACCGCCGCCAGCCACAAGGGCCGGATGAAAGGCTCGCAGCGCACCTCGTGGCGGTCGTCGGTGCTCGACACGGCGACGACGTTGCGGCCGAGCGCGAGGGCGGCGTTGGCGAAGCCGCCCGAGTAGCACTGGTCGGCGATCAAGATGAGCTTGCCGAACGGCAGCTCGCCCAGCCGCTGCACCAGCTCGCGGGCGGTGATCGAGCCGCCCTGCAATTCCAGGCTGGTGCGGCCGAACATCCGGTAGCCGTGGCCGGTGAGATAGACCAGCAGCAGGTCGCCGGGCCGCATCCGGCCGCGCAGCTGCGCGAACGCCTGCCGCAGCCCCTGCTCGGTCGCCGCCTGGCGCCAGGGGGCCGGCCCGGCCGCGGCGCCTGCCGAGGCGGACCCGGCGGCGTCCGTGGACGCCGGGGGAGCGAGGACCAGCGAGTTCTGCGGCGCGTAACCCAGCTGCGACAGGCTGGCGAGCGACAGCGCGACGTTGTAGTTATGAGTGAACGAGTCGTCGCCGTTGACGATCAGGGCGAACTGAGTGGCGCCGCCGGACCCTGTGCCGGTGGGCCGCGAAGGGAGGGACGCCGAGGCGGCGACGGGCGCCGCCGCGGCGAACCACGCCAGCGCGCCGAGCAGCGCCGCGACACCGGCGGCGGGAAGGTGCCGGCCACGCGGGGCTGCGGCGGGTTGCTCGACGCGTACGGCCTTGGCTCGATCGTTCATGGCGGCCTCCCTGATGGACATTCTCAGGATAGCGGCCATGCCGGGGCGCCTCCATCGGACCGGCGACCGACTTCACGTGGGCGAAGGCGGAAGTCGCGTGTAGGACGAAAGCCGACAGGCGGCCGAGCGGCGGATGCACCAGGCGCCGCCCCGGGGCGGCGCCC
>DATDGZ010000598.1:0-11313 GCA_036521795.1 Thermoanaerobaculia bacterium | reverse complement strand
ATGATCGCCGCCGAAGGCTCGGCCGCCGGGGGAAACAATCTGCCGTTGGTGAAGGAGCTGATTGAAGCGAGGGCGGCTCTCGAAGCGCGCGATTCGCTAGGGCGCACGGCTGTGCACAGGGCTGCCGCGGCGGGCCCTCGCCGAGACCCACGACCTGGTGCGCCGCATCCGCGACCTCGAGACCCAGCTCCGCGACCAGGTCGAGCGTGCGGCGCAGCTGGGCAAGGCAGGCGGCCTCCAGCAGCCCGCGCGCGACCTCGCCGCGAAGCTCGACGGCGTCGCCGAGAAGCTCTGGAACCCCGAGCTGCAAGCCGACGAGGACTCGCTGGTCTACACCCCGAAGCTCGACTTCCAGTTCGCGGCGCTCGCCGGCGTGCTGGCGACCGCCGACGCGAAGCCGACCCCCGCCGAGGAGCGGCGCTTTGCCGACCTCCAAGCGCAGCTCGCGGCGCTGCGCGGCGAGCTGCGGGCAATCTGGGACGGTGATCTGGCCGCCTTCAACCGCGCGCTGGCGGCGGCGGGGGTGCCGCCGTTGATGACGGCGACCTGGCGGTAGCGGTGCAACCCGCCCCCGGGCGAGTTGCACTGAGTCGCGGCGGCTAGCGCCTGACTCGACTCTCACTCAGGCGTGAAGCCGCTTGGGTTTCAAAGGTGCCACGATGGCTCCCAAAGCGATCACGCGGCTCCCCGGCTCGCTGGTTGGAGGAACGATGTGCTTCAGTCGCATGTAGACGACGAGGTTGCCGTAGTGTTCCGCAAGGTGCATGTTGTTGACGGTCAGCACGCCCAGTCTCGACGAGTCGCCTCCGAAGAGCTTCACCGCTCGAGCAGCAGACGCGTCGGTCATGCCGTCGTAAGCCCTGTCGCAGTAAGCGAAGGCGGCTTTGAGCGCGCCGATCAGGTCTGCCTTCGAGGTCTTGCTTTGCTCGATGTTGAGGGCTGGATTCTTCTCGGCGAGCACGATGGAGCACAGCAGGTACTGTGCGTCGGCCACGTGCCCGACGACTTGACCGAAGCTGCGGACCGTCTCGGTGGGCTTGAAGTTGTAGCTGACCTCGGGCACCTTCTCGGCCGAGGCGAGCAGGACAGCCTTCATCTCCCCGTAAAAGGACTTGGTGTAGCCGCTGAGCGGATTATCCTGGGCCAAGGCGATGCCGGCTGGCGCCAGTAGGCAGATCAGAAGCGTTCGGAGCATCTTGAGCTCAGCGTGCTTTTCCGGATTCATCTTTCACCCGCGTGTCGGTCGTGATCCAGTTGACCTCCCAGGTCTTGCCCCCGTCGTCCGAGAAGGATTGCTCGAAATGGCACGACGTCGGAGTGATGTCCGAGATGACGAACCGCACGAGAATGGCTCTGCCATTCAGCGGCTCCTGATCGAGGAACACGCCGCGTCCATTCGTGAATTCGCCGATCGCGGGCTGGCTCAGGTTGCCGTCACTGGCGTTGGCGTAATTGAGGCTCCACTGGTGGGACTGGGGATTGTAGAGGCGCAGGGACAGGGCTTCGATGTGACCTGCCGGGCCATCGACCTCGAGCTCCACCAGGTTGGCGCGGCCGTTCCAAACCTTGCGGACGACCGAGGTGCCCTCGTACTGAACCCAGGTAGTAGAGCCGGTCAGGGGATGCAGGCGGCGCGACAGGTGACTCTTCCAGGTGCCGATCTCGAAGTCGAAATCGTGCTGCCCATCGCGTAGCGCCGCAGTGGGTCGAGGGCTTGTCGACGCCGCGCCCGAGGTCTGGCGCGCCAGACCCTGAAGGGGCTGCAAGAGGATCACCAGGCTGCACAGCGGGAGATAGGTCCGAAGATGCTGGCGCGCGCTCATGGCTGCCTCCTGTGGTCCGTCTGCCGGTCTCGCCGGGGTGCGCTGCTCGGTGGCTCCTGGCCAGGCGCTGCTGGCACTGCCAGTCTGGCGGCTGATAGTGGTTACTCGCAATAACCACTTGTAGCAGGTCTGGTGTAGCCATTATCCTTGCCGGTGTGAAGCGCTCTCCCTCGGCGGTCCTTGCCGTCATCGCGATCGAGCGGACCGCGGCGACGCCCCTCTACCGGCAGATCTACGACGGCTATCGCGATGCGATCGTCGAGCGCCGGCTGCGCGCCGGCGAGCGCCTGCCCTCGACGCGCCAGCTCGCGGCCGAGCTGCGGATCTCCCGGATGCCGGTGCTGATCGCCTTCGAGCAGCTCCTGGCCGAGGGCTATTTCGAGAGCCGCGTGGGCGCCGGGACCTTCGTGGCGGCGGCGTTGCCGGGCGAGCGGCTGGCGCGCGACGCGCACGCGGCTGCCGGGCAACCGGCGGCGCGGGCCCCGCGCTCCGCGCGCGCCTCCCGTCCCGGAGCGCGGCCCGTATCGGGCCGCTCCGTGGCGGTCGTGCCGCCGGAGAGCGAGCCGTGGCTGGGGGGTTGGGGAGCCTTCCGGGTCAGCCAGCCCGCGGTCGATTGCCTGCCGCGGCGGACGTGGTCGCGGCTGGTGTCCCGCCACGCCCGCGGCGCGCCCGCCAGGCAGCTGAGCTACGGCTCGGCCATGGGCCATGAGCCCTTCCGCGAGGCGGTGGCGGCCTACCTTCGCACCGCGCGGGCGGTCCGCTGCGAGACGGAGCAGATCATGGCGGTCAGCGGCTCGCAGCAGGCCCTCGACCTCGCGGCGCGGGTGCTGCTCGACCCGGGATGCGAGGTCTGGGTCGAGGAGCCCGGCTACGGCGGCGCGCGCGCGGCCCTGAGCATGGCCGGCGCGCGGCTCGTCCCCGTCCCCGTCGACGGCCAGGGCCTGGACGTGGCCGCCGGCATCGCGCGGGCGCCGCGGGCGCGGGCGGCCTACGTGACGCCCTCACACCAGTACCCGCTCGGCATGACGATGAGCGCGGCGCGCCGGTTGCAGTTGCTGGAGTGGGCGCGGGAGAGCGGCGCCTGGATCCTCGAGGACGACTACGACAGCGAGTATCGCTACGAGAGCCTGCCGGTCGCGGCGCTGCAGGGCCTCGACCGGGATGCCCGCGTCATCTACGTCGGCACCTTCAGCAAGGTGCTGTTCCCGGCGCTGCGCCTGGGCTACCTCGCTCTCCCGGCCGATCTCGTCGCGCGCTTCGCGGCGGTGCGCGAGACGTCGGACAACTTCCCGGCGACCCTCTACCAGGCCGTCCTCGCGGACTTCATCACGGAGGGCCACTTCGCCCGCCACCTCCGCAAGATGCGCCAGCTCTACCGCGAACGCCGGGACGCCCTGGTCGAGGCCATCGCCGCCGAGCTCGGCGGCGAGCTCCGGGTCCGCGAGGGCCAGGCCGGCATGCACCTGGCGGCGACCCTGCGTCGCGGGGTGGACGACCGGCGGCTCGCCGCCGAGGCCGCGCGGCGCGGCCTCTGGCTCATGCCGCTCTCGTCCTGCTATCTCGGCGCCGCCGCCGAGCCGGGCCTGGTCCTCGGTTACGGCGGCACCGGCGCCGGCGAGATCCGGGAGGGCGTCCGTCGTCTTCGCGAGATGCTCGACCCGTGAGGCGGCGGTCCCTTCGGCGGCAAGAGCCAGCCAGATAGATGACCTATGCCGGCGCCGTGTCGGCCAGCCCGTGGGGTGCCAGGGGCAGGCGCAGCAGCCGGATGCCGGTGGCGGCGAAGATGGCGTTGGCGATCGCCGGCGCGAGCGTCACGAGCGGCGTCTCCCCGGCGCCCGCGGACGGCAGGTCCCGGCGGTCGAGGATCACGACCTCGATCTCCGGGACGTCGGAGAAGCGCGGCACGCGGTACTTCGCGAAGCGCGCGTTCGTGATGCGGCCGTTCTCGAACTCGACGGCCTCGAACAGCGCGCCGCCGATCGCCTGCACGACGGCGCCCTCGACCTGGTTGCGCAGCCCGTTCGGGTTCACCACGGCGCCGCACTCGAAGGCTTCGACCACGCGCCGGAGCCGCACGCGGCGGTCCCCGGGCTCGACCTCGATCTCGGCGCAGGTGGCGACGAAGCTGCCCTTCTCGGTGCCGCCCGCGATCCCGAACCCGCGGCCGGGCCCCGGCTGGCGCTTCCCCCAGCCGAACTTCGCCGCCGCCGCCTCGAACACGGCGCGCAGCCGCGGCTCGGCGAGGTTCTTCAGGCGCAGCGCCAGCGGGTCCATGCCGGCCGCGTTCGCCAGCTCGTCCATGTGGCTCTCGCGGGCGAAGTGGTTGGCCGTCGCCGCGAGGCCGCGGTACGAGCCCTGCCGCAGCGGCGACCGCGCCGGGTGGAACTGGATGCGCTGGTTGGCGATCTCGTAGGGGGTGCCGATGGCCGCGGGGCCCGAGTTGTGGTTGTGGAGCTCCCAGGCGACGACGGTGCCGTCGCGGCGCGCCGCGCTCCGCACCTCGATCACGCCGGCCGGCCGGAAATAGGCCCAGGTGAATTCCTCCTCGCGCGTCCAGACGAGCTTGACCGGCCTGCCGGCGGCCTTGGCCAGGCGCGCCGCCTCGACGGCGGCGTCCCCGGTGTGCTTGCCGCCGTAGGCCGAGCCGGTGTCGGGGACGATCACACGCACCTGCTCGGCGGGGATGCGGAACGCCCCGGCCAGCTCGTCGCGCACCGCGAACGGGCGCTGTGTGCCGGTCCAGACGGTCAGCCGGGTGCCTTCCCACTCGGCCACCGCGGCGCGCGGCTCGAGCGGGGCGTGCGCGATGTACTCGACCGTGTAGGTCCGCTCCAGCCGGATCTCCGCGGACGCCGCCGCCTGCTCGACCGAGCCCACGACATGGGCGCCGGCGTCGCCGCGCTCGCCCGCCCCGCCAGGCTGCTTCAGGACGTCGAACAGCTCGCGGTTCGACGGCTGCGGCGGCACCTTCCAGCGCGCGTCGAGCGCCGCGACCGCGCGCCGCGCCGTCCAGGCGTCGGCCGCCACGGCGCCGGCGAAGTCGCCGTCGCGCACGATCCTGACCCCCGGCAGCTGCTCGGCGCGGCCGGCGTCGAGCGACACCAGCGTCGCCTGGAAGCCCGCCGGGCGCAGCATCTTGCCGTGCAGCATCCCCGGCCGGACCAGGTCCGAGGTGTACTGGTGCTTGCCGGTCACGAAGTCCCGCCCGCCGACCTTGGCGGCCGGCGTCCCGGCGATCTTCCACGCCGCGGCCAGGGGCGTGGCGGTCAGCGGCGCGGCGGCCAGGGGCGCGGCAGGCGTGGCCGCATCGGACCGGGCCGCAGCGGAGAGGGCCGCGGCGGCCGGAGCCGCGGCCGCCGGGGGCGTGCCTGCCGCCATGACCGTCTTGACGGCCGCGCGCGGGTCCAGCCCGCGCGTCAGCTCACCGTAGCCGAGCGACCGCCCCGTCGCCGGGTTCACGACCCGGCCGGCGTCCGCGACCAGCGTTCCGCGCGGTGCGTTCCAGCGCTGTGCCGCGAGGTCCACGAGCATCTCGCGTGCCGTCGCCGCCGCCGCCCGCAGCTGCGGCGCCATGGTCGGCGTGGTGCGGCTGCCGAAGGTTCCCGCATCCCAGGGCGTCAGGGCGGTGTCGCCCATGACCATGCGCACGGCGTCCAGCGGCACGCGCAGCTCCTCGGAGACCTGCTGCGCCAGGGAGGTGCGGATGTTCTGCCCCACCTCCACCTTGCCGGTGAACACGGTGACGCGCCCGTCCGGGTCGATGTGAAGCCAGGCGGACAGCTCCCGCGGCAACTCGTGGCCGCCGCCGCCACCGCGTCCCGACTCCGAGCTGCCGGGAGCGGCGGCGATCGCGGCGGCGGCGCTCTGGGCCTGTGCGGCGGGCGCCCAGAGGCAAACCAGCAGGCCGCCGCCCAGGGTCTTCAGGAAGTCGCGGCGATCGACCTCGAACCGATGCAGCCGGCCGGCCAGCTCGTGCTCGCGCAGCTCGAGCTCGAGCTCGGGGTCCGGCGTTGTCGGCGTCATGGCGTTGCCCGCGTCATGGACGTCATGGGCGTCATGGACGTCATCGCGCGGGCTCCCGGCGCATCGTCCGCGCGGCCAGCCTCACGGCCGCCACGATGCGCGAATAGGTCCCGCAACGGCAGACGTTGCCCACCAGCCGCCTGGCGACGTCCTCCTCGCTCGGCTCGGGCTGGCTCTCGAGCAGCGCGACCGCCGCCATGATCATGCCCGGCGTGCAGTAGCCGCACTGGAAGGCCTCGACCTCGAGGAACGCGGCCTGCACGGGATGCAGCCGTCCGTGGCGTTCGAGGCCCTCGATGGTGGTGACCTGCTTGCCCGCCGCCTCGGCCAGGGTGACGCGGCACGACCGCGTGGCGCGGCCGTCGAGCAGCACCGTGCAGGCGCCGCACTGCCCCTCGCCGCAGCCGTACTTGGTGCCGGTGAGCTGCAGGCGGTCGCGCAGCACCTCGAGCAGGCTCTCCTCGGGCGCTGCCTCGACCTGCCGCTCCGTGCCGTTGACGATGATCCGCGCGCCGATGGTGGTTCGCTCCGTCGTGCCGCGAAGCCTATCATCGCGGGCTGATGCCCATGCTGCTGGCCGCCGCCAGCCGCGGACGGCCGCTTCCGGGTCTTCTGGTCCGGCAGCCGCTCCGGCGTCTCCCGGGTGTGGACCGACGCCGTCGAGGTCGCCGCGGCTCAGTAGAACGGCGAGAAGAGGCCGGAGAGGAGCTCGAGGAACCGGTCGTTGAAGCCGCGCTGCTTCCAGCGCTCGTAGTTGAGCTCGCGGCAGTGCTTCATGTCCTGGTCGAACATCGCCTCGACCTTGGCCGCGAAGCCGCGGTCGTAGAAGGTCAGGCTCTCCTCGGCGTTCTTCTCCATCGAGCGGGTGTCGAAGTTGATCGATCCGACGATGGCGAAGATGCCGTCGAAGACGGCGGACTTGCTGTGCATCATGGTGTCGAGGTACTCGTAGATCTTGACTCCTCCCTGCAGCAGCTCGCCGTAGTGGTGGCGCGAGGCCATGCGCACGGCCGGCACGTCGATGTGCTTGCCGGGGACCATGATCCGCACTTCGACGCCGCGGTGCACGGCCTTGACCAGCGCCTCGCGGATCTGGTTGTCGGGGAGGAAGTAGGCGTTCTGGATGTGGATCGACTTGACCGCCGACTCGATCGCCACGTAGTAGAGCATCTTGGCCAGCGAGGAGGAGTCGCCCCGCGACACCTTCACCGCCTGGGCCTCGAGCTCTCCCGCCGGCTCGATCGGCGGGTAGAACTTGTTGCCGGCGAGGATCTCGCCGGTGGTGTAGGTCCAGTTCTCGCCGAAGATCGCCTGCATCTGCGCCGCGACCGGGCCCGTCGCCCTCACCTGGGTGTCGCGCCACTCGTTCGGATTGCGGGCATTCCCCAGCCACCGCGCCTCGATGCCGAGGCCGCCGGTGAAGCACACGGTGCCGTCCACGACCAGGATCTTGCGGTGCGTCCGCTGGCCGATGCGGACAATGTTCCACGGCCGCACCGGGTGGTAGACGCGGAGGTCGATGCCCGCCTGCTTCATCTGCCCGGCCAGCTTTCCGGGGTGGCCGCCGGTGCCGTCGACCAGCACCCGCACCTCGACGCCTCGCCGCGCGGCCTCCACGAGAGCGTTGGTGATCAGGGCGCCTGCCTGATCGTCGCTGAAGATGTAGGACTCGAGGTTGATCGTCCGCTTGGCGCCATCGATCGCCTGCACCATGGCCGGGAAGATCTCGTCGCCGTTCTGCAACAGCTCGGCGCGGTTGCCCTTGACCATCAGGTTGCCGAAGCTGTCCAGCGAACGGCGAAAGGCGAGGTCCTCCGGCGGCACGGGGTGGTTGAAGTGATAGTCGTGCCGCTTCGTCGCCGTGCTGGTGCAGCCCAGCTCCGGGGCGATCACGGCGATCGTCGCGATCGCCAGCAGCAACCGGGAGAGCCGCCCGCTCCTGGCGCCGGCGGCGCGCGCGCGCGCCGGCTCACCGCGATGTGGCGCCGGGTCCCGTGGCCTGCTTTCCCCTGCTCCCAAGGCGGCGCCTCCTTGCCGATGGCGAGAGATGGCTCCGACCCATGCCGCGCTGCACGCGGCATGCCAGTCTCCGCCAGGGCGGGCAGAGGGAGACCCTGGCGTCGCCTGCCATCGGGCTCAGTGGTTATATGGGTATTCGCTGACCCAGTGGAAGCCCCGGCTCACCAGGAGGAACCGCGACGGGTCGAGCCGCCGCAGCTTGACCGTGAGCGTGTCCTTGCTCAGGGTCCCCTGCAGCACCAGGTGGTCCTTGTCGGGTGAGAAGTAGGTGAAGGCCCCCTTCGCGCCCTTCTCATCGAAGGGGGAGAGCGCGACTCTGTGCTTCGCCGGGGAGTATTCGGAGGTAAATCGCTGCTGGGTATCGTCCATCAAGCGCACCGAGAGCACCTGGGGGTAGAACGACGTCAAGCGCCGCCAGCGGGTGGTGTCGGTGAGCAGCGGCGGCACGGTCTGGCCGTTGCGGACGAGCTCCTCGACCTCGAAGGCGCCATAGATGGGCGGCTTCGCCATCGTGCCCGGGCCGAACTGGCTCTGCATCTCGAGACTGCCCTGGATCTCGGTGAAGAGGACGTAACCGAGATACAGGACGCACAGCGCCAGGCCGCCGATCCGGGCCCAGCGCGCGGGCCAGGGCGGCGCGAGGCTCGCCGGCTCGGTGGGGCGGTGGAGTACCAGCACGTTGGCCAGCCGGCCCAGGTCGGGGACGAGCAGGAAGACGGCCATCAACAGCAGGTGCAGCGAGAACTGCTTGACCGGCACGTCGTAGCACATGTTCAGCATGAACACGTTGGTCATCACCGCGATCGTCACCAGCGCACCGAGAGTCGTGGTGCGCCGGAAGAACAGCAGCACACCGCCCAGCACCTCCATCGCGCCGGCGAAGACGGTGTAGGGAGTCGAGACGCCCATGAACGTCCACAGCAGGC
Source organism: Thermoanaerobaculia bacterium (assembly GCA_036521795.1). Lineage (GTDB taxonomy): Bacteria > Acidobacteriota > Thermoanaerobaculia > Multivoradales > UBA5704 > JASLEW01. The sequence goes on along the minus strand of DATDGZ010000598.1, from coordinate 2,522 downwards.
CCATGGGAGACGCCTGGCCGAAGGGCTCCAGCAGCCGGTCCTGCGACGGGAAGGGGAACTGGGTCTTGATGACCTTGGACGTGCCGTAGCCGAGCAGGATGGTGCCGAGCGCATAGCGCACGTAGATCCGCAGCCACTCGTGCAGGCGCCGGTGCTCCCGGGCCTTCCCGCGCGGCGTCGCGAGCGTCCACAGGAGCGTGGCGAGGGCCGCGAACGCCACGAAGCAGAGGAGCTTGACCCAGTCGAACGTCGTATCGCCGCTGCCGGTCTTGCCGCGGAGGTCCTGGATGGGATGCGCGAGATGGAGGACGTGCGCGCCGGTCCAGAGCACGACGGCGTTCCAGAACTTGTGGTAGGCCATGAAGGCGGCCCCGAGGCCCGGGATGGGGAGCAGGTCGAGCAGATAGAGGGGGAAGGGCAGGTTGTAGAGCAGCAGGTAGCAGAAGACGAAGCGGAAGGCGAGCCGCTGCGCCAGGTTCCAGGCCGGAGCCGCGGCGGCGGCAGCTACCGGCACGGCAGCGAGGGGAGGCGCGACGGCGGCGGGCGCCGGTGCGATCGGGACCGGTGCCGCGGCGGCGGCAGGCGCCGGTCCGGCCGTGGCGGCCGCGGCGGGTGCGGCGGCGCCGGTGCCGGCGGCGGCGGTGGGCTCCGGAGTGTCCTCCGGCCGGCTCGCCGGCCCGCTCTCGGGCTGCTCCTCCGGCCAGGATTCCGGGACGTCGAAGTCGACCGACATGGTCTGGTGCCCTCCCTGGATCTGAGCGGGCGGCCGGCCTGGGTCGTGGCCGGTCTGGCGCCGCCTCACGGTTCTTATTCTCTACCCGTGATCTTACGATCCAGATGGCAGAACTGCAACAGGGATATCGAAGACAGCGTCAGGTATGGCGCCCTGGCGATGACTCACGGTCCCTGGACGCGATTGCGGCCGGCGCGCTTGGCGGCGTAGAGGCGCTGGTCGGCGCAGGCCAGCAGCTCGGCTGGCGACTCGCCGTCCTGGGGGAAGACCGCCAGGCCGACGCTGAGCGTGATCGGCACCTCGGCGCCGGAGACCGGGACGGAATGTCGGGCGACGTCGGCCCGCAGCTGCTCCAGGCGCTCGGCCGCGGCGGCCGGCTCGGCTTCGGGGAAGAGGATCACGAACTCCTCGCCGCCGTAACGCGCGATGACGTCGCTGCGCCGGAAGGCCCGGCTCAGGGTCGAGGCGGCGTGGCACAGCACCTCGTCGCCGGCGGCGTGACCGTGACGGTCGTTGATCTGCTTGAAATGGTCGAGGTCGGCGAGGGCGAGCACCAGCGGCCGCCGGGTGCGGCGCGCGGCCGCCATGGCCTGGTCGAGGAGGCTCTCGATGTAGCGCCGGTTCGGCAGGCCGGTGAGCCGGTCGAAGACCGAATCGCGCCAGTAGCGGTCCGCCTGCGAGACGATGATCCAGGCGAGCACGGTCGCCAGGGCCAGCAGCAGCAGGCGGCCGGCCTGGTTGTCCCAGTTGAAGGTGCCGTAGCGGTCGTGGGCGAAAGCGGGCCCGGCGAGGTCCCAGTGCGCCGCGGCCCACACGACCAGCGCGCTGTACTCGAGGATGGACGCCGCGCCCGCGGCCAGGCAGACGCGGGTGTCGAGCCGCAGGCAGGTGGCGGTGATGGTGAGGAAGTAGATGCTGAAGACGACCTGGCTGTTGGTGGCGGTGAGCGGGTGCCCGGCGGCCAGGAACCCGGCGTTGACGGCGCTCACCAGGCTGACGTCCAGCAGGCTCGAGAACAGCCCCAGCCAGCGCGGCGGGGCCGGCCGGCGCGCCAGCCCCAGCACGGCTGCGCCGATCAACAGCGCGACCGCCGCGACCGCCAGGCCCACCCAGTTGTCGGAATTGCGCCGGTCGATCAGGACGCTCTTGAGCGGGATCAGGGCGATGACTGCGACGATCACCAGCCGCAACCGCGCAAAGACGATCTCGCCCTCGCGCCCGTAGTCGCGCGTCTGGGAGTCGGGAGCCTCCCACGCGGCGGCCCACAGCTCCCGCAGCTGTCTCGGGATCACGTGGCGATTCTACTCCCGGTCGGCTGGTCCGGCTGACCGGGGTCTCACCTGCCTGCAGCGAGCGCGTTGCGTTCTCGCGAGGCGGCACGGGCGCCTCGGACCTCCGGTAGACTTCGCGGCGAGGCTTCCGCATGGTCGAACGAGCCGGCGATCCCTTGCCAGACCCACCCGGCGGCGCGCTGTGGTCGTGTCCGCGCTGCGGCAGGGCGTTCGCCAACCGCAACCAGTCCCACTTCTGCGGCCGCCACGAGCTCGCGCCGCACTTCGCCGGCAAGAGCGAGCTGGTACGCCTCCTGTTCGAGGACTTCGTCCGCCTGGTCAACGCGATCGGGCCGGCGGTGATCGTGCCGGAAAAGTCGCGCATCGCCTTCCAGGTGCGGATGTCGTTCGCCGCGCTGATGGTGCGCAAGACCTGGCTCGTCGGCCACCTGGTGCTCGCCCGCCGCCTCGAGCACCCGCGCTTCTCGCGCATCGACACCATCTCGGCGCGCAATCAC
>DATDGZ010000597.1:0-20064 GCA_036521795.1 Thermoanaerobaculia bacterium | reverse complement strand
GACCCTCGACGGAGCAGCTGGCCAGCCTGGTTGGCCCGGTTGCGCCGATGCAGGTCCCCTGGGGGAAGAGGATGCGGGGAGGCACGGGCGCGGAGGAGCTGCCAGACCTGCCGACCGAGCGCGAGGCCTTCCAACTGGGAGTGGGGTTCCTCGATCTGCGGCTGGCCCTGGCGAGCCGCAACCAGGGCGACGCAGAGTATGCGCTGAGCCGCCTCCACGTGCTCCTCGAGCGTGTGCCCCTGCCTGCCCCCGAGTTGACCGCTGCTTACAGCGAGATGGGGAACAAGATCAGGCAGAGCGTACCAACGCCCACGCTGCTCGCGGCCGCCGCGGCCGCGGAGAAGAAAGCCATGGCGGAGCTGCTCGAGGACCCGCGAATGGTCGAGCTCGGCCGCTGGACCGAGGCATGCCGCCTCGCCGGCGAGAACGGCCGCGCGGACCTCTTCCGCGAGCCCGCGACCCTGCGAGTGCTGGACGCGGCGATGCGACCCGGCGGAAAGGATGCGGACAGCCTCGATCCCCAGTCCCTCGCGACGGCCCGGAGCATCCGCGACACCATTGCCAGCGGCCGCATCGACCCCGCCATTCTTGGTGGGCTCTGCAGGAAGCTCCTCGACCAGCTCGCCAGCGACTATCAATAGCCCGCCAATCTCAGAGGTCCGCGCCTGCCTGGTCAAGCACCCATCGCCCCGCCGCGCCTTCCAGGCCCGGCGCCTGCCGGCGCCTGGTAGAGATCGGCCAGCGTCGCGACCTCGCGGGCGGCGGCAGCCCGGCGGACCCGCAGCTCGGTGGCGATCGCCCGCCGCGTCCGCAGCAGCAGGTAGGCGCGCGCCTCGCGCCAGAGCTGCCCCCGCCGGTCGTCGAAACGCAGCGCGATCCAGCCGGTGAGCGGGGCGGCCGCGAGGGTGAGCAGCGCGGCGCCGGCGCGCCACGTCGAGGGCGGCCCGGCCAGCGAGGCGGCGAGGGCGGCTTCGAGCAGCCAGGCCAGCGGGAAGAGGACGATGCCGCCGAAGACCTTGAAGGAGGCGGGAACGTCCGGCGTGCGGGCGGCACGGGCGGCGATCTCCCCCACCACCCGGTAGGGCAGCCAGTTGAGGACGATTCCCACGACCGCCAGCGGCAGGTAGACCAGCAGGCGGAGCACGGTGCGGGCCACCCAGAGGACGGCGGGAGCCGCCGGGTAGCTGGCGGCGACCTGGTCGTCACGCACGCCGAGCGCGCCGAGCATACGGTCGTAGCGGTCGACCGCCACGGCCGCCGCCGCCGTGCGCTCCGGATGACGCCGGCGAAGCTCGGCGTACCCCTCGATGAGGGCGCGATGCAGCGAGAAGCGCTCGGCGAGCGCCGGCTCGCCGGGCAGGCCGGCGCCGGTGCCGGCGGCGACCGCGGCAACCGCGGCGGCCCCGGAGGGCGCCGGCGAGAACAGCTCCGCCGCCCTGCCGATGCGGCACGCTTCCTCCCACGAGCCGTAGTTGAGCGTCACCGCCTTGAGGCCCGCATCGATCCGTGCCGTCAACGCCCGCACGGCGGGGGCCGAGGCTGCGCCGGGGGCGCGGACGCCCTGCTTCGCATCCTTCGCATCCTGCGCATCCTTGGCATCACTTGCATCATTGCGATCGAGCGCGATCTCGTGAGCAGGATCGATCGGCTCCCCGATCTCCAGCAGCGCACGCGAGCGGAACGTTCCCCTTGCCTCGAAGGTGAGGCCGATCGGCACGATGAGCGGCGACAGGCGTGGGAACCGCCGCGCCGCCTCGAGCACGATGCGCGCGGCGCCGGTCTTGAGCGGCACCAGCGACGGCTCGCTATGGCTGATGCCTTCCGGAAAGAGGGCGACGACCCCGCCACGGGCGAGCTGCTCGTGGCAGCGGGAGAAGGACGCCACGTTCCGGGCAGGATCGACGGCGGCGCCGACGTCCTTCGGGCGGTAGATCGGGATGACGCCGCCGAGCTGCAACCAGGGACGCAGCGCCAGGTTGTGCCACGCGAGGTGGGTGGCCAGGAAGCGCGGCATGCGGCCGCCGGATGCGCGGCGTCCGCCGGCCCCTCCCGGTCCGCCCGCCGGGAGGGTGGCGGCGATCAGCAGCGGGTCGATCATGCCGTTCTGGTGGTTGGCCACCACCAGCAGCGGCCCGGACGGTGGCAGGCGCGCGGCGCCGACCACCTCGATCTCGCGGAAGAAGATTCGCGCCACCAGGCGGGCCAGGGCGACGACCAGCGCGTCGATCCGCGGCCGCGGGGCGCCAGCGGCAGGCAAGCCCTGGGGCTCCGCGGCCACGACTCCCGGATTCACGGGCCGGGGCCTACTCGGCCCCGCCGATCAGCGCGCGCATCGGCCGCACCAGGAGCATCAGGATCAGCCCGGCCGCCCCGGAGACCAGGGCCACCACGCCAAAGATCTCGAACAGGGGGAACGCTTCGAAGCGCCCGGCGACCTGGCCGCCGATGATATTGCCGAGCGACAGCGACATGAACCAGATCCCCATCATCTGGCTGACCTTCCGGTGCGGGGCCAGCTTGGTGATGGCCGACAACCCGACCGGCGAGAGGCACAGCTCGCCGCAGGTGGAGAACAGGTACGTCAGCACCAGCCACCAGGGGCTCACCAGGTGCGGCACCAGGCCGTGGCCGGCCACCGCATGGCCGACGCTGGCGAGCGACGCCCCGACCATGGTCAGGAAGCCGAGCGCGCTGAACAGCAGGCCGAGGGCGAACTTCGTCGGGCTGGAAGGATTGCGGCGGCCGAGGCGGAGCCAGATCAAGCCGAAGACCGGCGCGAGGGCGATGACGAACAGCGGGTTGACCGCCTGCAGCACGCTCGCCGGCATGTTCCAGCCGAGGACGTTGCGGTTCGTCAGGCGCTCGGCGAACAGGTTCAGCGACGAGCCTGCCTGCTCGTAGCCGGCCCAGAACAGCGCCGAGAACAGGATCAGGACGGCGACCGCGAGCATGCGCTTGGTCTCGTCCCGGTCGAGGCCGCCGGCAGCGACCTGGAACACGAAGTAGGCCACCGCGAGCCCGATGATCGCCACCGTGGCGCCCAGGGCGATACGCTGCGGGGTGAGCGGAATCACGCCGGTCGCCACCAGCGCCACCAGCACCACCAGCAGCCCGCAGGCGCCGGCCAGGAGCTTCCACGCCCTGCCGCGCCCACCCGGGTTGGCGGCGTCGAGCTCGGCGTTCGGCAGCAGCCCGGCCGCGCCCAGGTACTTGCCACCCAGCGAATACTGCACGACGCCGAGCGCCATCCCCGCGCCCGCCACCGCGAAGGCCAGGTGCCAGTTCACCTGCTCGCCCAGCGGGCCGCAGATCAGCGGCGCGAGGAAGGCACCGAGGTTGATGCCCATGTAGAAGATCGAGAACCCGGCGTCGCGCCGCGCCATGTCGCTGGGGTAGAGCTCGCCCACCATGGTGCTGACGTTCGGCTTGAGCAGGCCGGTGCCGATGACGATGAGCATCAGCCCGAGATAGAAGGCGCTGAGGTTGTCGATCGCCAGCGAGAAGTTGCCGGCCGAGATGAGGCACCCGCCGAGAAGCACGGAACGGCGCTGGCCCAGCAGACGGTCGGCGATCCAGCCCCCGGGCAGGCACATCAGGTATCCCGACGCGGTGAAGAGCCCGTAGACGGCCCCCGCCCGCGGGGTGTCGAAGCCCAGGCCGCCCTGGAGCACGCCGGCGGTCATGAACAGGAACAGGATGGCGCGCATCCCGTAGAAGCTGAACCGCTCCCAGAACTCGGTGAAGAAGAGCGTCGCCAGGCCGCGCGGGTGGCCGAAGAACGCCGTCGGGTAGGGCACCGAAGACGCGCCCGGGAGGACGGCGTCGGCGGCGCTCGGATCTGGGCTCATGGCGGTCGGGCTCTCGGACCGCCCGGAGCTTACCACGGGGCCACAGCTCGGCTCCGGGGATCGTCTATGATGGCGGACCATCGCCTTCGCATCGAATTTGCCGAACGATGCACCCCGAGACGACTCCCGACCCGCCGCCGCGCGCCACGGCTGTCGCGAGCTTCCTACCTTTGCTGGCGTTGGCCGGCGGCCTGGCCGCGAGGCTGGCCCGGGCCCAGGCGTCCTTCCTCCATCCTGACGAGGCCCTGCATCTCCTGCTGGCCAGTCAGACCTCCGTGAGCGCCGCATACCGGGCCGCTCTCACCAACGCCCACCCGCCGTTGCTGGTCCTGCTGCTCTATTCCTGGCGTTCGCTGGGACAGTCGGAGCTGATGCTGCGCCTGCCCTCGGTCCTGGCGGGAACGGCTTGCTGTTGGGTCGTCTATCAATGGCTCGAGCAAGTCACGGACCGCTCCACGGCCCTGGTGGGCCTGCTGCTGTGCGCCTTCGCCCCCGCCCTCATCGAGCTGTCTGCCGAGATCCGGCAATATGCGCTCTTGTTGTTCTTCATGTCAGCCTGCCTCTATCTCGCGGAGCGCGCGCTGCGGGAGGATTCGTGGCGATGGATGATTCTGTTCTCCCTGTCGCTCTTGGGGGCGCTGCTCACCCATTACTCTTCCTTGATCTTCGCTCTCGCGATGGGCGTCTACCTCCTGGTGCGCCAATATCCCTACGGGAAGAGTCCGCGAGCATTCGCGGCCTGGATGGGCGGCCAGGCGGCGGCACTGGCTCTCACCGCCTACTTCCTCGCCACCCACGTGGCGCGCCTGCGGCAGATCGGGATGCCGCAGCGCATCGCCGAGACCTGGCTGCGGCAATCCATCTACCACCCCGGAGAAGGAAACGCCGCGGTCTTCGCCTGGGCGCAGACCTGGCGCGTCTTTACGTTCCTCCTCGGGAATGGCGTCGGCGGGGCGCTGGCCTTGCTGGCATTTCTGGTCGGTCTGGCGTCGCTGCTGAGACGGCAGGGACCTGTTCATGAGCGGGGTCCGCGGCCGCGCCAGCTCGCCCTGCTGCTCGGCCTTCCCTTCGTGGTGAGCTGTGGCACCGCCCTGGCCGGGCTCTATCCTTATGGCGGGACGCGGCACGACGCCTTCTTGGCGCTCTTTGCCCTGAGCGGCGCGAGCCTCGGGCTGGCGGCATGGCAGCCGGCCCGAGAGTGGATCAAGCCGCTCTCGGCCGCCGCCTTGCTGGCGCTCTGCAACTTCTTCCCCGCCTTCCCCCGGGCCATGCCGCCGGCCGGGGCAGAGCGTGACCGCGCCTCGATGCATGAGGCGGTGGCTGACCTGCGAGCGTCGGCGCCGCCGGGATCCATCCTCCTCGCCGATTATCAGAGTGGACTGCTGCTCGGCTTCTACGCCTGCGGCCACGGTATCGTTCAGGTCGGGGCGATGCTGCCCTTGGCCAAGAGCGACTGTGGCCCCTACGTCGCCATCACCACGGGCCCACAGCAGTGGAGCCTGCAACCCGAGGAGTTGGACGAAGAGCTGGCCAGTCTCGCGCAGACCTACCACCTCGCGCCGGGCACCAAGGTCTGGTGGTTCGACGCCGGCTCGATCGGACGTCCCGCGCCGCGGTTGCGCCGGAAGCTCCTGCGGCTCGGGTGGCCGGATTCCCGCTCCTTCGGTGACAATATCCTGCTCTGCCAGTTGACCGTGGGCTGAGATCGTGCCGCGCGCATGGAGGAGCGATGACCCCACCCGACCCGTTGCCGCCGCTGCGCGACGCCATCGCCGACCTCGACCGCGCCCTGCTCGAGCTGCTGCGGCGGCGGATGGAGATCGCCGGCGAGGTCGGCCGCCTGAAAGCCGAGCGCGGCGCACCCATCGTGGTCCGCGACGTCGAGGACCAGGTCCTGCGCCGAGCGCGGCAGCAGGCCGAGAGCTGCGGCGTCTCCGAGGAGGTGCTCGAAGCGGTCTTCCGCGCCATCATCCGCGGGTCGGTCGAGCGCCAGCACCGGGTCGGTGTGGAGCTGCGCGCCCGGCGCGGTGAGCGCGTGCTGATCGTCGGCGGGGCGGGAGGCATGGGTGCCTGGTTCCACGCCTTCCTCGACCTCGGCGGGCACCGCTGCGACCTGCTGGACCCGGCCTTCGCCGGCCTGGCGGCGCGGCCGGGCCGCTACGCCGCGCTGGCCGAGGTGCCGGAGCTGGACGCCTACGCGGCGGTGCTCGTCGCCGTGCCGCTGGCGCGCACCGCGGCGGTGGTCGCCGGCCTGGCGGCGGCGGCGGCGGCGCTCCCGGGCGGGCGCCGGCCGCTGCTCGTCGAGATCTCCTCCATCAAGACGCCGCTGGTGCCGGCCCTGGAGCAGGCCCGCCGCGACGGCGTGCGGGTCGCCGCCCTGCACCCGATGTTCGGACCCGGCAAGTCGCTCTACGAGCCGTTGACCTTCGTGCTGGCGGCCCAGGACGAGACGGACGGCGACCGGCGGGCCGTCGAGCCGTTCCTGTCGCATCCCTACACCAGGCTGGTGGCGGTGCCCTTCGCGCATCATGACCGGCTGATGGGTTGGCTGCTCGGCCTCGCCCACCTCGCCAACCTGCTCTTCGGCGCCGCGCTCTGCCGCAGCGGCATCGCGCCCGCGGAGCTCCACGCCTGCGCCTCGACCACCTTCCTGCGCCAGGCGGCCACCGCCCGCTCGGTGCTCGGCGAGGACGCCGACCTCTACCTCGACATCCAGCGCCTCAACCCCTACCGGACCGACGTCTATCGCGCGACCCGCGAAGCGCTGGCGCACCTCGAAGGCCTGGTCGAGACCAACGACCGCGGCGGCTGGGAGGACGTCCTCGCCGCCGCCAGGCAGACTCTGCTCGACGAGTCCTGAGGCGGCTGTTCCTTGGTAGTGGGTCCGTTTCCCTCGGCGTCCCACCGCCTGTTACTTGGCGCCCTGGGCCGCTCCGCCCTTACCGGCAGCGATCCACCGGTCGATTCGCGCCTCGAGCACGTCGAGCGGCAGGGCGCCCGCGCCCAGCACTTCGTCGTGGAAGGCGCGGATGTCGAACCGCGCGCCGAGCTGCCGGTGGGCGCGATCGCGCAGCTCGAGGATCTTCAGCTGGCCGACCATGTAGGCGAGCGCCTGGCCGGGCCAGACGATGTAGCGGTCGGTCTCGTTCTGCACCTCGACCTCGTCGAGGGCCGAATGATCGTGGAAGAACTGGACGACCTGCTCGCGGGTCCAACGCTTGTAATGGAACCCGGTGTCGACCACCAGGCGGATGGCGCGCAGCATCTCGTCCTGCAGCCGGCCGTAGTCGTTGTAGGGATTGGTATAGAACCCGACGTCCTTGCCCAGCCGCTCGGTATAGAGCGCCCAGCCCTCGACGAAAGCCGTGTAGATGCCGTGCTGCCGGAACGGCGGCAGGGTCGGCAGCTCCTGCGCGATCGAGATCTGCAGGTGATGCCCGGGAACGCCCTCGTGGTAGGCGGTGGATTCCATCGAGATGGTCTTGCGCGCCGTCGGATCATAGGTATTGACCTGCACGCGGCCGGGACGGGAGCCGTCGATGGTGCCGGGCTGGTAGTTGGCGCCTGCCGCCTCCTTCTCGCGGAAGGCCTCGACCGGGACCACCTCCACTTTCGCCTTGGGGAGGCGCCCGAAGAGCTCCGGCAGCTTGGCGTACATGCCGTCGATGTAGCCGCGGTAGAGATCGAGGATCTGCTCGCGCGACCGGGCTCTGAGGGCAGGATCGCTCTGCACCTTGGCGTTGAAGCTCTCGAGGTCGGCGTAGCCGAGACGCGAGGCGATGGCCGTCATCTGCCGCTCGATCTCGGCGACCTGCCGCAGGCCGATCTGGTGGATCTGCTCGGGTGTCAGGTCGGTGGTGGTGTTGGACTTGACCTGGAAGGCATAGCGCGCGGCGCCGTCAGGCAGCGACCACATCCCGGCTTCGGCGCGTCCCCTGGGCGCGTATTCGTTCTTGACGAAGTCCGCGAACCGCCGGTAGGCGGGCAGCACGTCGTCGCGGATGGCGGCCAGCATCGCCTGCCGGATGCGTCCCTGCTCGGCGGCGGGGACCGCGGCCGGGAACTTGGCGAGCGGCTCGGCGAAGGCCGTGTCCTCGGGCTTCTGGCCGGCGATGGCCGCCGCCTGGCCGGCGACCTTCTCGAGCAGGAACTTCGGCGGCATCAAGCCATCGGCGAGACCCTTGCGCATCTGCTCGACGGTCTGGTCGAACGCGAGCGGCAGCTTGTGGTACCGGACGATGAGGTCGTCGTAGTCCTTGGCGCCGGTGAAGGTGAGCACTTCGACGAGCGTCGGCGCCTCGATGTGAATGCCGCTGAGCTGGTTGACCGGCATCTCCCAATCCTTGAACCGCGCCTCGTCGAGGAGCTCGCGCAGGTTGCGCACCATCAGCACCTTGTCGAGCGCCTCCTGCTCGGGGAAGCCGGCGGTGTCGACGGCCTCGAAGCGGGCCAGGAATTCGCGCGCCTTGGCGAGCTCGCGGTCGATCTGCGCCTGCGAGAGATCGCTCAGCTGATCGTTGTAGCGCTTGTCCCCGATGTAGGAGGCGAGCTCCGGGCTGACCTTCAGGTGGTACTGCCACTGCTCGTCGAGCAGCGCTCTCAAGGCTGCTCGCCGTGACTCGAGGCCGGAGGCCGGGGCCGCGGCCCGGGCGGTGGCGGCAACCGCGGCGCAGGCGAGCAGCAAGGTGCCGGCGGACAGAACGATCATTCCGTGACTGCGCATCGGGGGGTCTCCTCGTCGGACGCGGGAGGACCCGGGCCCACCGCGGGCCCGCGCCCGTTCTCCATACGCAGGTGCGGTCGCTTTGTTACGGCGGCGGGCCAGGACCGGCTGGGGAGTGAGCGCGCCGCGGCGAGCCGGCCTCTCGCCGCGGCCAGGGTGCCGGCGATACTGTGCCGGCCGCGGCGGGCTATCTTACGGCGCCGCGGCGGAAGAGGTTCACGATGGCCAGGAGGATGACGGAGCCGAGCAGTGAGACGAGCAGGCTGGCAGCGCTGAAGTTGGCCTGGTTGATCGTGCTGACGCCGAACACCGGCGAGAGCAGGAAGCCCGCGAGCACGGCGCCGACGATGCCGACCACGACATCCATCAGCACGCCCTCCGGATGCCGCATGACGATGCTGGCGATCCAGCCGATCAAGCCGCCGACGATGAGCCAGATGATGAAGTTCATGGAGCTACCTCCTTGAGTTGTCGTAGGGCGATTGCATATCCTGGCTACGACGTCAGGAGGAAAAGCAACGCGCATGCCATCGCTCTCCTTCAGCTCCGCGGATCGGGGCGCCGGCCCGGCGCCGGCAGGCCTGTAAATCTTGCAAGACGCCGCGCCTCGAGCGGCTCACGTCATCGTCAGGACGATCTTGCCGAAGCCCCCGCCCTTCGCCAGCGCCGCGTACGCCAGGGCCGCATCCTCCAGCGGCAGCACGCGGTCGACGACCGGCCGCAGGCGGCCGGCCCGCAGGCGCGGCACCGCGAAAGCTCCGAACCCGGCGACCAGGCGTGCCTTCTCGTCGCGTGAGCGCGCGCGCAGGACCGAGCCGATGATCCGCAGGCGGCGGCGCAGCAAGGCCTCCAGGTCGAGCTCGGCGGTGCGGCCGGCGAGCATCCCCATGAGCACCAGGCGGCCGCCCTTCTTCAGGGCCGCGAGGTGCGCCGGCAGGCGGCCGCCGCCCACCAGGTCGAAGACCAGGTCGACGCCCCGTCCGCCGGTCGCATCGCGCACTCGCGCCGGCAGCTCGTCGTCGTCGGTGAGCAGCTCCGTGATGCCGAGGGACCGCAGCAGCTCCAGCCGGCCGGTGTCACGCGCCGCCGCGATGACCCGGGCGCCGAGCTCTTGCCCCAGCTGCGCCGCGAAGGTGCCCATGCCGCCGGTGGCGCCGGTGATCAGCACCACCTCGCCGGTCACCAGGCCGCCCTCGGCGACCAGGTTGGTCCACGCGGTCAGGCCGGCCTCGGGGAGCGCTCCGCCCTCGACGAAGGAGAGGTTCTCGGGCAGCGGCAGCAGCTGGCCGGCGGGCACCGCCACGCGCGTCGCCTGGCCGCCGCCGGCCAGCAGCGCCATCACGCGCATCCCCACCTGCCAGCGGTCCACGCCCTCGCCGACGACGGCGATCTGGCCGGCGCACTCGAGCCCCGGCACGTCGCTCTCGCCGGGCGGCGGTGGATAATGGCCTGCCAGCTGCATCAGGTCGGCGCGATTGAGGCCGGCGGCATGGATCGCCACCACCACTTCGCCGGCCCGGGCCACCGGGTCCGGCAGCTCGCCAACCCGAGGCACCGGCCGAGAGCCGCCGCCGTTGCCGGCGTGGGTGAGATCGGCCGGGAGGACGGCCTTCATGCCCGCGCGGACATGCCGAGATGATGCATCGAGCACTCACCCTACCATGTGTCCACGGTGCCGTGAAGCACGCGCGCGGGGCGGCCCCGTGACGAATCAGCGCCGGCCGGCGTTGATTTTCAGCCTGCTGCTCTGCGCCGTGCTCGGCGCCGGCTTCTCGCTCGACCGCCCGCGGCACACCGATCTCGGCGGCCTCGGCTGGAGCGCGGCCTTCTCGCGCCTCTGCGGCCTGCTGGCGCGCGAGTACCCCTTCGGCGTCTGGAAAGGGATCGACTGGACGGCGCTCGAGCGCGAGCTGGGGCCGCGGGTGGCCGACGCGGAGGCGCGGCACGACCGGCGCGCCTGGTACCGGGCGCTGCGCGAGCTCGTCTGGAGTCTGCGCGACGGCCACGCGCACCTGTTCGGCGACGACGACGGCCTCGAGCGCGCCGAGGTGGGCGGCTCCTTCGGTCTCGAGGTCGTCGAGCTCGACGACGGGAGGGTGCTGGCCGGCCGGATCGCCGCCGGCGGCCCCGCCGCGCGGGCCGGCCTGCGCCGCGGCGCCGAGATCGTGCGGTGGAACGGTGTGGCCGCCGCCCGGGCGCTGGCCGCCGTGCCGGTCTTGTGGAGCGAGCGCCCGCCGGCCACGCGCGAGGGCGCTCGCCTGGAACAAGCCCGCCTGCTCGGCCGGGCGCCGATCGGGACCAGGGCAACGATCTCCTTCCGCGAACCGAGAGCCGCGCCGGGGGGCGGCGGCGTCAACATGGGGGGGGCGGCGGCGGCGGCCGGGACCGGCAGCACGGCCGCGGTGGACGGCGACACCGCCGTCGTCGAGACCCGTGAGCTGGTGGCCGTCCCCGCGCCGCGCGACCGGCCGCCCTGCCTGCGCGCCGCCGAGCTGCTGTTCGGGCGCACTCTCGAGACCCGGACCCTTGCTCCGGAAGGCGCGGGAGCTGCGGGAGCCGCGGGGGCCACGGGGGTCGCGGGAGCCGCAGGGGCCCCGGGAATCGGCTACGGGCGCATCCGCTTCGAGCTGCCGACCCTGCGCACGCCGCTACCCGGACGCACGCTGCGGCGCGCCCTCGCCCGCTTCGCCGCCGACCGCCTGCCGGGGGTGATCGTCGACGTGCGCGGCAACTGCGGCGGCCTGGACGCGATGGTGCCACCTCTCGTCGCCCCGCTGCTGCGCGAGGCCATGTTCTACGAGATGCCCGGGATCTATCGCCGGGAGGGCGGGCAGGACCTTCATCGCGGCGCCGGCAAGTTCGAGCCCGACCCGCGCCAGGCCATCACCGTCCTGCCGCGGCCGCCGCTCTACCGCGGCCGGATCGCCGTGTTGATCGACGGCGACACCGTCAGCGCCGGCGAAGCGCTGCCGTGGCTGCTCGAGGGGCTGCCCGGAGTCGCCGTCATCGGCCTCCACGCCACGCACGGGTCGTTCGGCATCGGACTGAAATCGGTACGGATGCCGGGCGGCTTGGAGGTGATCTTCCCGCACGCCCAGTCGCTGGATGCCGATGGTACGGTCGAAGTGGACGCCGACGCCGGCGGCCGCGGCGGCGTCGAACCCGATCTGCGCGTGCCGCTCACCGCGGCGGTCGTCGACCGCTGGTACGTCCGCGGCGAGGACGTGGTGCTCGAGGAAGGAGCACGCTTCGTGCGCGAAGGCGCCGCCGGTAGCGCGCGGCGGTAATGCTCCCGGGCGGCCGCTCTAAGGCTCAGCGCGAAGCCGCTACCCCCTCGCCTTCGCCCTCGGTACTCAGTGCGCGGCAGCCGGTCGAGGTCGCGGCACCGGCCGCAGAGTGGGCGCCGCCTCGGACTCCCCGCCTGGGAGAGCTTGCGCAGCTGCCACCCTCGCGGCCGCCGGCCGCTCCTCGGCCGCCGGCTGCTCCTGCTCCACCACCGGGGGGGCGGTGGCCGGCCGGAGCATCCCCGCCTCCATCCAGGCGTGGCGGCCTTCGAGGATGCGCAGCGCGACCCGGTACTTGCGGGCGTCGTCGTTGGCCCACAGGTCGCGGAGCAGGCGCATCACCTTGCGGCGGGCGCCGCGGCAGAACAGGTCGGCGAGCTCGAGCGCCTCCTCGGCGTGCGGCGCGCCGGCCTCGATCATGGCGTGCACGCGCGCCGCCGCGGCCGCCATCGCGAACATCTCGTTGGCGATGTCGACGACGCGGAAGAGGAAGGCCTGCTTGTTCTGCAGCGCTCCCTGGTAGACGATCATGCCGTGGAAGATCTGGCGCGACAGGCGCCGGGTGTTGCGCTCGACGAAGCGCAGGTGGGTGGCCATCGGACCGTACTCGGAATAGCGCGGCCACTGGCCCCAGCCCAGCCAGCGCGACGGATACCAGGCGCCGTAGAAGGCGGCGATCTTCGGCAGCGCGGCGAGCTTCTCGGCCAGCTCCTTCTCCGGATCGATCAGGTGGCCGGCGATCTCGAGGTGCTTGTCGACCGCCTCGCGCGCCATGAACAGGTGCATGATCTCGCTCGAACCCTCGAAGATCTTGTTGATGCGGTAGTCACGCATCAGGCGCTCGACGCCGATCGGCTGCTCGCCGCGCGCCGCCAGCGAGCGTTCGGTCTCGTAGCCGCGGCCGCCGCGAATCTGCATCGTGTCGTCGACGATCTCCCAGGTGCGGTCGGTGTTCCACTCCTTGCAGGCCGCCGCCTCGAGCCGGATGTCATAGTTGCCGCTGTCGGCCATCACGGTGACGAGATGGGCGATCGATTCCATGGCGAAGCCGATCGCCGCCATGTCGGCGATCTTCTGCGACACCGCCTCGTGCTTGCCGATCGGGCGACCCCACTGCACGCGCTCGTTGCCCCACTTGCGGCAGATCTCGAGACAGAGCTTGACGCTGCCGACCGAGCCGTTCGGGATCGACAGCCGGCCGTCGTTCAGGGTGGTCAGGGCGATCTTGAGGCCCCGCCCTTCCTTGCCGATGAGGTTCCCGGCGGGCACGCGCACGTTGGTGAAGCTGATCACCGCGTTGGCCAGGGCGCGCAGCCCCATGAAGTGGCAGCGATGCTCGACCTTGACGCCCGGCCAGCTGGTCTCGACGACGAAAGCGCTGATCTGCTTGGTCTTGGGGTCGCGCGCCATGACCACCAGCAACTTCGCGATGGTGCCATTGGTGCACCACAGCTTGTGGCCGTTGACGATGTAGGCGTCGCCCTCGGGGGTCTTCTCGGCGGAGGTCATCAGGCGGGCCGGGTCGGAGCCCACCTCCGGCTCGGTCAACGCGAAAGCGGAGATCTCGCCGCGCGCGCAGCGCGGCAGGTACTTCTGCTTCAGCTCCTCGCTACCGAACAGCTTCAGGGGCTGTGGCACGCCGATCGACTGGTGGGCGGACAGCAGCGCCGAGATGTTGCCGTCCATGCCGCCTAACAGCTGCATCACCTGCTGGTACTCGACGTTGGTGAACCCCAGCCCGCCGTACTGCCTCGGGATCTTCATGCCGAAGGCGCCGAGCTTGCGGAACCCGTCGAGCACGTGCTCGGGGTACTCGCCGGTGGCGTCGATCTCGACCGAGTCGACCTCGGTGCGCAAGAGCTCCTTGAGGGCGCTGAAGAAGGCCGCGAACTCGGGCCGCTCGGGCTCAGGTAACGGGTACGGATCGATGAGGTCGAGCCGGAAGTTGCCGAGGAACATCTCGCGCATGAAGCTGGGCTGCTTCCACTCCGTCTCGCGGGAAGCCTCGGCCACCTTCCTCGACTCCCGCTCGCTCACCTGCACTTCCTTGGTCGCCATCGTCGGTTCTCTCCCCTGGCGCGGCCCCCGCGAGCGCCCGCCCGCCGGGTTATGCCGCAGTGCGACTTGAGTGTAGCACAACCGGGGCGCGAGGGAAGCCCCCCCTGCAAGCGACGCTCCTCCGCCGGGGGCTGTGCCTGCGGCACCGGCTGAGCAAAGAACCGTCTCGACGCCGCGTTGCGGCATGCTCGAGGCTGCTCTTCTACCGCGATGCCCGGATGCGGTCGGGGGGGACGGGTGGAACGGGCCGGTCTTCAGGATGTACCACCGTCAGGCGCGGCTCCTTGGCGCCCATGATCACGAGCCACAGCATGGTCACCAGCTCTCCCAGCGTGTCAGAGCTTGGCCGATGGTGAAGACCTGGCTCTCGTAGGTGGGGAACAGTAAGCCCGTAACGCTGAACGCCAACCAGCCGCAGCACGCCAGCATCAGCCAGACGCCGAGGAAGCGGGGCAGGAAGCGCGATCGGTACACCAGCAGGCCGAATGGCAGGAGCCACAGGCCCCAGAAGACCGCGTTGGCAAGGTCGAGCTGGTGATGCAGGTCGAGGCACAGCATGGCGAAGGCCTCGCGCTGCGGCTTGTCGATGATGGATAGAGAATCGGCGCCGCGAGCGAACAGCAGGGCAGCTGCGTCGGTCGCCATGTTGATGAAGAAGATGGGCACCGGCATGAGGCCACCCAAGATCACCATCAGCACGGCGAGCGCCTGGTTGACTCCCTCGAGGAGCCGGTAAAGGGCCACCGTGACGAAGATGAACAGAGCACTGGAGAGCAGGTAGGTGACGATGCCGAAGCGGAAGAGCAACTCGTGTGCGGCGATCTTGTCGACCGTCGCTGCCGCGTTCCCATGCACGATCAAGGCGCTGGGAATGTAGATGAGGCGCACGGCGCCAACCACCGACGCCACGATGTACAGGAGCCCTGCGACTCTGGCGTTCCTGCTGAGAGCGGTCATGAGTCCTCCATCATGGAGAGTCTGATCTCCAGTACGTGAGAGCACCCGAGACCTTTCGCCGGAGCGATGCTTACGACGCGCCGCCGGCGCTGGCTCACTGTGGAGTGCTGGTGGGCCTGCGCTCTCGTGTCACCTCCCTGCCGCGCACCCGCATCGCCACCGCGACGCCGCCGACGACCAGGGCGGAGCCGGCGAGGGTGCGGGGGGTGAAGGGCTCGCCGAGGGCGGCGCCGCCGATGAGGAGGGCGACGATCGGGGTCAGGTAGTTGATCAGCGAGAGGGTCGTCGCGGGGAGGCGGCCGAGCAGCCAGAAGTAGAGGGTGAAGCTGAGGGCCGAGCCGCAGAGGGCCAGGTAGAGGAGCGCGGCCAGCGGCAGGCCGGCGAGGCGAACCGGTTGGCCGGCCTCGGTGGCCAGGGCGACGCACCCCATGGCGGCGGCGGTCAGCGCCATCGGCATCGCGACGATGGCCAGGGGGTGCATGCCGGCGGCCCAGCGCTTCATGGCGACGATGCCGATGGAGGCGGTCAGCGGCGCGATGAGCAGGAGGGCGGCGGCGCCCGCCACCCGCGGGCCGCCGAGCGCCCGCAGGTCCTCCGAGAAGATCACCGCGACGCCGGCGAAGCCGACGAGGACCCCGGCGGCGGTGGCGGCGCGCAGGCGCTCGGCGGGTAACGCGACGTGAGCGGCCAGCGCCACCCACAGCGGCGAGGTCGCGAACAGCACTGCCGTCAGGCCGGATGGCACCCACTGCTCCGCCCAGTACACCAACCCGTAAGGGATGAAGAACGTCATCAGGCCGTTGACCAGCCACACCCGCCATGGCGAAGCGGCGCCACGCAGCCGCACGCCGAGAGCGCGCGCCGCGGCGAGCAGGGCCGCGGCGCCGATCGCGAAGCGCAGCGCCACGCCGGTGAAGGGGGGAATGCCGCGCAGACCGAGGCGGATCGCCGCCCAGGTGGTTCCCCAGATCAGCGTCAACAGACCGAGCGTGGCGTAGTTGACGAGGCGGCCGCGCCGACCCGCCGATGGCTCCGCGCCGCCGGTCACGTCAGGGATAGATCTTGTACAGCATGCGCGGGTACGGGATGGTCTCGCGCAGGTGGCTCAGGCCGCACATCCAGGCGACGAAGCGCTCGATACCCATGCCGAAGCCGCTGTGCGGGAAGGCGCCGTACTTGCGCACGTCGAGGTACCACTGGAACGCCGTGACCGGCAGGTGATGCTGCTCGATGCGGGCCAGCAGCAGATCGTGGTCATGGATGCGCTGGCTGCCGCCGATGATCTCGCCGTAGCCCTCGGGAGCCAGCAGGTCGAGGCCGAGCACCAGGCGGGGATCGTCCGGCGCCGGCTGCATGTAGAAAGCCTTGAAGGAGGCCGGGAAGTGGGTGACCAGCAGCGGCTTCTCGAAGCGGCTGGCGAGCAGGGTCTCTTCGTCGCCGCCGAAGTCGTCGCCCCACTGGATGACGGCGCCCCCCTCGCGGAGCAGGTCGATCGCCGCGGTGTAGGTGATGCGCGGGAACGGCCCGGCCACCTGCTCGAGCTTGGCGGTGTCGCGCTCGAGGGCCTTGAGCTCCTCGCGGCAGCGGTCGAGCACCCGCGCCGCAAGATAGCAGACGAGCTCTTCCGCCAAGCGGCAGAGCCCGTCGAACTCGAGGAAGGCGACCTCCGGCTCCACCATCCAGAACTCCATCAGGTGGCGGCGGGTCTTCGACTTCTCGGCGCGGAAGGTGGGGCCGAAGCAGTAGACCTTGCCGAGCGCCGCGGCCGCCGGCTCGAGGTAGAGCTGGCCGGACTGGGAGAGGAAGGCCTTGTCGCCGAAATAATCGGTCTCGAACAGGGTCGAGGTGCCTTCGCATGCCGCCGGCGTCAGGATCGGCGAATCGATCAGGGTGAACTCGCGCTCGTAGAAGAAGTCGCGGATGCCCTGCTCGACCTCGCTGCGGACCCGCAACGCGGATCGCTGGCGGGTGGAGCGCAGCCAGAGATGGCGATGCTCCATGAGGAACGCGGTGCCGTGCTCCTTCGGGGTGATCGGGAAGTCCTGCGTGAGGTAGAGCAGGGTGAAGCCCAGCAGCTGGATCTCGACGCCGCCCGGCGCCCGGCGGTCCTCCTTCACCCTGCCGCGCACCCGCACGGTCGACTCCTGGGTGGCGCGCTCGATCTGCTCCCAGTCCTCGGCCGGCAGCTCGGCGCGGCTGGCCACCGCCTGCACCACGCCGCCGGCGGTGCGGATCTGCAGGAAGGCGATCTTGCCGCTCGAGCGTTGGTGGTCGACCCAGCCCGGCAGCTCGACCTCGCGGCCGACGTGGCGGGACAGGGCGTGGACGGAGTCGACCGGAATGGGCTCCCCGAGCTCGGCGGCGCGGGTCTCGGTGCTCTCGATGGACTGGCTCATAGGGCCGCGATTCTAGCGCGGACCCGCCCTAGCTCTTCACGCTCTCCGGGAGGTGGGCCAGCGCGCCGGCGGCGGCTCGCTGCTCGGCTTGCTTCTTGCTGGAGCCTTCGCCTTCGCCTACGAGCTGGCCGTCCAGCCAGCACTCGACGCGGTAGAGGCGGCTGTGGTCGGGGCCGGTGGCGCCGGTGTGGCGGTACTCGGGGAGCGCGCCGCCGCGGGCCTGGGCGATCTCCTGCAGGCGGGTCTTGGCGTCGGCGTCGAGCAGCTGGGAGCGGCCCTCCTCGACCTCGAGCATTGGCTCGAGCATGAGGTCGATGACCTTCGCCGCCGCCGGCAGGCCGGCATCGAGGTAGACGGCGCCGAAGACCGCTTCGAGCGAGTCGGCGAGCAGCGACGGCTTGGCCCGGCCGCCGGAGCGCTCCTCTCCGATCCCCAGCCGCAGCACCTCGCCCAGCGCCAGGGCGGCGGCATGCCGGGCCAGCGTGCCGCGGCTCACCAGCTGGGCCTTGAGCCGCGACAGCTCCCCTTCGGGCAGCTCCGGGTGCTTGCGGTACAGCCAGTCCGCGGTCACCAACCCGAGCACGGCATCCCCGAGGTACTCGAGCCGTTCGTAGTGCTCGTCGCGCCCGCGCTCGTTGGCGTGCGAGCGATGGGTGAGCGCCAGCTCGAGCAGGCCGTGGTGACGGAAGCGATGGCCGAGCCGCTTCTCGAAGGGCGTGGTCGCCCGGATTCCCAGCATCGGGCGCTATGCTACCAGAGAATAAAGCCTGGGCCAACTCCCAACTGCATTGACGATTTCAATAGGCAAACGCGACTACTCCCATAACTCGCCGGCGCTCTCTGCTCGGATAGGATAGCCGCTCCGGACCAGGCGGACGGCGAATGGAAATCATCCCCATCGTGCGGCCGGGGCGCACGCCGTCCCACCTCGCGGTGCATTACTCCGCCGCCGAGGGACCGCGCGGCACGGCAGCCGCCGCGGACGCCGCCGGTCCTTGCTTCCTCTACCTCCACGGCTTCGGCTCGGAGCAGAGCGGCGAGAAGGCCGAGCTCTTCCGGGCCCGGGCGCTCGCCTCCGGCTTCGCCTTCTGCTCCTTCGACTTCGAGGGCCATGGCCGGTCGGGAGGCGACATGCGGGGGCTGACCCTCTCGCGCAACCTCGAGAACGTCGCCGCCGTCGCCTCGTGGCTGCAGGCGAGAGGGCATCCGCGCGTCTGCCTGATCGGTTCCTCGATGGGCGGCGGCACCGGCATGTGGTTCTCGGCCCAGCACCCCGAGCGCGTGACGGCCGGCCTGCACATCGCGCCGGCGCTCGACCTCGAAGGCTCGTTGCTGGCCTGGGCCGGCCCGGAGCGGACGCGCGCCTGGCAGGAGTCGGGGGCCATCCACTTCGAGAACGACCTCGTCTCCTGCGAGCTGGGGTGGGAGCTGATCGAGGACCTGCGCGCCCACTCCACCGCGCGGCTGCTGCCCCGGTATCGCACTCCCGCGCTGCTCCTTCAGGGCCGCTTCGACACCTCGGTGCCCTGGCGGAGCGTCGTCGACTTCGTAACCCGCTGTCCGTACCGCGGCATCGAGCTGCACTTCTTCGCCGACGGCGACCACCGGCTCACCGACCGCAAGGACCGCATCTGGGAGCTGATGCTGGAGTTCCTGCGCGGCAAGCGGCTGCTGGAGGCCGGCCGCCTGATCGCGGCGCCAGACCCTTCCCCGTAAGGGCGCTCTCAGGAGGCGAGCCAGGGAGAGCCGCTCCTGGCCGCAGGCTCAACGCACGCGCTGGTCCAGGATCCTTCCCGCCTGGTCGAGGGCGACATGGCCGGCAGCCTCGAGCAACCACGCCAAGGCTACCGGCGAGCGCACGATCGCCGCCGCGAGGTGCAGCGCGAAGGCGAGACCTTCGTCGAAGTCGCGCAGGTGCCCGGCAGCGGCCGGAGTCGACACCGCCCCGGGCGCGGACGACTCCGGCGTCTCCGGCGTCTCCGGCGTCGAGCGGGTCATCGCAGGGGCCTTGGCAGGAGCCTTGGCAGGAGCCTTGGCGCCCCGCGGGGCCGGCGCCGCCCTGCTCGGGGTGACGGAGGCGATGACGGGGAACCCTTGCGCATCCGGCTCGGTGTCGAGGCGGAAGAGAAGCTCGCGGCCAGTGGCCGGAAGGACCGCGGCCGTGAGCAGGGCCATCTCGCGCCGGCGGAAGACCGCGTACGGCACATCCGGAGCATTGCCCGTGCCGGCGCCGCCGGCGCCGTTCTCCTGCAGGCTCTCCCATTCGCGCAGCACGGCGAAGCCGGTGCCACCATGGTAGAGAACCGGACGGACGGCCCACGGCCCGGCGACGTCGGCCTCGTGCGCGCCGTCCGGCTCACCGATCTCGTCCATGCGCTGCAGGAAATCGACGTTGAACGCGTTCCCCTGGCGGCGATCGCTCTCGCTTGACATGACGTGCTTCCTCCCCTCCCGCGGGCGATGCTGGAGACGCCGGCAAAGATCGGCGGCTCTGCGGCGCGGCGGTTCGCCGTCAGTTCGATGCTGCGGCGCGGCGGCTCGGCGCGGGTGACCGAGGCGACAGCCGCCCGCGGTTCTCGAAGAAGGCTTGGCCGCGGATGACTTACGCCTTGTTTACGCCACCGAGCATACGCGGTCGCAACCCGGCGAGTCAACTGGCCGATCCAGTGTCGTAGCTCACGGCCCGATCTGGGTACCCTATCTGGCGGCGCAAGAGGCCAGGCCCGCGAATCAGCGTAGACTGTGACAGCAACCAGCCACACCAGCAGGACTTCCCGAGGAGCACTGCCTCCATGGCC
>DATDGZ010000596.1:0-12851 GCA_036521795.1 Thermoanaerobaculia bacterium | reverse complement strand
AAGGCGAAGGCCGCCGGTGCCGCCACCGGCGCGGGCGCGGGCGCGGCCGCCGCGGCAGCCGCGGCGCCTCCCGCGCCCGCCGCCGGAGCGGCATACGGCGAAGAGGAGCCGGAGCCGCTCACCTTCCGGTACACCGCCAACCGGCGCTTCGAGGCAGCCTACTGGAAGCGCATCGCCTTCCTCGCCGAGGGACGCTTCGTCAACAAGGACAACGCCGACGTCGTGCGTGACCCGGTCACCCTGGCGCAGCTCACCCATCGCCAGCGCGACCTCGACGCCCTCGCCGACTACCTGCTGGGCCATTACCGGCAATTGATCGCCACGCGCGGCATGGACGGCCAGGCCACCGCCGGCGACCTGCCGTTCCGCTGGCAGACCGACTTCGACTTCTCCTGGTCGGGCGGCTGGCTGGGCAACCAGCAGGGACATCTCGAGGAGCGCAACCTGCTGATCGCCATTCCCGGCCGCGACCGCGGCCGTGCCGTGATCATGGCCGACCACTACGACACGGCCTACATGGAAGACCGCTACGGCTACCAGCACGGCGGCCACGGGCCGCGCCTCGCCGCCGCCGGCGCCGACGACAACCACTCGGCGACGGTGGCACTGATGCTGGCGGCCCCGATCTTCCTCGAGATGAGCCGCGCCGGCCAGCTCGGCTGCGACGTCTGGCTGGTGCACCTGACCGGCGAGGAGTTCCCCTCCGACTGCCTGGGCGCCCGCCACCTCACACAGTCGCTGGTCGAGGGCACGCTGCAGCTGCGCACGCGGCCGGACGCCCCGTTTGGTGCCGGCACCGGCGCCGGTGCCGGCCCGGGCCAGGCCCAGGCGCCGGTGCCCGGCGATGACCTGGAAGGTTGGCTCGACCTGTCGGAGACGCGCGTGCAGGGGCTGTACGTGCTCGACATGATCGCCCACAACAACGATCGCGAGCGCGACGTCTTCCAGATCTGCCCGGGCGCCGGCGCCGAGTCGATGTGGCTCGCCCTGCAGGCCCATCTCGCGAATCGCGCCTGGAACCGGCTGGCGCCGGCCTGGAACCGGCGTGCGCGCCGCGCCTGCAAGCGCGGCCGGCGCAGCGCCGACGGCAAGAGCATGCCGGCGCTGGCGCTGCATCCGCAGCTGCGCGGCGAGGTGCGGCCGCAGATCGATCCGCACAGCACGCTCTACAACACCGACGGCCAGATCTTCTCCGATGCCGGGGTGCCCGCGGTGCTGTTCATGGAGAACTACGACATCAACCGCCACGGCTATCACGACAGCCACGATACGATGGAGAACATCGACCTCGACTACGGCGCCGCGGTCGCCGCCATCGCCATCGAGACCGTGGCGCGCGCGGCCACCGAGCCGCCGCCGGGTTGACGAGAGCTTCCCCGAGGACCTGACCCGTGCGCATCCGTCCGCTCGAGCCGCGCGATCGCGCGCGCATCCTGGAGGTGGTCACCGCCACCGGCAACTTCACCGCCGCCGAGATCGCCATCGCCATGGAGGTCGTCGACGAGGCGCTGGCCGACCCTGTCTTCCCGCGTGGCGACTACCGGGCCTACGCGGCGGAGGACGAGAGCGGCAGGGTCGCGGGCTACGAGTGCCACGGCCCGACCCCGCTCACCGAAGGCACCTATGACCTCTACTGGATCGCCGTCGATCCGGCGTGCCAGGGGGCGGGGTACGGCCGCGCGCTGCTCGCTTTCGCCGAGGCCGACGTGCGTGCCACGGCGGGGCGGCTGCTGCTGATCGAGACCTCCTCGCAGGAGAGCTACGGCGCCACCATCCGCTTCTACGAGAAGAGCGGCTATCCGCTGGCCGCCCGCATCAAGGGCTTCTACCGCCCGGGCGACGACAAGCTCATCTTCGCCAAGGAGCTCGGCGCCGGCGACAGCCTCGCCGCCCCGGCTCCCGGCCCGCCGCCGCCTTCCTCGCCGCCGACCGCGTCCGGGGGCCACTAGCCGTCGCCGGCCAAGGTGCCTGTCCGGCGCCGGCGGAGCGGTTCGGGCCGGCCAGGGGGATCGACGCGTGCCTGGAAGTCTTCGCCGCAGCCCGCGGTGCAACGGGGACGAACAGCTTGGCGGAGAATAGCCAGTCCTCGCTAGACTCGGACACGACAAGCACAAGAGAAGGAGACCGATGCGCCCAGCAAGACGCCTCTTGACCGCGCTGGCTTGCGCCGTCGCACCGCTCGCGCCGGCGATGCCGGTGCAACCGCCGGCATCGCCGAAGCCGGCACTGGCATCGCCGCCGTCGCCGGCGCCCCTCGCGCCGGGCGCTGCCGCCCAGGGACCTTCGCCGTCAGGACTGCCGCCGTATCCGGCGCCGCTCGGCGCGGCGCTGCGCTGGCGGTTGATCGGTCCGTTCCGCGGCGGCCGGGTGCTGGCGGTCACCGGCGTGCCGGGCAGGCCGGAGACGTTCTACTTCGGCTCCGTGGGCGGCGGCGTGTGGCGCAGCGGCGACGCGGGGCGGGTCTGGACGCCGGTGTTCGACGGTCCGCCGAGCGGTTCGATCGGCGCGCTGGCGGTGGCCCCCTCCGACCCGGACGTCGTCTGGGTCGGGACGGGCGAAGCGGACATGCGTTCCGACATCTCCTGGGGCGACGGCATGTACCGCTCGACCGACGGCGGCCGCACCTTCCAACCCGCCGGCCTGCGCGACAGCCGGCAGATCGGCCGCATCCTGATCGATCCGCAGCGTCCGGAGGTGGTGCTGGTGGCCGCGCTCGGCCACGGTTTCGGGCCGAACCCGGAGCGCGGCGTCTTCCGGACCGCCGACGGCGGCAAGAGCTGGCAGCGGGTGCTGTACCGCGACGACGCCACCGGTGCCATCGACCTCGCCGCCGACCCCGGCGATCCACGGACGGTATACGCGGCGCTGTGGAACGTGCGCCGTCCGCCCTGGAGCACCTATGCTCCGCTCGGCGGTCCCGGCGGCGGGCTGTTCCGCTCGAGCGACGGCGGCCTCACCTGGCAGGAGCTCCTCGGGCACGGGCTGCCGGCCGGCCCGATGGGACGCATCGGCCTGGCGGTCGCCGGCGGCGCGCCCGGCCGCGACCTCGCGCGCGGCGGCGCCGCCGCGCGCCCCCGGCGGGTCTACGCGCTGATCGACGACCCGCAACAGCCCGGCTTGTATCGCTCCGACGACGCCGGCCAGACGTGGCTCCGGGTCGGCACGGACCGGCGCATCACCAGCCGGCCCTGGTACTTCGGAGGATTGACCGCGGACCCGCGCGATCCAGACACCGTGTATGTCGCCAACGTGTCCCTCTATCGCTCGGCCGATGGCGGCCTGACCTTCCAGGCGATCAAAGGAGCGCCAGGCGGCGACGACTACCACTCGCTCTGGATCGATCCCTCGGACCCTCGGCGCATGATCCTGGGCAGCGATCAGGGCGCCGCGGTGAGCGTCGACGGCGCCGCCACCTGGAGCAGCTGGTTCAACCAGCCGACCGCCCAGATCTACCACGTCGCGACCGACGACCGCTACCCGTACACCATCTATGGAGCGCAGCAAGACAGCGGCACGGCGGCAGTGATCAGCCGCAGCGATGCCGGACAGATCACCTTCCGCGATTGGTTCTCGACCGGCACGGGCGAGAGCGGGTACATCCTGCCCGACCCCACGGACCCCGACGCCGCCTACGGCGGCAACCCCGGCGGCCAGCTCTTCCGTTACTCGCGGCTCACCAGCCAGGTGCAGGACGTCTCTCCGACCGTCGGTCCGCCTGGCGGCGAGGCGGGAAAGGGCGTCGTCTATCGCTATCCCTGGACGCCGGCACTGGCGATCTCGCCGCAGCCGCCGCACGCGATCTACCAGGGGTCGCAGTTCATACACCGCTCCACCGACCGCGGCATGAGCTGGACGGTGATCAGCCCTGACCTGACCGTGGGGAACCAGCGGCCGGCGCCCGCCGCCCACGGCCGCGAGGCGCCGGACGCTCGCACCGCTCAGGCCGATCGCACCGCTCGGCGAGATCGCACCGCGCCCGCCGCGCCCGCCGAGAGCGGCAAGGCCGTCGTCTACAGCATCGCGCCGTCGCCGGTCCGCGACGGCGAGATCTGGGCCGGCACCGACAACGGCCTCATCCGCCTCACGCTCGACGGCGGCAAGACCTGGCAGGACGTGACGCCCCCCGGATTGCCCGAGTGGAGCATGGTCAGCCTCGTCGAGGCGTCACGCCACGACGCCGGGACCGCCTACGCCGCCATCGACCGGCACCAGGTGGACGATCTCCGCCCGTACGTGCTGCGCACCCGCGATTACGGCAAGAGCTGGGCGCCGATCGCCGCCGGCATCGCGGCCACGGCCTACGTGCACGCGGTGCGCGAGGACCCGCGGCGCCGCGGGCTGCTGTACGCCGGCACCGAGAGCGGCGTCTACGTCTCCTTCGACGACGGCGATCACTGGCAGACCTTGCAGCTCAACCTGCCGGCCACCTCGGTGCGCGACCTCGCCGTCCACGGCGACGACCTGATCGCCGCCACCCATGGCCGGTCCTTCTGGGTGCTGGACGGCCTGGCGCCGCTGCGCCAGCTCGACGCCGCGGTCGTCGCGTCGCCGGTCCACCTCTTCACCCCCGCTCCGGCCGTGCGCAGGCGCCGCGGCGAGAACCGCGAGACCCCGCTGCCGCCCGAGACTCCGGCCGGCTCCAATCCACCGGCGGGCGCGCTGATCGACTACTGGCTCGGCGCCGAGGCGGCCGGCGAGGTCACGCTGGAGATCTTCGACGAGCGCGGCGAGCGGGTGCGCCGCTTCAGCAGTGGCGACCCGGTCCGGCCGCCGGACGAGGCGGCGCCCTACCCTACCTACTGGCTCCGACCGCCCGGCCCGGTCGCGCGGCGCGCGGGCCTGAATCGCTTCGTCTGGGACCTGCGCTATCCGCCGCCACCCACCCTTCGCCCCCAGGCGAGCATGGACGCCGTCTATGGCGAGGACACGCCGCTCGAGCCCGAGGGTCCCCTGGTGCCGCCCGGCACCTACCGCCTGCTGCTGACCGCGGGCGGCCGGACCTCGACCGCCTCGCTCCGCATCGAGCCGGATCCGCGCGTGGACGTTCCGGCGGCGGCTCTCGCCAGCCAGCTGGCCCTGGCGCGCCGCATCGACGCGGCGCTCGGCGAGAGTCACCAGGCCATCCAGCAGCTGCGGGACATCGCGGGCCGGCTCGCGCAGCTCGCGGCAAGGCTACCCGCCGGCGACCAGGATCTCGCCACCGCGGTGGCCGCCGTGCGCCGGAAGCTGGAAGGCCTGACCGGCCGCGAGCGCGACTTCGCGGAAGAGCCCGAGACGGAGCCGAGCCTCACGGTCATCCACGCCGGCCTCGCCGCCCTCGCCGTCAGCGTCGGCACCGGCGACGCCGCCCCCACCGCGCAGGCGGCCGCCGCCTTCGCCGCCTACCGTGCCCAGCTCGACCGCGTGCTCGCCGCCGGCGCGACCCTGCGCGCGACCGACCTGCCCGCCTTGAACCGGCGCCTCGCCGCCCGAGGCCTGGGCACGATCGAACCGCCGCCCTGAGGCACCTCGAAGTGGCTCGATCCGAGCGATTCCCACGAGGCTTGACCCCGTGCCAGCAAGAGGTCACAATGACTACATGGGGTCATCTCTCTCCCGTCCGCTCGCCGTCGGTTGCAGGGAGCTGAAGACCCGGTTGGGAGCCTATATGCGGCAGGTCAAGGCAGGCGCGACGCTCATCGTGACCGAGCGAGGACGGCCGATCGCCGAGTTGCGCCCGATCGCGGCCGGTTCCGACCTGGAAGAGCGGCTCTACCAGCTGGCTGCCCGGGGATTGGTGAGCCGGGAAGTCCGGGAGTCGTCTCCGCTCATGGATTTCCGCCCGATCGCCACGTCGTCCTCCGTCTCGCGGGCGCTGGTCGAGGAGCGGGACGATCGCTTCTGAGACGGCCGCCGCTGTCCCGGAGCTTCGCTACTTCGATGCCAGCGCGCTGGTCAAGCGCTACGTGGCCGAGCCGGGAGCGCGCCGCGTTCGCGACCTGCTGAGCGGCGGCATCGCGGCAACCTCGCGGCTGTCCGAGGCGGAGGTGGCGTCGGCGCTCTGCCGGCGCTGCCGCGAGGGTGCTTTCCCTCCCGAGGAGCGCGACCGGGCCCTGGCAGCCCTGCACCGTGATTTCGCGACGCTCTTCGTCGTCGAGCTCGGTCCCGAGGTCGTCTCTCGCGCCGTCGCGCTGCTGTCTCGCCTTGCCCTGCGCGCTCCGGACGGCATTCAGCTCGCCTCCTGCCTGGACCTGCGCGACAGGCTCGGAGCGCCGTGCCTGTTCGTCTGCGCCGACCACCGATTGATCGCCGCGGCCCGGCAAGAAGGTCTCGCCACGGCGCCGTGACGGACGGGCGGCGCGCGGCGGGCAGTTACGCCGGCGGCCCCTTCGCCAGGCCGGCGGCAGTCATCCTGCCTTCCTCGACCAGGCGCGCGAAGATGCGGCGGTTCGCCTCGGTCCAATTGCTCTTCGGCTTGCGCGGCGTGAACTTCTGCGCGTAGCGGTCGTCGTCCAGGCGCCGCACGAGGGTGTCGATCCAGCCGAAGCAGAGCGCTTCGTCCACCGCGTCCTGGTAGGAGACGGAGGTCTTGCCGGTGTGCTTCTTCCAGAACACCAGCCAGATTCCGGCCTCGCGGTCATGATGCTCGGCAAGCCAGGCGCGCCACTCCCGGCTCGACGTCACCTCCAGCGTCTGCAACGGCTCCGCGCTCGTCATGCTCGTCCCCCGACCACCTGCCGGTGACCCCGAGGCACGCCAACGGCGCCGCGCTGCGGGCGGCTGCCGTCAGGGCACGTCATAGAGGTCGGTCTTCTCCCCTTTCAGGTACTTGTCGAACCAGCGCACGATGTGCTGCAGGCGCTCGACCCGGTGCCAGGGACGTCCCGAGCGGGAGAGCTCGTGGCTCTCGCCCGGGAAGCGCACCATGACCACCGGCCGGTGCAGGTACTTGAGGGCGCGGAACATCGTTTCGCCGCCGGCGGCCGGCGGGGTGCGGTAGTCGGCCTCGCCCTCGATCAGCATCAGCGGCGTCTTGACGTTCTTGATGAAAGTGATCGGCGAGCGCGCCGTGAAGTCCTGCGGCTCCTCGAACGGCGCGCCGCGGAACCAGCGCGGCGTGAACAGGGTGAAGTCGGCGGTGTACCACCAGCTCGCCCAGTCGGCGATCGAGCGCTGCGACACCGCGGCGGCGAACCGATCGGTCTGGGTGATCGTCCAGTTGGTGAGCAGCCCGCCGCCGCTGCCGCCGGTGACGCCCAGGCGCTTGGGATCGGCATCGCCGCGGCGCACCAGCTCGTCGACGCCGGCCATCAGGTCCTTGAAATCGTCTCCCGGGTAGCGGTACTGGATGACGTTGCCGAACTCCTGGCCGTAGGCGGTGCTGCCACGCGGGTTGGGATAGATCACGACATAACCCTTGGCCGCCATCCACTGCGTCTCGTGGAAGAAGGTGTAGCCGTAGGCGCCGTGCGGGCCGCCGTGAATGTCGAGGATCATCGGATACGGCTTGCCGGCCGGGTAACCGGGCGGCCGCTGCACCCACGCCTCGATCTCCCTGCCGTCGAAGCTGCGATAGGTGATCACCTGCGGCGGCGTCAACGTGAGCCGCGCGAAGAGAGCGTCGTTGAAATGCGTCAGCTGGCGGAGCGGCGGCGCGGCGACCGTGGCGCCGGCGTCCCCGGTTCTCGCGCCGACTTCCGCCGCGCCGGCCGCCGCCGGCAGATCGAGCGCGAACAGGTCGCCGACCGCGGTGGGCGTCGAGATCACCAGCGCCAGGCGCGAGCCGTCCGGCGCCGCCGAGTACGCCATCACTTCGTGATCGCCGGCGGTGACCTGCCGCGACCGGCCGTCCCGGATCTCGAAGCGGCGCAGCTCGACCCGCCCGCGCTCCTCGGCGGGCACGATGAGCGAGCTGCCGTCGGCGCTCCAGGCCGGCACGTCGCGGCCGGCGCCACGCGGCGGATGCTGGTCGCCGAGCAGGTGAGCGCCGATGTCGAAATCGAAGGCGGCGGTGAGGTTGCGCGGCTCGCCGCCGGGCGCCGACGCCACCACCCAGAGATCCGGCTGGTCGTAGGAGCGCGTCGGCTTGGCGACGCCGGCGCCGATGAAGGCAATCTGGCGGCCGTCGGGGCTCACCGCCAGGCTCGCGATGCCGCCGCTGAAGCTCGCCACCTTCACCAGCTCGCCGCCGGCGGCCGGGACCGCATAGATCGCCTCCGCCGCGTCCTGGTAGTAGGGCTCCTTCACGCGGTCGGAAATGAGATAGAGGCGCGAGCCGTCCGGCGCCCAGGCCGGCCCCTCCTCGTCGAGATCGCCGCGGGTGAGCTGGCGCGGCGGCGGCGCGGCGGCGCCCCCCTCCGGCACCTCGACCGTCCAGAGGTGGTCCGGGTGGGAGGGATCGAGGTAGCCGGCGCCGTTGAGCCGGTAGACCGCGCGGCTGATGACCCGCACGTCGCTCTGGTGCTCGGGAAGCGGGTCCTCGTGCTCCGCCGCGGGCGTGCCGGCCGGCGCCGCCCCGAGACCGGCAGCGCCGTCGCCGTTCGCTCCGGCAGCTCCGTCTCCGGGACCGGCGGCTCCGGTTCCGAAACCGGCGGCGCCGCGGGCCGGCGGGGCAGGCGCTGCAGGCTGCGCTTCCGCGGCTTCCTTCCCCCTGGCGCCGGGCTTGGCGAGGTCGGCGGCGCTGGTCTCGCTCAGGAATGCCAGCGTCCTGCCGTCCGGCGACCAGGCCAGCGACCTGGCACCTCCCGGCAGGTCCGTGAGCTGCCGTGCCTCGCCACCGTCGAGCGGCAACACGAACAGCTGGTCCCCCTTGCCGGCATGGCGGAGGAACGCCAGCCGGCGGCCGTCCGGCGACCAGCGCGGGGCCGAGTCGCGCGGTCCGGCGGTGAGCGGCCGCGGTCCGGCGGCACCGCCGGCGCCGCTGCCGGCGGCCGTCGCGGCATCGGCATCGACGATCCACAGCGCCGTCTCATAGCCGTCGTGCTTGGCGTCCACGGTCACCCGCACGAAGGCGATGTGCCTGCCGTCGCGCGAGATCTGCGGGTCGGCGACCCAGACGAAGCGGAAGAGATCGGTCTCGGCGATGGGCCGGCGCGCCGGCTCGGCCGCTCTGCCCGCCGCCCCGGCGACGGCTGCCGGCACCATCACCCCGGCCAGCAGCGCCAGCGGCGCCAACAGCGCCCACCGTGACAGCGGCGGCCACCTCGCCCGCCGCGCCCGTTGCGCCCGCCGCGCCTCCCAGGTGCCACGCGGCGCCGACCTGGTGCCGGTACCGGTTGCGGTGCGGGCGGGCGAGAGAGCGTCCTGCCGGCGGCGGATCGTGCGCATGGTCATCCCTCCATCGGAGATCGGGTGAGATCGAACAGCGATCGGGGAAACGGGACCTAGAGGTGGACGCGATCTTATCGCTTGAGGCCGATCTCGGTCAGCCGCCTCGACAGCAGCTCGCCGGCGGTGACCGGCGGGAAGCGCCTGGGCCGCTCGGCCGAGACGAAGCGTTCGAGGACGGCAAGATCGCAGGCCGGGTAGGGATGCACGAAGAACGGCATCGAGTAGCGGTCGCGGTTGGCACTCGGCGGCGGGTTGACGACGCGGTGCGTGGTCGCCGGCACCACCTCGTTGGTGACGCGCGAGAGCATGTCCCCGGCGTCGACCACGATCTGGCCGGGCCGCGCCTCGACCGGCAGCCAGCTGCCGTCGCGGCGCAGCAGCTCGAGGCCCGAATCGGTCGCCTCGCAGAGCAGGGTCACGAGATTGATGTCCTCGTGCGGCGCCGCCCGCAGCGGCAGCGCGGCGTCCGCGGGCCGTCCGGGCGCGGCTTCCGCGGTGCGCCCGTTCGCCGCCGGCGCCGCCGGCACCACCTGCGCCGACTGCGGCACCGGCGGATAGTGCAGGATGCGCAGCACGCTGTTGCCGCCGCGCATCATCGCCGCGAAGGTTTCCTCGGGCAGCGCGAAGTGCTCGGCGAGCGCCATCAGCAGCAGCTCGGCCACCCGCTCGAGCTCGTGGTACAGGGCGAGAGTCGGCTGGCGGAGCTCGGGCACCTCGCGCGGCCAGACGTTCGGCGGATACTCGTGCGCCAGCGGATGATCGGAAGGCAGCTCCTGGCCGACGTGCCAGAACTCCTTGAGGTCCGGTGTCAGGTTGTCCCGCGCATGCTCGACCCCGAACGGCGTGTAGCCGCGGGCGCCGCCCTCGCCCCCCGCATACCGGCGCTTCGCCGCCTCGTCGAGCGCGAAGAAGCGCTGCCAGAGCGAGTAGACGTCGCGGATCAGGCTCCCGTCGACCTGGTGGCCCTCGACGACGACGAAGCCGATGTCCACCAGCGCGCCGCCGAGCGTCGCGATCCCGCGCGACCGCAGCGAGGTGTCGCAGGAGGTGTAGTCCGAGAGGTCGAAGGTGGGCACTGCCGAAGGCGAGCGCATCGCGAAGCATGCTATCAGCCGCGCCCCCGGGCCGCCCGCCTCCCATGCCACCCGTGTGCCCTGTGGTATTTTCGCGGCGCGGGCGTTCTCTCTGGCGCCGGCTCTCCCGTAGGAACACCCGGATCATGGCGGAAGGGCGGGCCGGGCCGGGCCTGCCGCCCAGGCTGCTGAGGAGGATGAACCATGTCCGGATGCGCTCCCGTCCACGTCGTCGCCTGACACCTGCGGCGAATGCCTAGGGAAGGCTCCGCCGTAGTGGCCGGCGACTCGCCCCCGGCGCGGCCGCCGGGCACCATGGAAAGCCTGGCGGCGGCGATGCGCTCGTGGCGCACGGCGTCGGTCGTGCTGCTGTCGTTCTCGTCGGGGCTGCCGCTGGGCCTGGTGTGGATCGCCATCCCCGACTGGATGCACAAGATCGGCGTGGACATCCGCGTCGTCGGGCTGATCACCCTGGCGCAGGCCCCCTGGACCTTCAAGTTCCTCTGGTCGCCGCTGATGGACCGCTACACGCCGCCCTTCTTCGGCCGGCGGCGCGGCTGGGCGGCCTTGACGCAGGTCGCGCTCTGCATCCTCACCCTCGCCCTCGCCGGCGTCGGCAATCACCCGGACACCCCCTGGGTGGTCGCCGCGCTGGCGCTCGCCATCGCCTTCGCCTCGGCCAGCCAGGACATCGCCCTCGACGCCTACGCCGTCGACGTCCTGCGGCCGGACGAGCAGGCCGTGGCCGGCGGCGCGCGCACCGCCATCTACCGCGTCGGCATGGTGGTGGCCGGCGGCGTCGGCATCACCCTGGCCGGCCGCTTCTCCTGGCCGGTGGTCAACTGCGTGCTCGCCCTCCTCTACCTGCCGATGCTGGCGGTGACCTGGAAGGCGCCCGAGCCCCCCGGCCTGCCGCCGCCGCCGCGCACCCTGCGCGACGCCGTCTGGCTGCCGTTCGTCGGCTTCCTGGCCCGCCGGCGGGCGCTCGAGATCCTCGCTTTCGTGATCCTCTACCGCTTGACCGACAACCTCGCGCAGTCCCTGCAACGCCCTTTCCTGGTCGAGATGGGCTACAGCGACTTCGACCGCGGCTTCGCGCTCTCCACCATCGGCCTGGCGGGCACCCTGACCGGCGTCTTCCTGGGCGGCGCCGCCACCTCGCCGCTCGGCCTGTGCCGCTCCCTCTGGATCTTCGGCGCGCTGCAGGCCTTCTCGAACGCGGGCTACGTGGTGCTGGCCAACCTCGGCCACGCCGATCGGCCGGTGATGTACGCCGCCATCGGCTTCGAGACCCTGGCTGCCGGCCTGGGCATGGGAGCCCTCTCCGTCCTCCTCCTCCGCATGACCCAGAAGCGCTTCTCGGCCACCCAGTACGCCCTCTTCTCCAGCCTCTTCGGCCTGCCGCGCCTCGTGGCCGGCCCGATCTGCGGCTTCCTCGTGGACGCGGTCGGCTGGACCCGCTTCTTCTGGTTCGCCATCCTCGCCGGCCTGCCCGCCCTCCTCCTGCTGATCCGCTTCGCCCCCTGGGGAGCCCGCGAGCCCGCCTTCGAGGTCGAGATCGCCCCGTCCAGGGACCAGCCCCTCACGCCCAGGCAGCTCGCCGCCCGCGCCGCCGCCGGAGCGCTGGCCGGCGGCCTCTTCGCCGCCCTCGTCACCGCCCTCCTCGCAGCCCTCAAGGCGATGCGCGCCGCTCCCGGCCACCCGCCCCGAGCCTTCGACCTCCTGACCCCGCTGCGGGCCCTCGCCAGCCCCGGCGGCGTCAGCGGCTGGCTGACCCTGCTCGGCATCGTTACCTTCGCACTCGTCTGCGGCCTGCTGGCCGCCGCGGTCGCCGCCGCGCGTCATGGCGCCGGGAGGGAGCTGGCGACCGATGTGCCGGACGGGATCGCCGGAAGCCAGGGGGACTGAGGAACGAGGTCATCGCGGCAGGGCCGGCGGCCGATCGCCATGCCGCACGGGTCCGAGCAGCACCAGGCCGCTCGGGTCGTAGCGGTACCCGGCCTCCCGCAGCAGGCGCCCGTTGCCGAAGCGGCCGCCCGCGACGCTCCTCACGATCGCCGCGGGCCGGCGGGCCAGCACGTAGGCCTCGTCCCATTTCACGTGCCCCGGCTGGAAGAGCTGATAGTTGTCGGGCCCGAGCGGAAAGTCCGACTGCAGGCGCGCGATGTGACGGTCGCTGTAGCCGAGCTCGTCCACCATGCGAAAGTCGCTGAAGTAGGCCGGGATGCCAGCGCAGGCGGTCGCGACCACGCTGCCGGGCGGGATCTCGTCCCGCAGCCCGGCCACGGCGCGGAACACCGGCGCCTGACCGGCGGTCGCGGCCATGGATGGCGTAAATGAGGCGCCACAACGATGTTGATGGCCTCTGGTGGGAAACCAGTGCCCTACTGTCGCGCGCGCGTGTAGGCACCCACCAGAATCCGTAGGAATCCGACCATCACGTCGAGGATTGGCGTAGCAGCATCATCC
>DATDGZ010000595.1:0-3452 GCA_036521795.1 Thermoanaerobaculia bacterium | reverse complement strand
GAGCAAGGTCATTGCCATGCGTCCGCGATACGCACGCCGCCGGCGAGCATCCCGCGCCCGGCGGCCTTGCGCGCGCCGATGGCGTCGACGACCGCGCCGGTCCAGCGCAGGAACGCGAGCTCGCCGTCGGCCAGTGCGGTGCCGGCCACCAGCGTGCCGCGAAACGCCAGCTCGGCCGGCAACGTCTCGTCGAAGAACAGATGGTCGGCGACGGCGGTCCGGCTGCGGCGCCCGACCGCGAGGCCGGGGCGCACCTCGACGTCACGGTGGACGACGGGGTTCGCGTCGGCCGCGAGCAGCGCCGCGAAGAGGCCGCGGCAGGGCTCGGCCAGCGCGGCGTCGCCGACGCGCAGCTGGCCGGCGACGGCGCCATTGCCGAACAGGCGGCAGACGGTGCAGGCCGCGGCGAGCCGCTTGCAGGCCGGGCCGCCCGGGTCGTGGAGCCAGTGCGGTGCCGGCGCGCCGCCCGAGCGCAGCAGGCGCTCGGCATGGAAGCGCAGCCTGCCCTTGACAGTCGACCCCGGGACGACCGGAAGCCCCGCCGCGTCGCGGACGGTCAAGCGATCGACCAGGCCGGCCACGCCGAGCCCGGTGAAGATGCCGGCGGGCGAGGCGAGTGCCAGCTCGTAGGAGGCGGTGCGCTCAGGCATGGAAGCTCCCGCCCCGATCGAGCGCGGCTGCCGCGGTGGCCGGCGAGGCTGGCACGCCGCCCGCCGGGGCGGCGGCCGGAGAGCCGGATGGAACGCCGGAGGCCTGGGCGACCGGCACGAAGTCGAGCATCTCGACGATCTCGGAAAGCGGCGTGCTCCATGCCGTCGCGCCGCGCTCGCGGTAGGGGAAAAGATCCAGCTCCGCGACCAGCTCGGCGAGCGGGCCGCCGGCCGCGAGGTCCCCCGTCGTCTGCAGCCGCTCACGGATGCGCAGCGCCTCGTACTGCGTCTGTACCGGGCTCTGGAAGAGGGCGGCGTAGAGCGCCTTTAGCTTGCCGCGCGGCACCGCCGAGCCCTTGAGCGCGGCGATGCGTGCGCGCAGCGCGCCCAAGTCGGCCGCCGTGTACGGTCGTTCGGTGCGGTAGACCGTCTTGCCGCTCGGCAGCTGCCCACGGTACTCCGTGGCACGGCGGCGCTTGAGGCTCTCGCTGCCGGACTCGTGGAGGACCGAGAAGTCGATCGTGCCCTGCGGGGAGCCCGACTCGGCGAGGTCGGACGCCAGGTGCTTCGCGAGCTTCATCAGCTCCGCTGCGTGTCCGAGCAGCTGCGACGCCGGGAAGGAGGCGTGGGACAGCGCTACGCCGGCAGAGGTGGTCAGGCCGTCGGGCGCGAACGCGCGCGCGAGTGCGCCGCGCTCGACCCACCTCTGCTGCAACTCGCGGGTCCGCTCCTGAAACAGCGTCACGAAGCGTTGCGCCACCGCGAGGGCCGCCTGGGCGGGCACGATGAGTACCAGGTCGTCGCCACCGGCGATCACGAACTCGGCCGGGATGAGGCGCGCGGGCTCGGCGCGCCGGCGCCCGGAGCGGCCGCCGTCGGGTCGCGTCTCGGCCGGCTCGGTTTCGACCTCCGCGAGCACTGCCGCAACGGCGGCGGTGCGGGTCGCCTCGTCGACGATTTCCGAGAAGGCGGCGTAGGCAGCCTTCGCCTCCTCGTCGCCGGACGCCTGGGCGCCGATCTCGCGGATCGTCTCGCCCATGCGGTTGCCGTCGGCGTAGATGAGCGCGAAGTAATTGCGCGGCCGGGAGCGAGCGCCGATGTCGTCGAAGTCGACCGGCAGGAGCAGTCGCACCTCCTCGCCGAAGCGGGCCGCGCCGGCCGCGGCGAGCGACGCCAGCACGCTCGCGGGCCAGCGCCGCTCGAGCTGGCGCCGGCGGGGGATCGGCGTGTAGAGGTCGTAGTTGCGCTTGGCCTCGCGGTAGAAGTTGCGGATCGTCTCGCGCTTGTGCCGGCACGAGGCGCAGAGGGCGTGGCGCCCCTGGACGTCGGGGGGCGGGATCGTCTCGGCGGCGCGTCGTCCGCAGGAGGTACAGGGCCGCAGCCAACGTCCGCCGAGGACCGGCAGCGCCGCGACGCGGCCGAGCTTGTTGCTCTGCGACTCGGCCACTCCGCGCGCCACCCAGGTGGTGAACGCCTCGCCCGGCAGCCGGTCGAGCACCTCCGCCGAGATGCGGGCGTCCTCGGTGCGGTCGCGATAGAGGGCGAGGAGCGCGTCGGCGAAGGCCTCCGCCGGCTCGCGGGAAGGAAAGAGGAGACGGCCCGAGCCACCCCCCAGGTACACGACCTCGGCGCCGCGAAACTCCGGCTGCGCGAGGAGCGTGCGCGTGTCCACGCGGTTCAGGCGGTCGAGCAGCAGGCTCGCGCCGCGGGTCTCGCGCAGGTAACGCGAGCCGAAGAGGTAGCTCTTCACTCGTTGCGTCTCGAGCACGACGAGGACCGGTTGGATGGCCGGCGCCGGCGACGTGCAGGAGGATCTCGGTGCTTTGCTGCCCATCTTGTTCGCCCTTCGTCGCCGTCCTCGAGCCCGAGAGCGCATCGGGGACTGGACGCCCTCATCGGCGCCGACGGCACGGCCAGCCGCATGGGTACAGCCCATACAGGGCTGGACAGATGTCTCTAGCCCTCAAAATGTCACTTACGCATTAAGAGTATCTCATCGCAAAGTAACTGTAAAGCGCTGGCGGGTGACGACGGGTGACGGAGGTGACGGGAGCCGCGGATGCCGCCTACCCACGTGACGAGGAGTTCGCGCGGTGCTTCGGCGCCGTGCACCTTGGGCGCCGCGGGCCGCCACCATCGAGCTGCTGCTGGCCGCCAGCGCTCCGCACCCCAGCTCGCCCCCCGAGTGTTGCCGCTCTGCCCCACTCGGCGGGCCGCCCAAGGGATGGGGAACCCTACGAGGGCTTCCGGTACCCATGCTGACCGTGGTTTCGTATGATGTGGTTGACGACCGGCACCGCACCAGGGTGGCCGAGCTGCTGACGAGGACAGCATACGGATTCACCGCATTTGCCAGGAGTGCGCGTCGAAGGTCATGATCCTCGGGACCGGCGCGGTGACCGAAGACCCCGAAGTCTATGTCATCTGATCATGCGATCTATGTCCCAGGCATCAATCGTGCCAACCCAGTTTCGCCAAATTGGCACCCAGGTAACGGCCGCACCCGTAAGCTCCGACAGCGAAGCAGCTTACGTCGCCTTGGCGACGCCGAAAACGGCCATCGGCCAAGCCCCGACGCGCCTCATTTTGGGAGGTAACGGCAGGAGGCCATGTAACTCATTGAAAGAAAGGAGGTTGCAAAGGCGGCAGTCGGAGAAGACCTGATGCGTACGGTGGGATTGCGACACTGATTAACACACAAGGTACGGCACGGCATTCTCGTTTGTAAGTCGGAGAAGACCTGATCGTTCGCACCGCCGCGGCCAGCCCTGGCTCGCCGGCCAGCGCCGGGTCGGCGTGCAC
>DATDGZ010000594.1:0-2869 GCA_036521795.1 Thermoanaerobaculia bacterium | reverse complement strand
CTCGGTGCGCTCCTGGCATCTGCTGCGGGAGCCCCGCCTGCGCCTTGCCGCGCAAGTCAACACCGGGATCATCGGCTTCCGCACGGGCGGCTTCGACCTCGACCTCGTCGAATGGTTCCTGTCGCGCCCGCGCTACCGCTTCGCCCCGGTCTGGGTCGAGCAGACCTGCTGGGCCCTGCTGGCGGAGCCGGCCGGCTGCCAGCTGCTCGATCCCGTGGCGGTGGGGATCCCGGTCCCTGGCCGCGAGCCGCCCGCGAGCCAGGTGGCGCTGCACTTCGTGAGCCCCGTCCGATCCCTGCTCGAGCCTCTCGCCGGCCACCGCGACGCCCGGCTGCCCGCCGGCGCGGCCATCGAGATCCGGAGCTTCAGGGCCCCGCGCCTGACCGCCGCGGCTCTCGCCGCCACCGAGGTCCGGCGGCGCCTCCGCCGGCTGCGGCCTGCCGGCGGAGCGTGAGCGCCGGACAGCGACACCGCGGCACCTCAGGCGACCGCCGTGCACAGCACCCGCGAGACCGACTCCCGCCCCGCGACCCGGCTGCCGCTGAGCGGCGTGGCGTCGAGGCCGTGGAAGCCGTAGCCGAGCCCGGCAAGCAGCCGGACGAGCTCCTCGGCCGAGCCGCCCAGCTCCCGCAGGCGGCCCGGATGGATCTCCAGGAAGAGCGGCGGCCGTGAGCCGGCGAGCGTGGCGCGGGCCCCGGCGAGCACCGCCAGCTCGTAGCCTTCGACGTCGATCTTGACCAGGTCGGGGCGGAAGCCGAGGTCGGAGCAGAGCTGGTCCACGCTCTCCATGGACACCGCCACCGCATCCACGTCAGCCTGGGAGGCGGGCAGCGCTTCCAGGTGGTGCCAGGTCTGGCGCATGCGCAGCGTGCCGGCGGCGGGACCGCATGCGACCTGCCGGGCGACGACGTTGTCGACGCGCCCCCGCCTCAGGTTCTCCGCCAGCAGCGCATAGGCGATGGCGGAGGGCTCGACCGCCACCGCCCGGGCCTCCGGCCGCCCGTGGGCGAAGGCCAGCGAGAAGATGCCGTGGCAGGCGCCGACGTCGAGGAAGCGCCGGCGCGCCGCCATCTCGCGCACGAAGGCGTCGAGCTCGCGCGCCATCTCGAGCGAGCGGAAGCAGAACCATTCGAAGGGCTCCCGCGATTGCGGGTCGATGTGCAGACGCAGGCCCGGCCGGATGACCATCTCGTCCGGCGCGGCGCCGCGGTTCCAGCGGCGATGGAGGAGCCGCCGCCGCCAGCGCCGGGGGTCCAGCGCGGCCAGCCGGTGCCAGGCGCCGTAGAGCCCCTGGAGGTGGAGGGCGGTCAACGCCCGGCGCAGGCGCGCTCTCAGCCGCGACATGCTTGGCGCCGGCGCCGTTGGACCGTCATAATGGGCTGCGCCGCCGTGCCCCCCGACCCGCCGTGAGCCGCCCATCGATCGATTACCTGCTCTACCTGCTGGGCCTCCGGGGGGCCCGGACCGCGCTCACCGCGGACGAGAGCCGGCTGCTCGTCAGCCTGGCGCGGGGCCGCGCCTGCGTCGTCGAGGTCGGCGTCGACGAGGGAGCCTCCAGCGCCCGGCTGGTAGGCGCCATGGCACCCACCGGCCGCCTCTGGCTCATCGATCCCTACCACCGCGAGACCCGGCCGGAGCGGTGGCTCGGCTTCTCGTTCGCCGAGCACGTCGCGCACCGCCACCTGCGGCCCTGGGCCGGCCGGGTGCGGTTCGTGCGCCGGACCTCGGCCGCGGCGGCGCGCGAGATCGACCTGGGGCGCCCGGTGGAGCTGATCTTCATCGACGCCGATCACGCCTACGAAGCGGTGAGCGAAGACTACCGCGCCTGGTCGCCGCACCTGGCCGCCGGCGGCATCCTGGCCTTCCACGACAGCCGGCGCTGCCCGGCAAGGCCGGAGCTCGACGCCGGGACCGGCTCGGTGCGGCTGGTCGACGAGATCCTGCGCGGCGAGCACGGCGCCTGGTCCTTGATCGCCGAGGCCGAATCCCTCGCCGCCTTCCGCCGCACCACGGCCTGAGCCGCGGCGGCGGCGGTCGGCCGCCATCCGCCTGGGGCCGACGGTCAAGGCGCACCGCCCCCGCCGCGCAGCTCGGCGAGCCAGGCCAGGTAGGCCGCCTCGAGCCGGGCGACGGCAGCGTCCCAACGTAAAGCCTGTGCTCGCCGGTAGCCACCGCGAGCGATCCGCTGGCGCAGATCGGTGTCCTCGATCGTCGCTTTCAAGGCCTCATAGAGGCTGGGCGGCGCGGCGTCGGGGAGCAGGAAAGCCTCCTCGCCATGCCGCAGGCCGGCGGCGAACCCGACCCTGGTGGCGACCAGGGCGCAGCCGCAGGCCATGGCCTCGGCACCGGCCAGGCCGAAGCTCTCGTAGATCGACGGCAGGACCGCGATCGCGAAGCCCTGGTAGATGCGGCGCAACTCGGTCTCGCGATCGGCGTGCGGGACGACGGTGATGCGCGGCAGCAGGTCCGCCGGGAAGTGTTCGGCGGGCTGGAAGTCGCGCCCGACGCCGACCAGCGCCAGCCGCCAGTCGGGGAAGTCGCGCAGCAGCGGCGGCAGGTCCCGCTCGATCAGTGCGGCGCCCTTGCGCGGCAACCAATTGCCGCAGTAACCGATGACCGGACCGCGGTCGAAGTCCACCGGCAGGCCGAGGAAAGAGTCAGGCAGCGGGTTGTCGATCGCCAGCACGCGGTCGGGCGCCGCATAGGCTTGCCGCAGGGCGTAGTCACGATCATACTGCGCCACGGTGACCAGGGCATCGCAATCGCGGAAGCCGCGGGCGAAGAGTGCCCCGTGATCGGCCCGGTGCCAGCGCCGCCGCCGGTCGGCTCCGGCGGCGGCCTGCATGGTCTCGGCGCAGTGCGTCTCGAG
>DATDGZ010000593.1:0-1895 GCA_036521795.1 Thermoanaerobaculia bacterium | reverse complement strand
ATTCCAGCGCCAGGTAACCGTCCATGGTGGCTTCCGAGAAGTTGACGGCGATGCGGTCGACGTCGCCCAGGCGGAGGCCCGCCTGCTCGAGGCAGAAGCGGATCGCCCGCAACGGAAAGACGTTCGTGTGCTTGATCCGGTTGAGGCGCTCTTCCTCGATCGCCGCGACGACGGTGCCGTCGGCGACCAGCACCGCGGCGCCGTCGTGCATCGAGAAGGCATCGCCGCCGTCCTCCTCCTCCCGCCGCTGGCCGCCGTGGATGCCCAGGACGTACATGACGGTGCGGCCTAGTCGCCGCGCTCGACGATCTTCAGGCGCTGGTTGGCGGCGACGTGGGTGAGGGTCTGCCGGATGCCGGACGGCCAGTGGATCACCACCTTGTCGGCGAAGGTGGCGGCGCCCAGGCCGAAGGTGGGGTCCACCTGGGACTGCGAGAGGTAGCTGCCGCCGCTGTGGACCTGCCAGGTCTGCGTGGCCCCGCCGGCGGTCACCTCGACGCGCGCTCCGAGCCCATCGCGGTTGCTCTTGCGGCCTTCGAGCGCCAGGCGCAGCCAGTTGCCATGACTGCCGCGGTTGGCGAAGATCTTCGCCGGCCCGGCATTGGTGACCAGGACGAGATCGAGGGTGCCGTCGCCGTCGAGATCGGCGAAGGCGGCGCCGCGTCCGACCAGCGGGTGGGCGAGGTCGCCGCCGGCCGTGCCGGTGACCTCGACGAGCTCCTTGCCGCCCCGGTTGTGGAACAGCTGCTGGGGCTCGGCCCAGCGGATCTTCTCTTCGGCCGCGTCCACCTGCGAATCGATGTGGCCGTTGGCGATGAACAGATCGAGCCAGCCGTCGAGGTCGTAGTCGAAGAAGAACGTTCCCCATCCCACGTTGAGCAGGGTGCGCAGCCCGACGTCCGAGGAGGCGGCCACGTCGAGGAAGAAGTTGGCGCCCTCGTTGTGGTAGAGCCCCGCCATCTCGCGCGCGAAGTTGGTGACCACCAGGCTGGGACGGCCGCTGTGATCGTAGTCCCCGGCTTCGATCCCCATCCCGCCCCTGGCGTCGCCGCTCAAGGGCAACGCCAGCCCCGAGCTCAAGCCGATCTCCTCGAAGGTGCCGTTGCCCCGGTTGTGATAGACCAGGTTCGAGACGGTGTCGCAGGCGATGACCAGGTCCGTCCAGCCGTCGAGGTCCAGGTCCACCGGCAGCACACCCAGCCCCTTGGCGTTGGGGTTGTAGAGCCCAGCCTCCCGAGTGCGGTCCTCGAACGTGCCATCGCCCTTGTTGTGGTAATAGTGGCCGGCCGCCCCCTGGTAGAGGGCCGGAGTGCAGTAGGACTTCCCCTGGCCGAAGCTCGAGCAGTAGAAGTCGGTCTCGGGAGTCCAGGTCACGTAACGCGCGGCGAAGATGTCGACGTGGCCGTCGTTGTCGGCGTCGAAGAAGGCCACCCCGGTGCCGAAGCCGTACTCCTGCGAGATGCCGGCGCGCGCGGTGATGTCGGTGAAGTGGCCGTGGTCGTTGTGCAGCAGGTAGTCGTGACCGAGGCAGGAGAGATAGAGATCGGGCCAGCCGTCGTTGTCGATGTCGGCGGCGGCGCCGCCCAGGCAGTAGGCGCTGAAGTCGAGCCCCGCCTCGTGGGTCGCCTCCTTGAAGCGCATGCCGCCCTGGTTGAGATAGAGCGCCGGGGTGGTGGCCTGGCCCGGCCTGCCGGGGAAGTTGCGCCCGTTGACGAACAGCAGGTCCGGCAAGCCGTCGCCGTTGGCGTCGAAGATGACGACGCCCGGGCCCATGGTCTCCGGCAGCCAGCGCTTCCCGAACGCGCCGTTGTTGTGCACCCAGCGGACGCCGCTCGCGCCGGTCACGTCGACGAAGCGGGAGGTGTACGGCTGGGCGGCCGGCGCCGGGGTCGCCG
>DATDGZ010000592.1:0-3767 GCA_036521795.1 Thermoanaerobaculia bacterium | reverse complement strand
GGTGATCAGGCCGATGTACCTGCGGACGATGGCCGCCGCCAGCGGGCAGAGACTGGCCACCAGCAGACCGACGCCGCCGATCATGATCTCCTGGCGGAGGAGCGCGGGCGGCCCCCCGCGAGGCTCCGCCAGGAAGGGCGCGGCGATCAGCAGGAAGAAGGCCACCAGCAGCGCCGTCGCCCACAGGAGGATGCGCAGCACCCGGCCTGCTGCCGCGGCCAGCGCGCTCAGCATCCCGAAGCGTGCCGGATCGTGGTAGCGGAGGTGGGCGAGCTCGTGCTGGA
Organism: Thermoanaerobaculia bacterium; assembly: GCA_036521795.1. Lineage (GTDB taxonomy): Bacteria > Acidobacteriota > Thermoanaerobaculia > Multivoradales > UBA5704 > JASLEW01. The sequence continues at coordinate 3,483 of DATDGZ010000592.1, read as the reverse complement.
GGATGATCTCGGCAAGGGGCCTGCCGCTTTCGAGGCTCGTCCACAGACCCGCGCTGATCGCGATCGTGGGCCCTTGCGCGCGGCGCAGGGCGCAGGCCAGCACCGCGGCGTTCGGGAACCAGCACACGTCGGGTGGCGGCATGCCCGACGGGGCGGCCAGCGACCAGAGGCTCCCGACCTGCGCCCTCAGGGCATCGCCGTTCCTGCCCCTGGGGGCGAGATACCTCCGGCTGCCCGCCGCTGCCGCAGCGAAGTCGCGCCGCGAGCGCCTGTAGACCTGGGCAGCGTGGGATGCCACGATCAGCGTCAGCACCGCCGCCGCGATGCTCGCCTGCTCGTCACTCAGAGAGGTAGGGCCCTTGCCTGCGTCCCCGGGCAGGCCGCGGCGCGCTGCCGACGCGAGCGCGCCATCGATCAGCGAGATGCTGGTGAGGAACAGCAGGAAGGGGAGGACGAGCGTGCACAGCGGCAGCCAGACCGCAAGCAGGAGGAACTGATGGACGAAGATCTCGACCGAGCAGGCGGCCGCTGACTGCAGCGAGATCCGGTCGGCAGCACGCCCGGCTCCCGGCGGGCCGGCCGGGGCCGGAGCATTGCCCACGGACGGGCCCGCGGTCATTGCCCATGGGCAATCTTGGAACGGCGCAGCTCCTCCGCAAGCCTGGGACTGCGCAGGGATGCCAGCAGGCGGTCCGCCTCCTTCTGGGGAATCCGCTTGTCGTGGGCAAGCTGCCGCACTCTCCTCTCTAGATCCGCTGCCGCATCGCCGCCGCTCTTGCCCAGGGCGGCAAGGAAGAGGGACTTGAGCCCGCCGGTCGTTTCGTCCGCAAGCTTCGAGCCGACCTTTTCGGCGAGCTTCTTGACATAGGCGGACCAGAACTCCTTGAGCAGCTCGACCAGAAGGGGCGCAAGCAGGGCGCCGGCGATCTCCATGCCGAAGTCCCCGGCCTGCCGTTCGGAGCTTCCAAGAGCCGCCAGCGAATCGGCCAGCGGCGTGCCGCTCTTAGCCTGGTCCCAGAGATCCTCGACCACCAGGCCCTCGATCTCCTCGTCGCTGGCCCGCAGCCAGCCATCCGCAACCCAAAGCGTGAGCTCATCGGTCTGATCCATGAGGTCCTCTGTGCCAGCGGCCTGCGCCGGACCCCGGCGAACGTCGGCGCCAGCCGTGCCCGGGTCCAGCGCGTGACGCGATGATTGGTCAACCGGGCTGGAGAAGCAAGCCTATTGACGCATGGCTCTGTTGCTACGCGCGCCTGGGTGGCCGCGGCGAGGCCTCGAGGACGCCGCTGTGCCGCTCGCCCACAACCCCGCCGCACGCGCCTTGCGGGAGCTCATCGTCCGACGAAGAATCCCTCTGGTGATGCTCGATCTCGAGCCGCCGCATGCCAAGGTCGCGCGGGCCAGTCTCGCTGCAGTCGGGGTCGCTGCGCCCAGGCGATCCTGCAGATGCGCGCGAGCGCTCGCCTATCTTTGACTAGGCGCTGAAGACCCGAAAGGGGCCACATCGAGCGAAGAGGGCCAAGCATCTGGATGGCACCCTTCGCTCTTTTCCATCACGTGGAGTCCTACGAATCGATCATCTACCGACCGATCTCGAAGTCTCGATGGTTTCCGCATTGACAGGTTCGCATTCCTCGCCTAGCGTGACGGTAAAGCAACCGGCGCGCTCGCCAAGCCCGCCAGTGCCGCGGTTACCTGTGCCGCCACCGATTCGGAGCCCCCATGCCCATCCTCGCCATCGCCAACCACAAAGGCGGCGTCGGCAAGACCACCACCGCCGTCAACCTCGCCGCCTGCCTCGCCGAGGCCGGCCGCCAGGTCCTCCTGATCGATTGCGACCCGCAGGGCTCCGCCAGCCGCTGGCTCGGCTTCACCCCCGATCCACCCGATCCAACCAATCCAACGCGTCCGCGTCCGTTCCTGGAAGACGTCTTCTCCGGCAACGCCGATCTCGCCGCCGCCACCCACCCCACCGCCATCGATCGCCTCGCCCTCGTCCCCGCCTCCGCCGAGCTCGCCGTGCAGGACCGCCTCCTGGTCGGCAAGCCCGCCCCGGCCGCCGTCCTCGCCCGCGCGCTCCGACCCGCGCGGTCCCAGCCGTTCGATCACATCCTCCTCGACTCCCCGCCCCAGCTCGGCCTGCTCGCATGCAACGTCCTCGCCGCCGCCGACGAGCTGCTCATCCCCCTCTCGCCCGACCCGCTCTCCGTCGCCGTCCTCGACGAGCTCCTCCAGTCCGTTGCCACGATCCGCGAGTGGCTCAACCCCGCCCTGCGCGTCGCCGGCATCCTCCTCGTCCGCGTGCGCGCCCAGACACTCCTGGCCCGCCAGGTCGCCGCCGACCTCGCCGCACGCTACGGCGATCTCCTCTTGCCCGTCCAGATTCGCGAAACCGTCCGCGCCGCCGAGGCCCCATCTCGCCATCTGCCCCTGATCGCCACGAGCCCGGACGCCGCCGCCGCCGAGGACTACCGCCAGCTCGCACGGCTCCTCCTCTCCGGCGAGCGCGCCGCTGACCGCCACCGCGTTCCGCCCGCCGGCGAGATCGCCCACCCGCTGTAGAAGCCCAGGTGAGAAGCCCTGCGATCTCCTCCTTCCTCGTCCGATGGATCGGAACTGGCACGCCAGCTCTCAGCGCAGCCTTCAACGCAGCTCTCGGCGCAGCCCTCCGGAACCAGACCTCCGCCGCCGCGCCGCCACCGCAGCCCGGACTGGCCACCCCGCCCCTCGCCCCATCTCTGGCGTCCGCCCCCTCAGTCCTCGATCCCCAGCAGCTTCCGCACCGCCTCCCGCACCAGCGACGATTCCGACCGGCGCTCCCGGAACGCCCGCAGGCGCAGTGCCTCCGCCTCGTCCTCGTGGAACCAGATGGTCTTCTTGACGCCGCCCTCCGTGATGCCGGCCTTCTCCTGCCTGAGCTTCGGGTCGCTGTCTCGGGGTGACATTGCCAGAGGGTAGGACTTCCGTCACGATCTCTTTACAGTCTTACATCTTTACATTCTTCCTGACTTCTGCGATCCTATCACCAGGCACCAGCAGGAGCTTCCCTCCGCCATGCCCGACGACACCGCCGCCTCCACCGCCGTCATCCACCACGCCCAGGCCGCCCTCGCGGATATCGCCTCCGACCTCGTCGCCCTCCAGGGCCGCCTGGCCGCCATCCACCGCGAGCTCCCAGTGCCCCCCGATCAGGAGGCGATGCTCGAAGGCGAGATCCCTCCCGACGTGGCGACCGAGCTTTCCGGCTGCATCGACCTCCTTAACGACGACATCCTCCTCCAGGCCCTCGAGATGCTGCGGCACGCGGCGGCCGTCACCCCGCAGGAACTGGTCCACGGCTTCTATCTCCTGGAGGAGAAGCGACGCCGCGAGCGCTGACCTCTTGCTCCACACCTCTACGCGCCACCCCTCGCGCCACCCCCTACCAGCCCAGCACCACCGATGCCCGCACCCACTCCACCCCTCACCTCCGCGGCCTTGACC
>DATDGZ010000591.1:0-3461 GCA_036521795.1 Thermoanaerobaculia bacterium | reverse complement strand
GCGAGTGCCCGCCGAGCGCGAAGAAGTGGTCCGCCGCGCCGACCTCCCCGGCCGCCTCGATCCCCAGCAGCTCGGCCCACGCCCCCGCGAGCAGTTCCTCGACGGCGGTGCGGGGGGCGGCGGGGCGGCGCCCGGCGGCGGCCAGGGGACCGTCTTCCCGCCGGTGCACCGCCGGGTCAGGCAGCGCCCGGCGGTCGAGCTTGCCGCTGGCCGTCAGCGGCAGGCGGTCGAGCACGACGAAGTCGGCGGGCACCATGTAGTCGGGCAGCCGCTCGGCGAGCGCCAGGCGCAACGCACCCGCCGCCGCTTCGGCGGCAGCGCGGGCGCCCTGCGGCGGGGCGTGCGCGGAGCCGTCGCACGGCGCGGGCTCGCCGCGCAGCACCACGTAGGCCGCCAGCCGGCGGTCTTCGAGCGTGCCGTCGACGCCCCCTCCGGACGCGGCGGCGGGCGCCGTCGGCGACCGCACCGTCACCGATCGCACCGTCACCGCCGCCGCTTGCACCGCGGGATGCGCCGCCAGCGCCGCCTCGATCTCCCCGAGCTCGACCCGACAGCCGCGGATCTTCACCTGGCCGTCGCCGCGTCCCAGGTACTCGATCACGCCGTCCGGCAGCCAGCGCGCCAGGTCGCCGGTGCGATACAGGCGCGCGCCCGGCGCGCTGGCGCCGCAGGCGTTTGCGCCGTCGCGAGGCACGCCGGCGAAAGGGTCGGGCACGAAGCTGGCGGCGGTGAGGCCGGGCCGCCCGAGGTAGCCCCGCGCCAGCTGGACACCGCCGATGCACAGCTCTCCCGGCACCCCGACCGGCACCTCCCGGCCGCGGCGGTCGAGGAGGTGCACGCGGGTGTTGGCGACCGGCCGGCCGATGGGCACCACCCGCGGCCGCGCCGGATCGCAGGCCCACCAGGTGACGTCGACCGCGGCCTCCGTCGGCCCGTACAGGTTGTGCAGACGCGTGGCCGGCGAGCGGGACGTGCCGGCGTCCCGCGACGAAGCCTCCCGCGACGAAGCCTCCCGCGACGAAGCCTCGCCCGAGCTCCTTGCCCAGGCGCCGGCCAGCACGGCGTGGAACTGCTGTTGCAGCTCGTGGGACAGCGCCTCGCCGCTGGCGAAGACGCGCCGCAGGCGGTGCGGCGGCGGCGGCGGCGAGAGTGGGCGCTGACCGGCGTCGTCGAGGAAGGCGCGCAGCATCGACGGCACGAAATGGAGAGTCGTGATCCCCTGTTCGGCGATGGTGCGCAGCAGGTAGGCGCTGTCGCGGTGCCCCCCGGGCCGGGCCATGACCAGGCACCCGCCGGCGAGCAGCGGCCAGAACAGCTCCCACACCGAGACGTCGAAGGTGTACGGGGTCTTCTGCAGCACCCGGTCGTCGGCCGCCAGGCGGTACCGCTCCTGCATCCAGAGCAGCCGGTTGACGATCCCCCGGTGGGTGTTCATCGTTCCTTTCGGCGCGCCGGTCGAGCCGGAGGTATAGATCACGTAGGCGAGGTTGTCCGGCCGCGCCAGGTTGCGCAGGTTCCGCCCCGAGCGCCGCCGCCCCGGCGCGCGCAGCTCGCCGGCCGTCTCGTCGAGCGAGACGACGCGGGCGCCGTGCGCGCGCTCGCCCCACCGCGACGCCAACCGGGGCGGCGCCAGCAGCACCGGCGCGCCGGCGTCTTGCAGCATGAATCGCAGGCGGTCCGCGGGATCGTTCGGATCGAGCGGCAGGTAGGCGCCGCCGGCCTTGAGGATGGCCAGCAGGCCGACCACCATGGCGGCGGAGCGCTCGACGCAGATCGCCACCACCGTCTCCGGTCCGACGCCGGCCTCCCGCAGCCACCGCGCCACCCGGTTGGCCCGCGCGTTCAGCCGGCGGTAGGTGAGGCTCTCGCCGGTCTCCTCCACCACCAGCGCCACCGCCCCGGGGCTGCGCAGCGCTTGCCCTTCGATCAGCTGGTGCAGGCAGCTCTGCTGCGACGGCCAGGCCGCCTGGGTGTCGTTCCACTCCAGCAGCTGCTGCCGCTCGCCGCCGCTGAGCCAGGGCAGCTCCCCGACCGGGCACGCGGGATCGGCGGCGGCGGCAGCGGCCAGGGTCTGCAACTGGCCGAGCATCCGCTCGGCGGTGGCGCCGTCGAACAGGTCGCTGTTGTAGACCAGCGAGGCCGCGAGCCCGTCGCCGCCCACCTCGCCCTCGCCGCCCACCTCGCCCTCGCCGCCCGCCTCGCTCTCGCCGACCGCTCCTCGGTCACCGCTCTGCGCCAGCATCAGGGTCAGGTCGAACTGCGCGGCGCGGCGCGGCAGCCGCACTGATTCCAGGGTGAGGCCGCCGCCGAGCTCGAGCCGGGCGCCACTCTCGCCGAGCGCGAAGCCGCCGAGGCCGCGCTCCACGCTCCGCCGCTCCTGGTAGAAGACGAACATCGCCTGGAAGACCGGCGAACGGCTGGGGTCGCGTTCGCCGCCCAGGCGCTCGGCGAGCAGCGCGAAAGGATAATCCTGGTGGGCGAAGGCCGCGATCGCCGCCTCCCGCACGCGGCCGAGCAACTCGCCGAAGCCGGGGGCGCCGGCCAGCTCGCAGCGCACCACGACTGGGTTGACGAAGTAACCGACCACGCCGGCCAGCCCCGCCGATCTCCTGCCCGCGACGGGGGTACCGACGCGCAGCTCCGGCTGACCGCTGATCCGGTGGAGCAGCGCCAGGAACGCGGTCAGCAGCGTCATGAACGGGGTGGCGCCGGCCTGGCCTCCCAGGGAGTAGAGCCGGGCCGCCAGGGCGGGTGGCAAGCGCCCCGACCGCGAGCCGCCGCGGAAGGTCTGCAGCGGCGGCCGCGGGCGGTCGGTGGGCAACTCGAGCGGCGCACCGCCATCGCCGGCGGACATCGCCGACCGCCACCAGGCCTCCAGGCGCTCGCCCGTGGCGCCCGCCAGCAGCTCCTCCTGCCGGCGCACGAGCTCCGAGTACGACCCGGCGAGCGGCGGCAGCGGATCGCCCCGCAGCAGAGCTCCGAGCTCGCCCAGGAGCACCCCCAGCGACCAGAAGTCGGCGGCGACGTGATGCACGGCCAGCGCCACGAGGTGCTCGCCTGCGCCGAGATGCCATAGCGCCACGCGCAGCAGCGGTCCGCGCTCGAGGTCGAAGGGCCGGTGCGCCTCCTCGATCAGCCGCTCCTGGACCCCCTCCTCGCTCCAGCCGGCGCCATCCTCTTCGACGAAGCCGAAGTCAGGCGCCTCCCCGACCACCGCGATCGCCCCCTCGCCGTCCGGCGAGCAACGCGTGCGCAGCGCCGGATGGCGCTCGACCAGGACCCGCAGCGCCGCGTGGAGCCGGGGGCCCGCGAGCTCGCCGCGGACGCGCCCTGCCCCCGCGAGGACATAGGCCGGGTTGCCGCCGGGCACCAGGCGGTCGAGCAGCCAGAGGGCGCGCTGGCCATGCGACAGTGGACCGGAGGAAGCGCGGGCGCCCCACGGCGCGGGACCGCCGGAGATC
>DATDGZ010000590.1:0-1996 GCA_036521795.1 Thermoanaerobaculia bacterium | reverse complement strand
GATGTCCGCCGCCGGCTCGAAGCGGGTGAAGGTGGTCCAGAGGAAGTTGATCGGGCTCGCCGCCGCCCGCCGCGGCTCGTCGGTGAGCACCAGCAGCGGCCAGCCGGCGAAGGCCGGGTGCGCGGCGAAGCGCGCCGCGGCGCCCGGCTCCTCGGCGAACGGCGGCCCGCCTAGCACCAGGCAGCCGGGGCTGAACACCAGCGCCTCGCGCAGACCCTGGGGAACGTCGCCCGCGGCTCCCGGCGAGAAGGCCCGCGGCAGCTCGCGGATCGGATCGCCGAGGCCGAGCCAGACTCCCTTCGAGCCCTCGTTGACCCGCGGGCCGGTGTAGTCGAGCGTGTCCATCGAGAGGTTCGCGAAGACGAACAGGTCGGTCTCGGGACGGGTGCGCGCGAGGATGTGGGTGAGCGTCGCCCGGAAGTCCTTGAGGTCCACCGCGCGGTCGGTGACCAGGAGGAACTTGGTGAGCGACAGCTGCCCCTCGCCGAGGATGCGGAACGCCGACGCCATCGCCTCGCGCGCGTAGCGCTGCTTGACCACGGCCGCCGCCAGCGAGTGATAGCCGGTCTCGCCGTAGGACCACAGTGCCTCGACCGCAGGCATCACCAGCGGGAACAGCGGCGACAGCAGCTCCTGCAGCAGGTCGCCGAGGAAGAAGTCCTCCTGCCGCGGCTTGCCCACCACCGTCGCCGGGTAGATGGCGTCGCGGCGGCGGGCCAGCCATTCGACCTCGAAGACCGGGTAATCATGGCGCAGCGAGTAGTAGCCATAATGGTCGCCGAAAGGGCCCTCCGGGCGCCGCACGCCGGCGGGCACCCTGCCGGCCAGCGCCAGCTCGGCGAAGGCCGGCACCGCGCGGCCGCCGGGTCCGGGCATCATCGGCAGCCGCTGGCCGGCGATCAGCGACGCCAGCATCAGCTCGGGCACGTTCTCGGGCAGCGGCGCGATGGCGGCGAGGATCAGCGCCGGCGGCCCGCCCAGCCAGACGCTCGCCGGCAGGCTCTCGCCCCGCGCCTCGGCCACGGCGTGGTGGAAGCCGCCCCCCTTGCCGATCTGCCAGTGCATGCCTGTCGTCCGCGGGTCGTGGACCTGCAGGCGGTACATTCCCAGGTTGTGGCCCTTGCCGGCGGGATGCTCGGTGTAGACGAGCGGCAGGGTGATGAAGGGGCCGCCGTCCTCGGGCCAGGTGGTGAGCACCGGCAGGCGGTCCAGCCGCACGTCCGGGGTGACCACCTCCATGACCGTGCCGGCCCGCCGCCGCCCCCGGCGGTCGACCCCGATGCGCAGCGCCTCCCGCGCCAGGTCGCGAGCGCCCCACAGCTTGCGCGGTGTCGGCGGCAGCAGCGTCTCGGCCAGCTCCACCAGCCGCCGCACCAGCCGGAAGGGCCGCCTGCCGAAGGCCAGCTCGGCGCGGCGCCGGGTGCCGAAGAGATTCGTGACCAGCGGCATCTCCGCGCCCCGCACGGCCGTGAACAGCAGCGCCGGTCCGCCCGCCGCGATCACCCGCCGATGGATCTCGGCAGCCTCGAGCCGAGCATCCACCGGCGCTTCGACCACCGCCAGCTCGCCATCGCGCCCCAGCTGCGCCAGGAACGCCCGCAGGTCCGGGAAGCCGGGCTCCGCCATGAAGCGCAGTCTATCCTCGCGAACACGGCGCGGCGGTCCGTGGCGCGGCCGCGCGCTCCGGCGGTAGCCCATGCCGGCGCCGATCCTCTGCGGCCTCGGAACGTGCGACGTCGGCGTTGGTCAGGCGGAGACCGCCCGGCCGCGTGGAGGAGAAGAGGGTAGTCCTCATGAAGACATCTTAAGAGGAACGCGGTCAGGGGCACCCCAGCATGTCTTGACACCCAGGGCATTGCTCCACTACCATTGCCAAGACGATCTAGGCTTCAGCGGCCATCGGCCAGCGTCCAGGTCGGGAGTCGAAAGACGGTCTCGAACCTCATCAGGAAGGATGTCAAAGATGAGAGCAAAGCCAGTGCAGGCGGCCACCGAA
>DATDGZ010000589.1:0-2285 GCA_036521795.1 Thermoanaerobaculia bacterium | reverse complement strand
GCAGCAGCACCTGGATCTCGCGCGCCGGACCGCGGCCGCCCGCCGCCGCCTGCCGGCGGGCCTGCGGCACCGAGATGAGGACATCGCCCAGGTGGGCGCCGTCGCCGGGGAACGACAGCACGTCGGTGGTCTGGTCCTTGCCCCGGAACTCGCGGTTGGCGCGCCGCATGGCGCGGTCGCCTGCGAAGCGCACGCCCACGCTGAAGGCACTGAAGGCGCCGGCGGCGCCGGCGGCGCTGAAGGCACGGAAGGCGCCGTCAGCGCCGTCAGCCTGAGCCAGCGCCGGTGACGCGGCCAGCCGCTCCCGGAGCAGCTCTCGCAGGACCCGCTCGAGCCATGGCCGCAGCTGGCGCGCCGACACCTCCGAGTAGCGGTTCGGATTCAGCAAGGCGATCTCGAGCTCGAGCTCATCGCGGCGGCGGGGGGACACTACGAGACCTTGATGGCGCCGGACAGCGGCCGCTTCTCGCGCTTCGTGTCGGCGTTGAAGTCGAAGCCCGGGTAGTCCACCCGGCGATGGAAGATCGTGGAGAGCACCCGCAGGAAGGCCTCGGAGACCGCCCGGAGGTCGGAGAGCGTGAGATCGGTGCGATCCAGCTGGCCGTCCTGCAGGCAGTCGTCGAACAGGGTCTGGATGAGGCCGCGCAGCTTGGCCGGCGTGGCGTCGGTCAGGGTGCGGCTGGCCGCCTCGACGGCGTCGGCCAGCATCAGCACCGCCATCACCTTGTTGCGCGGGCGCGGCCCCGGGTAGCGGTAGTCGGCCTCGCGCACCTCGCCCGACTCGGGACCGCTCAGCTCGAGCGCGCGGTTGTAGAAGAAGCGCATCAGGCGGGTGCCGTGATGCTGCTCGATGGCGTCGACGATCACCTGCGGCAGATGATGCCGGCGCGCCAGCTCGGCCCCTTCCTTCACGTGGTTGACCAGGATGAGCGCGCTCATCGAAGGCAGCAGGCGGTCGTGGCGGTTCTGCCCCGGGCGCTGGTTCTCGATGAAGTACTCGGAGCGGAAGACCTTGCCGAGGTCGTGGTACAGGGCGCCGGTGTAGGCCAGCACGGCATCGGCGCCGATCGCCTCGCACCCTTCCTTCGCCAGGTTGGCGACCATCAGGGAGTGCTGGAAGGTGCCGGGAGCCTCGAAGGCCAGGCGGCTGAGCAGCGGCAGGTTGGTGTTGGACAGCTCGACCAGTTTGATGTCGGTGGTGATGCCCAGGACCGGCTCGAGGACCGGCACCGCGAGGCTCGCCACCGCCGCCGCCAGCAGCCCGCCGGCGAAGGCGCAGACCACCTCGAAGCCGATGGTGAGCAGGTTCGTCTCGCCGCCGAGGGCGGCGAGGATCAGCGCCAGGAGCACGTTCACCGCGCCGACCACCAGGCCGGCGCGCGGCATCACCAGGCGCTGGCGGAACTGCAGGCGATCGACGGCGAAGATGGCGGCGAGCGAACCGGCGAAGACGTAGAGCGCCACCGACAGCGGCTCGCCCTCGATCGCCAGCCGCCCGACCAGCAGGCTGAACAGCACCGCCAGCACCAGCGCGACGTGGCGGCGCAGCAGCAGCGCCGCCGACAGCGGCAGGGCGGCGAAAGGCAGCGCCAGGACGTAGCCGCGCCAGGCGTTGAACGGCGGCAGCTGGAACGACGCGCTGAGCCCGCTGGCCAGGAGCAGCCCCACCCGGGCGCCGAGCAGCGCGGCGGTGAGCAGCAGCGCGCTCTCGGCGAACAGGCGCCGGCGGCTGTGATCGGCCACCCGCTCGCCTTCCAGCCCCAGCCACAGCGCCGCCGCCGCCAGCCCGAGCAGCAGCAGCGTGCCGGCGACCTCCGGCAGGCGCGAGCGCGACGAGTCGCGGCCGCTCATCAGCTCGATCAGCCGCGCCTTGGAATCGTCGATCACGTCGCCCTTGCGGGCGATGACCTGTCCCTTGCGGATCTGCACGTACACCTGGCCGGCGGCGGCCTCCGCGAGATCGCGGCGGGCCAGCGTCTCGCTGCGGTTCAGGTGCAGGTTCGGCGACAGGTTCGCGGCCAGGAAGTCCACCAGCCGGCGGCGGTCGACGGCGGTCAGCCCGCTCCAGCCGCGCATCTCCGACTCGAGGACATCGCGCGCCTCGTCCGGGTAGCCGAGGTGATCGAAGAGGTTGACCTGCACCCGCTCCGAGCCGTTGGCGAGGTTGCGCAGCACGATGCCCGTCATGCGGTGGTCGAGCAGCAGCGCCTTGTTCTCGACGACGCCGCGGCGCAGGGTCTCGTCGAGGGCGCCGCGCAGGCGTTCCTCGCTCTCGGCAAGGAAGC
>DATDGZ010000588.1:0-9455 GCA_036521795.1 Thermoanaerobaculia bacterium | reverse complement strand
GGCCACCTCGGTGCGCATCGTGCCGCCGGCCTCGTGGCCGCCGCCCAGGCCCGCCGCGATTCACCAACGCATCTGGTAGAGCATCCAGTAGACCATCACGCCGGTGACCGAGACGTACAGCCAGATCGGCAGCGTCCAATGAGCGATGCTCTTGTGGCGCGAGAAGTGCCCGCGGAAAGCGCGTACCACCGTAATTCCCGCGAGGATTGGCACGGTGGCAGCGAGCAACGTATGACTGATCAGGATCGTGAAGTAGACGACCCGTGCCGTCCCCGCGCCCGGAAAGTGTACTGAGCCTACTTGCGAGTGATAGATCAAGTACGAGGCCAGGAACAGGGTCGAGCACACCAGCGCCGCCACCATCACGTTGCGGTGCGCCCTCCACCGGCGGTGACGGATCAGCACGAAGCCGGTGAGCAGCAGCAGGGCCGCCAGCGCGTTGAGCGTGGCGTTGACCGCCGGCAGGTCATGGATGCGAAGCATGCCGGGATTCTACGCCGGCCGGCACGGCGCGCCGGATCTCACGCGCGCCGGACCCTACCGCGCGCCGGCCAGCGCCCGCGCGTCGGCCTCGACACGCCGCAGGGCCTCCGGGTCCAGCGCCTGGTAGGTGCCGCGGATCTCGCCGGCCGCGTCGACCAGGACGAAGCGCGTGCTGTGCAGGATGGCCTCGGTCGCCGCTCCCGGCTCGAGCGCCAGCTTGAACCCCTGCCGCGACAGCCGGCGGATCTGCTCCTCGCCGCCGGTCAGGAACAGCCAGCGGCGGCTGGCGGAGAGAGAGCGCGCGTAGCGCTCGAGGACCGCCGGCGTGTCGTGGGCCGGATCGACGCTGAAGGACACCAGGCGGATGCCGAGCGCGGGCGGCAGCACGCGGTCGAGCCGCGCCAGGCGCGCGCTCAGCAGCGGGCACGACGAGACGCAGCGGGTGAAGACGAAGTCCGCGATCCACGGTGCACCCGCCAGGTCGGCCGGGCGCACGACGCGGCCGTCGCGATTGGTGAGGGTGAAGGCGGGCACCCTGCCCAGCACCGGCAGCGCCGCGGCCCGCTCGAAGCTCTCCTGTCTCGCCGCCCGCTGCCGGCGCTGGCAGACCGCGGCGGCTACCACGCCGACCACGACCGCCAGCAGCAGACCCCAGAGTAGAAGCCGGATCCAGGTTTTCACGGCGATCGCTTGACAGGTATTACGGGACAAGCTGCTTCGGAGATCTCAGCGGGGGGAGTCTCGGGAGGCTGGCAGGCGACGGCAGCCGGCGCTGCCGGGATTCCGCCTTGTCTACAAGGGAACGCTACGCCTCTGGCGACGCTCTCTAATGGAAAGGTGGCAGCACCAGGCGGTCGAGCAGCAAGACCGCCAACACCGCGGGCAGGTAGAGCAGCGAGGCGAGCATCAGGCGGCGCGCTCCCGGCGTCGAGCGCCGGCGGGCGAACGCCAGGGCGCAGCCGAGGTAGGCCAGTCCGAGCGCCAGGGCGCCGCCGAAGTAGAGGCCCCCGGCCAGGCCGAGCAGCGACGGCAGCAGGCTCACCGGCACCAGGGCGGCGCCGTAGAGCACGCTCTGCCTGCCGGTCCAGGTGCCGCCGGGATCGAGCACCGGCAGCATCGGGAAGCCGCCGCGCGCGTAGTCCTCGCGGCACAGCCAGGCGATGGCCAGGAAGTGCGGCATCTGCCAGAAGAAGAGGATCCCGAAGAGCGCCCAGGCCGCGAGGTCGATCTCGCCGCGCACCGCGCACCAGCCCATCATCGGCGGCAGGGCGCCCGGGATGGCGCCCACCACCGTCGCGAGCGAGCTGACCTTCTTGAGCGGGGTGTAGACGAAGACGTATCCCGCCAGGGCGGCCGCGCCGAGCGCCGCGGTGAGCGCGTTCACCGCCAGCGCCAGCTCGAGCAGGCCGGCGATCCCCAGCGTCACCCCGAAGAGCAGGGCCAGATCCGGATCGAGGCGGCCGGCCGGCAGCGGCCGCCCGGCGGTCCGCCGCATCAGGGCGTCCGACGCCCGCTCCCAGAACTGGTTGAGCACCGAGGCGCCGGCCGCCACCAGGCAGGTGCCGAGAAGGGCGGCCGCCAGCTGCAGGGAGAGGACCGCACCGCCCGCCAGCAGGAAGCCGAGGGCGGTGGTGAGCGCCACCATGAGAGTGATGCCCGGCTTGGTCATCGCGGCCAGGTCGGCGAGCGCCAGCGGACCGAAGGCGGCGCGTGGCTCGACGCCGCCGGCGACCCCGGCGGAGCCCATCTTCACCGCGGCGGGACGAGCGGGCATGGGCAGCGTCGCAGCGGGCGGACCGGAGGTCACCTGGGCCGCGGCCGGCATGGCCTGCCCGGCCGGCGGGGAGCCGGCTGCGAGAGCGGGTGAGCGGAGGGCTCTGGCCATCGTCGTGGATTCGCGCGCAAGACCGGCTGCAAGCCGCGAGCACAGCCGCGCGGCGCCGCCGGGCCCGGGACGCTCGCGCGAGTCTAACATTCCTTCGCCTCCCCTCTGGACACCGGCCTCGGATTTGAGGGAGACTGGGCCGCCCTGAAGAGACGACAGCGAGGCGCGCCAGAAGTGGAAGTGGTGCCGGCGCCGGCGAGGCCGGGATACCTTGCGCCACCGGAACGACGCTGGTAGCATCTCGCGCTTGTGACGACTTTCACAAACTCCTAGCTGCCAGCGGACCAGGTCCCGAGCCCGAGCCCTATGCAGACCTTCCATCGCAGCGCCAACTCGCTGGCCAAGATCAGCATCGCCGTGGTGGTGATCGCGCTGGGCGCCCTGGGCTGGCTCGGCCTCGAGACCTTCCGCTCTCCCTACGTCACGCACCAGGGCGAGATCCACGAGCAGCCGGTGGTGTTCAGCCACGAGCATCACGTCGCCGGCCTCGGCCTCGACTGCCGGTACTGCCACACCTCGGTCGAGAAGTCGAGCTTCGCCGGCCTGCCGCCGTCCTCGACCTGCATCAACTGCCACCGGCAGATCTGGACCAACGCCGACCTGCTGGCGCCGGTGCGCGAGAGTTACGCCACCAACACGCCGCTGCGCTGGAACCGCGTCCACGACCTGCCCGACTTCGTGTACTTCAATCACAGCATCCACATCGCCAAGGGAATGGGCTGCGTGACCTGTCACGGCGAGGTGGACACGATGCCCTTGATGTACGAGCACGAGCCACTGACCATGGAGTGGTGCATCGATTGCCATCGCAACCCGGCCAAGAACGTGCGGCCGCGTGCCGAGGTCTACAACCTGCACTGGCAGCCGCCGGCGGACGCGGTGCGCGCCGCGGCGATGCGTGCGGCGCTGGTCAAGGAGTACAAGCTCCAGTCCCTGACGAGCTGCTCGACCTGCCACCGCTGATGCGGCAGGCAGCCGGGGGCCGGTCAGGGACGAGTGTTCCCGGCCGCGGCGCCGAGCGGGCGGCCGCTAGAAAGCGAGAATGATGGACAGCGCCAAGGGTGCCAAAGCGAAGTGCGCCGCCGAGCCGTCCCGCCCGGCCAAGGCCGTGCGCCTCGACCTCGAGACGGTGCGCCGCGAGCTGGGGGAGAAGCGCGGACCGGAGTTCTGGCGCAGCCTCGACGAGCTGGCGGGCACGCCGGAGTTCCAGGAGCTCCTGCACCGTGAGTTCCCGCGCCAGGCTTCGGAGTGGGTCGAGCCTGAGGGCGAGAGCGGCGCCGGCGGCGCCGATGCCGACTGCAGGGGGGCGGTGCCGGACGCCGGCGGCACTTCGCGCCGCGCCTTCCTGCAGCTCTCGAGCGCCTCGCTGGCGCTCGCCGGGCTCACCGCGTGCACCCGGCAGCCGATCGAGAAGATCGTCCCTTACGTCGAGCAGCCTGAGCAGGTGGTGCCGGGCCGGCCGCTGTTCTTCGCCACCACGCTCGTCCAGGCGGGCTATGGCGTCGGCGTTCTGGCCGAGAGCCACGAGGGACGGCCGACCAAGCTCGAGGGCAATGCCGAGCATCCGGCGAGCCTGGGCTCGACCGACATGTTCGCCCAGGCGTCCATCCTCACGCTCTATGACCCGGCCCGCTCCCAGGTGGTGCTGCACGACGGCCGCGCGGCGATGGCAAGCACTCTCCTCGTCGCCGTCGCCCAGCTGATGCGCGCCAAGCAGGCTGCCGGCGGGCGCGGCATGAGGCTGCTCACCGGCGCGGTCACCTCGCCGACGTTCGCCGCGCAGATGAAAGAATTCGCCGCGCTCTACCCCGAAGCCCGCTGGCACCGCTGGGAGGCGGCGGGCCCGCTGTGCTCTCGCGCCGCCGCGGTGCGCGCTTTCGGGCGCCCGGTCGAGGTCCGCTATGACCTCTCGCACGCCGACGTCATCGCGGCGTTCGATGCCGACCTGCTCGCCGCCGGCCCGGGCGCGGTGACCTACGCGCGGCAGTTCGCCGACCGCCGGCGGCTGCGCGAAGCGGGCCCCGACCTGGCGCGCACGATGAACCGGCTCTACGCGGCGGAGACGACGCCCTCGCCGACCGGCAGCATCGCCGATCACCGCCTGCCGCTGCCGCCTCACGAGCTGGAGGCCCTGCTGCTGGCGCTGGCCCGCGAGGTGGGAGTGGCGGTGCCCGCCGCGGCGGCGATCGAATCGCCCGCCGCCCCGCCGGCGGCCGGCGAGGGCGGCAAGAAGGCCCAGGCACGGCAGGCGTGGCAGAGGTGGCTGAAGGCGCTCGCGGCCGACCTCACGGCCCACCCCGGCGCCTCGCTGGTGGTGGCTGGCGAGACCACCTCGCCAGCGGCGCAGGTGCTGGCCCACGCCATCAACGAGAAGCTCGGCAACACCGGCAAGACGGTGGTCTACACCGAGCCGGCCGAGATCGACGCCGTGGACCACCTGCAGTCGCTCGCCGAGCTGGTGCGCGACATGCGCGCCGGCCAGGTGGACGTGCTCATCATGCTCGGCGGCGTCAACCCGGTCTACACGGCGCCGGCCGACCTCGAGCTCTCCGAGGCGTTGGGAAAGGTGGCGACCCGCATCCATCACGGTCTCTTCATGGACGAGACCGCCGAGTACTGCCATTGGCACGTCCCGGCCGCCCACGAGCTCGAGAGCTGGGGCGACGCCCGCGCCTTCGACGGCACGGCGAGCCTCGTGCAGCCGCTGATCGAGCCGCTCTATGGCGGCAAGAGCCTGCAGGAGGTCATGGCGATCCTGCTCGGCCACGGCGAGACCTCCGGCTACGAGCTGGTGCGTGCCACCTGGAACGGCAAGCTGGCGGGCGACTTCGAGCCGGCCTGGCGGAAGGCGCTGCACGACGGCGTGATCCCGGGCACGCAGCTGCAACCGCTGGCGGGCCTGGCGGTCGCCGCCGCCGCGGTGGCCCAGGCCGCCGGCGAGATCGCTGCCGCGGCGACCGGCCCCGACTATCCAAACCTGCCGCAAGGAAGTAACTTTTACGGCGAGGGCGGCGGCCTCACGCTGTGCTTCCAGCCGGATCCGACCATCGGCGACGGCAGCTGGGCGGGCAACGTCTGGCTGCAGGAGCTGCCGAAGCCGATGACCAAGCTCACCTGGGACAACGCGGTGCTGATCTCGCCGGCGACGCACCAGCGGCTGAACCTCGACTGGGAGGAGCGCGTGCGGGTGGCGGTCGGCGGCCGCCAGCTCGACGCCGCCGTCTGGGTCCTCCCCGGCCAGGCCGAGGACACGCTGACCCTGAGCCTCGGCTACGGCCGCCGCCGCGCCGGCGAGAACGGCTCGGGCCTCGGCTTCAACGCCTACGTCCTGCGCACCTCGGCCGGCGTCTGGCGCGCTCCTGCCACCCTGAAGGGCCTCGGCGAGCGCTACATCTTCGCCTGCACCCAGAACCATCACGCCATGGACCAGGAGCAGGGGATCGACGAGGACCGGCTGGCGGGGGAGAAAGAGGAGCGGCGCCACATCGTCCGCACCGCCACGCTCGCCGAGTTCCAGCAGGACCCGGAGTTCGCCGTCCACCCACCGCATGGCGAAGAGCCGCCGCCCCGCGACATGACCCTGTACCCGAACCGCAACTACGAGGGGCATGCCTGGGGCATGGCGATCGACCTCAACGTCTGCACCGGCTGCAGCGCCTGCGTCGTCGCCTGCCAGGCCGAGAACAACATCCCGGTGGTGGGCAAGGACCAGGTGATGCGGCGGCGCGAGATGCACTGGATCCGCGTCGACCGCTACTTCACCGGCGACATGGACGATCCCGGGCTGCACGTCCAGCCGGTCCCCTGCATGCAGTGCGAGAATGCCCCGTGCGAGCTGGTCTGCCCGGTCGGCGCCACGACCCACAGCGCCGAGGGGCTGAACGACATGACCTACAACCGCTGCGTCGGCACCCGCTACTGCTCGAACAACTGCCCCTACAAGGTCCGCCGCTTCAACTTCCTGCGCTACAGCGACCGCACCAGCCCGCTGGCGGCGATGATGTACAACCCGGACGTGACGGTGCGGATGCGCGGCGTGATGGAGAAGTGTACCTACTGCGTGCAGCGCATCGAGCACGCCAAGATCGACTCGCAGGTGAGCGGCCAGCCGATCTCCGAGCAGCGGCTGAAGACCGCCTGCCAGCAGGCCTGCCCCACCCAGGCGATCGTCTTCGGCGATCTCAACGCCGAGAAGCTCGGCGGCACGCCCACGGAGGTCAAGCGTTGGAAGGCGAGCCCGCTCAACTACGGCATGCTCGACGATCTCAACACCCGGCCGCGGACCACTTATCTCGCACGCGTGACCAACCCGAGCCCGCAGCTCGCCCCGGCCCCGACCGCCCCGACCCCGAAAAGGACGACCTAGCATGGCCACCCTGGATCTGGACCGGCGGGACCTCGGCGGGATGGCGCTGCCGCCCGACGAGGTGGTGCTTGCCCCCGGGCACACCCCGGCGACGATCACCGACAAGATCACCGCCATCGTCCATGACCGCACGCCGCGCTGGTGGTACCTGGCGTTCGGCCTATCGTTCATGGTGCTGGGGATGTTCATGGTCGCCGTCGGCTGGCTGTTCTGGAAAGGCGTCGGCATCTGGGGCATCAACATCCCGAACGCCTGGGGCTTCGCGATCATCAACTTCGTCTGGTGGATCGGCATCGGGCACGCCGGCACCCTGATCTCGGCGATCCTGCTGCTGCTGCGGCAGGACTGGCGCACCTCGATCAACCGCATGGCCGAGGCGATGACCCTGGGAGCCGTGGCCTGCGCCGGCATGTTCCCGATCCTGCACCTGGGGCGCCCCTGGCTCGCCTACTGGCTGCTGCCGTACCCGAACACCATGGGCCTCTGGCCGCAGTTCCGCAGCCCGCTGATCTTCGACGTCTTCGCGGTGTCGACCTATGCCACGGTGTCGCTGCTCTTCTGGTACACGGGTCTCGTCCCGGACCTGGGCACGATGCGAGACCGGGCGAAGACACGGGTCTCGCGCGTGGTGTACGGCTTCCTGTCGCTCGGCTGGCGCGGCTCGATCCGCCACTGGAACAACTACGAGAGCGCCTACCTGCTGCTCGCCGGCCTGGCGACGCCGCTGGTGCTGTCGGTCCACACCGTGGTGAGCTTCGACTTCTCGATCGGCATCATTCCCGGCTGGCACTCGACGATTTTCCCGCCCTACTTCGTGGCCGGCGCCATCTTCGACGGCTTCGCCATGGTGTTGACGCTGCTGCTGCCGCTGCGCGCCGCCTTCGGCCTGCACGACATGATCACGGAGCGCCACCTCCATGCCATGGCCAAGGTGATGCTGGCGACGGGGTTGATCGTCTTCTACGGCTACCTGATCGAGATCTTCTTCGCCTGGTACAGCGCCAGCGACTACGAGTGGTTCATGATGCAGAACCGCATCGGCGGCCCCTACCATTGGTTCTGGGCGGCGCTGATCCTGTGCAACGGCCTGACCCCGCAGCTGCTGTGGAAGAAGAGCATCCGCGCCAACGTGGTGGCGCTGTGGTCGATCTCGATGGTCATCAACGCCGGCATGTGGCTCGAGCGCTTCGTCATCATCATCAGCAGCCTGCACCGCGAGTTCCTGCCCTCGGAGTGGGGCATGTACCGCGGCACGATCTGGGATTGGATGACCTTCGCCGGCACCCTCGGCGTGTTCATGACCCTGATGCTGCTGTTCGTGCGTTTCCTGCCGATGATCGCCATGTCCGAGATGCGCACACTGACCCCGGGCAGCGGCAGCCACGGTGCGGCGGAGGCCTCGTGACCACTCTCGGACATCGCCGATCGGACGCCATCGACTACGACGACCGGATCCCTCCCGGCGACCACGGCCGGATCTACGGGACGATGGCGGAGTTCGCCACTCCCGACGAGCTCGTGGCCGCGGCCCACGCGGCACGCGCCGCTGGTTACAAGAAGGTGGACGCCTACACCCCCTACCCGATGGAAGCCGTCGTCGAGGCGCTCGAGGTGCCGCGCTCCAAGATGCCGCTCATCGTGCTGTTCGGCGGCATCATCGGCTGCCTCACCGGCTTCTTCCTGGCCTACACGACGCAGGTCTTCATCTGGCCTTGGAACATCGGCGGCCGCCCCTACAACAGCTGGCCGGCCTTCATCGTGCCGACCTTCGAGTGCACCATCCTCTTCGCGTCGCTGTCGGCGGTCGTCGGCATGATCGCGCTCAACGGCCTGCCGCAGCCGTACCACCCGGTGTTCAACGTGCCGGCCTTCTCGCGGCGGGCGTCGAGCGACCGCTTCTTCCTGGTGATCGAGGCGGTGGACCCGAAGTTCGAGCGCGACGAGGCGCGGCGCTTCCTCTCCGGCCTGAATCCCACGGAGGTATCCGAAGTTGAGCTCTGACCTCCGGCTTCGGCTTCGGTTTCGGCCCCTGGGTGGTGGCCCGCGCCGCCTCCGGCGGGCCGTCCCCGCCTGCCTGCTGGTGCTGCTCGCGGCGCTGGCCGGCTGCCGCCACGACATGCAGAACCAGAACAAGATGCGGCCGTACCGCGAGAGCACGTTCTATCCCGACGGCGCCTCGGCGCGACCGCTGCCGGCCCACACCGTGGCGCGCGGCGACCTGCGCGCCGACGAGGCCTACTACACCGGCATCCGCGGCGGCAAGCCGGTCGCCGACGTCCCGTTCCCGGTGACGCGCGACGTGCTGCTGCGCGGCAAGCAGCGCTACGACATCTTCTGCTCGCCCTGCCACGGCGCCGTCGGAGACGGTCTCGGCATGATCGTCACCCGCGGCTACAAGCAGCCGCCATCGTTCCACAGCGAGCAGCTGCGGAACGCGCAGGTCGGCTGGTACTTCAGCGTCATGACGCAGGGCTTCGGGGTGATGCCGAGCTATGCGGCGCAGGTGCCGGAGGCCGACCGCTGGGCGATCGCGGCGTACATCCGAGCCCTACAGTACAGCCAGAGCGCCCACCTGTCCGAGCTGCCGCCGGCCACCCAGCAGGCGATCGCCGGCGATCTGGCCGCCAGCGCCCCGAGCCCCACGGGCCCTGCGGCCCCGGCAAGCCCTCCGGGCTCCGCGATTCCCCCGATGCCAGCGCCGCCGTCGGCCACCGCCCCTCC
>DATDGZ010000587.1:0-5391 GCA_036521795.1 Thermoanaerobaculia bacterium | reverse complement strand
AGATCACCAAAAGGTGGAAGTATTCGGACGAGATTTACAACAACCAGTTTGCCAGCCATGTGACGGCGCTTCTTGCGCTCTCCCGACTCTTCGACGACGAGGAGAATTTTGAGGCCGCGCTCAACGGCGGAAGCGCGGCGGCGACCGTGCAACTGTCGTGGATCGAGCTGTTTGACGGATGCCAGGGGCCGCGTCGTCGCCTCCATCTCGCGGGCCGTGGCCGGCATCGCCGGCGAGGCGAGCGACTACACGACGACCTTCACCTTCGACGGCCGTGACCGCCTGGTCAAGACCGTAATGCCGCGCGGCAACGGCATGGCTTACGGCTACGAGGACGGCACCAACCGCCTCCTCGACACGATCCGGCTGGACGCCGCCGGCAACCAGCTCGAGCGGCACCACCTGACACTCAACATCCTCGGCGACAAGGTGACGGAGGAGGACCAGAGCTGCGGCGCGCCGGCGCCCACGTGCGCGTCCTGGACGACCAGGCGCAGCGAGAGCTTCGCCTACGACGTCTACAACCGTCTCGCAGGGGTGCTCCATCCCGTGCCGGCCGGCGCGCGGACCTTCAACACCTATGATCTCGACGGCCAGCTCTCGACCGTCCAGGACGAGGACCACGCGAGCCCGAACACGAGCTACAGCTACGACGCCCTCCACCGCATGACCGCGGTCCGGCAGACGCTGGCGAGCGCACCCGGCGGTGCCGCAACGACCGCCTATGCCTATGACGTGATGGACAACCTGTCGTCCGTCACCGACCCGAACGGCAACACGACAAGCTATCGCTACGACGACTTCCGCCGGCTCGAGCGCCAGGACTCGCCGGTCACCGGCACCACGACTTACCAGTACGATCCGGTCGGCAACCTGATCGCGACGACCGACGCCCGTGGCGCCGCGACGGCGCGGACCTACGACGCCTCGAACCGCGTGCTGACCAGCACCTCGCAGCTCGCCGGCGCCGCCACTGAAACCGTGACCTACAGCTACGACAGCGCGGCAGCGGGCAGCTTCGGCAAGGGCCGTCTCGCCCAGATGACCGACCCCTCGGGCGCGACGGCCTACGCCTACGAGCGGCGCGGGCTGCTCAAGTCCGAGGCCCGCACCATCCTCGGCAGCGCCTACGGCACGGCGTATCAGTACGACGCCAACGGCAATCGCAGTGGCATGACCTATCCCTCCGGGCGCCAGGTGGCTTACACCTTCGACTTCGCCGACCGACCGTTCTCGGCGTCCGCCGGCGCGACGACTTACGTCGCGTCCGCCAGCTACCTGCCCTTCGGTCCGGAGGCTCAGCTCGTCTTCGGTAACGGCACGACGCAGACCCGGAGCTACGACCTGCGCTACCGGCCGGTCGAGAACCGCCTCGACGGCAGCGCCGCGCCGATCGCCGACTACCTCTACAGCGAGGACCCGGCCGGCAACATCACCGCCATCCACGATGCGATGGACGCGACCTTCAACCGCGACTTCACCTACGACGACCTCTTCCGGCTGACCGGGGCGTCGACCGGTGGCGCACTCTGGGGGCCGGGCAGCTATCAGTACGACGCGATGGGCAACATGACCGCGCTCGCCCTGGGCTCCTCGCGCACGGCGGCGTTCAGCTACAACGGCACGCTCCCCACTCTCTCCTCGGTGGTCGAGAACGGCGTCTCGCGCGCCGTCACCTACGATCCGGCTGGCAACGAGGTGGGCGTCGGCAGCGGCGCCTTGACCTACTCGTCACGCAATCTGCTCGCCGCCGGCGACGGCCTGGCCTACACCTACGACGGCCGCGGCGTGCGCGTGGCGCTCCAGGTGGTGGCCGCCTTCGGCACGATCACCGGCATGGTGGTGGACCAGAACGGCCAGCCGCTCACCGGCGCGACGGTACGGATCAGCGGCACCGTCAACGCCACGGCGACCGACGGCGCCGGCAACTTCAACCTGACCGCGCCCGCCGGGCTCTACACCCTGACCGTGTCGAAGTCCGGCTACCTGCCGGCGACGACGACCCCGTTCACTCTTGCCGCCGGCGGCAGCTTCGCCGCCGGCACGATCCGCCTGCAACCGGCGCCGGGCACGATCACCGGCACGGTCGTGACCTCCCTCGACGGTTCGCCGCTCGCCGGCGCCGCGGTCTCGCTGGCAGAGAACGGCGACACGGCCTTCGCCGACGCCTCCGGCAGCTTCGCCTTGACCGAGCCGGCCGGGACCTACACCCCGACGATCACCGCGGCGGGCTACGCCTCCCAGACCCTGCCGTCTTTCGCCCTGGCCGCGGGCACCACGCATCCGCTCGCCACGATCACCCTCGTCGCCAACCCGGCGACGCTGAGCGGCCACGTGACGAGCTCGGCCGGCGGGGCCGCGATCGCCGGCGCCACCGTCACCGCGACGTCGCTGGCCGGCGCCGCGCCGCACGCCGGGAGCCGGCCCGGCCAGGCACACCCGGAGCAGGCCGTCGCCCCCGCGTCGACGTTCACCGCCACGACCGACGCCTCCGGCAACTTCACCTTCCAGCTGCCCCCCGCGACCTATAGCGTCACGGTGACGGCGCCCGGCTTCGGCAGCCGCACCACCTCGGCCGTCAACCTCGGACCGGGCGCGGTGTTCAGCTTCGGCACCCTGACCCTCGATCCCCTCGGCACCATCACCGGCACCGTCATCCAGGCCAGCGGCGGCGCGCCGATCGCCGGCGCCATCGTCGCGATCGTCGGCACCCTGAACCAGACGATCACCGACGCCAACGGCCGCTTCAGTCTCATCCAGAGCGCGGGCACCTACCAGCTCACCGTCTCGGCGGCCGGCTTCCTCACCGCCACCGTCGGGCCGCTGGCGCTCGCGCCGGGGGCGACCCTCTCGGCCGGCACGATCGAGCTGTCGCAGCAGGCGCTGGCGGTCTACGTCGGCTACGCCGACAGCCTGCGGCCGAACGGCGCCTTCCCGGTCCCCTGGCAGGGCGCGCCCAACACCGTGTTCCTGGGCGGCTCCGGCCCGTTCTTCGACGCCGGCGCCGTGCGGCTCGACAACGCCACCGGCCAGCCGCTCGCGGTCGACCAGGTCACCGTCGACCTGCAGCGCCCCAACACGTCGGGGTTCCTGCCGCCGCCGGTGTTCAGCCTCTGGGGGAGCTTCACCGTCCCCGCCCACGGCACGGTGATCCTGACCCAGCAGAGCTTCCCGGACTTCGACACCAGCGACTACCCGATCCTCGGCTGCGGCCTGACCGTCTCGCCCAGCGATCCGCGCGTGCCCAAGGTGACGGTCACCTTGGGCGGTGTGGCGACCGACTACTTCGACACCGCCCACGTGCTCGACACCGGCGGGGCGGACCGCTTCTACTGCGTGGCCAACGGCAACGAGTCGCTCCCCTGGCGGCTGATCGGCACGACCGGGGTGGGCGGGAGCGGCGCCTTCCAGCTGCTGCCGCCGACCAGCGCGACGGTGACCGGGACGCCCGCGACCCTGACCGCGGTGCTGACCGATGCCTCGGGCCAGCCGCTGCCCAACGTCATCGTCCACTTCAGCGTCACCGCCGGCCCCAACCGCGGCACCAGCGGCCAGGCGGCGACCGATGTCACGGGGCGGGCGCCGTTCCGCTACGGCAGCACGATCGTGGGCACCGACACCCTGCAGGCGAGCTTCACCAACGCCTCGGGTGCGACGCTCGAGTCGAACCCCGCGACGCTCGTCTCGCAGTCGCCCTTCAACCTCGCGGTGTTCGTCGGCTACGCCGACAACGCCCGTCCGCACCCGGCCTTCCCGGTCCCCTGGCAGGGCGACCCGAACGTCCTGTTCATCGGCGGCGCGCCGCCCTTCGACGCCGGGGCGGTGCGCCTGGACAATGTCTCGGATATCCCGTTCGCCGTCGACGGCGTGGTGGTGGACCTGCAGCGCACGGTGGTCCGGATCGTCGACCCGCGCCAGCCGGTGCCGCCGGTGTTCAATTACTGGGGGAGCTTCGTGATCCCGCCCCACGGCTCGGCGATCCTGACCCAGACCGCCTTCATCAACTTCGACACCAGCGACTACCCGATCTTCAACTGCGGCCAGTTCTTGCCGGACGACACCGAGTTCCCCAAGATCACGGTCACCAGCGGCGACCGCTCGACGAGCTACCTCGACACCGCCCACATCATCGACACCTTCGGTTACGACCATGGCGGCTTCTGCGGCCCGGACACCAACGAGTCGTTGCAGTGGCGAGCGATCGGCGGCAGCGCGAGCACTAGCCCGGGCCAGCTGGCTCTCTTGCCGGCTGCGGCCGCCAACCCGCTCGGCGCCCTCTACACGGCGACCGCGGCGGCCACCGATGCCGGCGGCTCGCCGCTGGTCGGCGTCACGGTCGTCTTCACGGTGGCGTCGGGGCCAAACGCCGGCCAGACCGCCCAGGCGGTGACCGACGCCAACGGCCTCGCCACCTTCAGCTACACCGGCACCACGGCGGGGACCGACACGCTCTCGGCCTCGATCACCAACGCCAGCGGCTCCCTCTTCCAGTCGAGCTCCGTCACCGCGCTCTGGCTGCCCATCGTGCAGCTCGCCCTGAGCCCGCCCACCGCCACCCAGGCCGTGGGCACCCCCTACAACGCCACCCTGCTCGCGATCGACGGCAGCAACCAGCCGGTGGCCGGCCTGACCGTCACCTTCCAGATCGCGAGCGGCCCCAACGCCGGCAAGACCGCACAGCAGACGACCGGCGCCAACGGCCAGACCCTCTACAGCTACACCAGCACGGCCGCCGGCACCGACACCTTGACGGCGAGCATCGGCCTGCAGGGCGGCACCTCGCTGAGCGCCACGCCAGTCACCGCCACCTGGACCGCGAGCGGGACCTCGAGCTTCGTCCTGGCGCCGCTCTCCCAGAGCCTGCCGGTGGGGACCGCGGCGGCGCTCACCGCGACCCTGCTCGGCGGCAACCAGCCGATCGCCGGCCAGGCCGTGACATTCACCGTCACCAGCGGCCCCGACGCCGGCACGACCGGCCAGGCGACGACCAACGCCGCCGGTGTCGCGGCCTTCAGCCTCACCGGCCTCACCCAGGGCTCGGACCTCGTCCAGGCCACGACCGGCCAGGGCGGCGGCATGCTGACCTCGAACCCGGCGACCGTCTCCTGGACGGCGGTGCCCACGGCGGTGATCTACACCGGCCCGTCCTTCGGTGACTACGGCGATCCGCTGACTCTCGCGTCGCGGTTGACGGCGGCGACGACCGGCCAGCCGCTCGCGGGCCAGACGCTCAGCTTCACCTTCGGGACGCTGACGCTGACGGGAATGACCGACGCGACCGGCATCGCCACGGTCACCCTCACGCCGACGATGAACCCGGGGGCGGTCCCGCTCAGCATCGTCTTCGCCGGCAGCGTCGGCTATGGCGGCTCGGCCGCCTCGGTGCTGGTC
>DATDGZ010000586.1:0-20099 GCA_036521795.1 Thermoanaerobaculia bacterium | reverse complement strand
GCGGTGACGCCGCGCGAGCTGGTGGAGCTCGGCAGGCGGGTCGGGGTGCCGGTGCTGGTGGACGAAGGCAGCGGCCTGCTGCTGCCGCGCACCCCGCGTACGCCGCCCCAGCTGGCCGAGCATCCGAGCCTCGCCGAGCTGATGGAGCTGGGCTGCGATCTCGCCTGCGGCAGCGGCGACAAGCTGCTGGGCGGTCCCCAGGCGGGCCTGCTGCTCGGGCGGCGCGACCTGCTGGCGAGTTGCCGGCGCCACCCGTTCTACCGCGCGCTGCGGCCCGACCGCACGGCGCTCGCCGCGCTCGAGGCGGTGCTGCGCCTCCACCTCGCCGGCGCGGCGATGCCGCTGGACCGTATGTGGCCCGAGCCGGCCGCGCATCGGCTGCGCCTCGAGCGCGCCGCCGCGGCGCTGGCGGGACCCTGCGCCGTCGAGATCGTCGCTGCCGACGCCTTCCTGGGGGGCGGCTCGGCCCCCGAGGCGCCGATCCCGGGCGAAGCGCTGGCACTGCCCGGGGGAGACGAGTTGCTGGCGCGGCTGCGCCTGGGCGAGCCGCCGGTGATCGGCTACCTGCATCACGGCCGGCTGCTGCTCGACCTGCGCACCGTGGCGCCCGAGGACGACGAGCCGCTGGTGGCCGCGGTCCGCCGGGCGCTGGGCGCCGGCGGTGACGGGCGACCTATGTCCAACGGCTGTGGCGGCTCCTGAGGCAGACTTCGGCGATGGCCACCGGCCGCATCCTGCTGGTCGAAGACCGCGACTCGCTGCGCCGCCTGCTGGCCCGGGCGCTGGCCGACGACGGTTACGAGGTCGCCGCCGCGTCGACCGGCGGCGACGCCGTCCGCCTGCTCGGCGAGCGGCCCTTCGACCTGGTGCTGACCGACCTCAAGCTGCCGGACCGCTCCGGCCTCGAGGTGCTGGCGGCAAGCCGGCAGGCGCAGCCGCGGGTGCCGGTGGTGGTGCTCACCGGTTACGGCAGCATCGGGGCCGCGGTCGAAGCGATGAAGCTGGGCGCCCATGACTTCCTCGAGAAGCCGCTCGAGCTGCCGGACCTGGCGCGGCTGGTGGCGAAGGCTATCCGCGGCGAGGGCGGCGAGGGCGGCGAGAGCGCCGAGGCTCCCGCGACCCTCGAGAGCGATGACGGCGTGTTCCAGCCTGCCGGCGCGCCGGCGATCGTCGGCCGCCATCCCCGGCTGCGCGCGGCGCTGCGGCTGCTCGAGCGTGTCGCGCCCACCGAGACCACCGTGCTGCTCACCGGCGAGAGCGGCACCGGCAAGGAGCTCTTCGCGCGCGCCCTCCACGCGCTGTCGGCGCGGCGGCGCGGACCGGCGGTCGCCGTCAACTGCGCCGCCATCCCCGAGGCGCTGCTCGAGAACGAGCTGTTCGGCCACGAGAAGGGAGCCTTCACCAGCGCCGACCGGCGCCAGCCGGGGCGCTTCGAGCTGGCGGCCGGCGGCACCCTGCTGCTGGACGAGATCGGCGAGATCCCGCTGGCGATCCAGGGCAAGGTGCTGCGGGTGCTCGAGGAGCACACCTTCGAGCGCGTCGGCGGCGGCCGCACCCTGCACGCCGACCTGCGGCTGGTGGCGGCCACCAACCGCGACCTGCAGCGGATGGTCGAGGAGGGGCGCTTTCGCGGCGACCTCTACTTCCGTCTCGCCGTCTTCCCGATCGAGCTGCCGCCGCTGCGCGAGCGCGCGAGCGACGTGCCGCTGCTCGCCCGTCACCTGGCCGCCGGGATCGCCCGCCGTCATCAGCTGCCCGTGCCGCGCCTCGCCGAGGGCACCGCCGAGCTGCTCGCCGCCCAGCCCTGGCCAGGCAACGTGCGCGAGCTCGCCAACGTGCTCGAGCGGGCGCTGATCCTCGCCGACGGTCCGGAGCTGCGGCCGGCCGACCTGCAACCGCTGCTGGGCGCGCCGGCCGCCTCCCCCTCGCCCGCGAGCGGCGGCGAGCGCGACCGCCTGCGCCAAGCGCTGATCGAGGCCGACGGCGACAAGCGGCGGGCGGCCGGCCTGCTCGGCATCAGCTACCGCGCCCTGCTGAGGAAGGTCAAGGAGCACGACCTGGAGGGCGTGCCCAAGTATCGGCTCTAGGTCTAGGCGACAGTCTAGTGGGGGGGAGGCGCCGGTGCCCCCTGGACCGACCTGATGCCCTTGCTCGTGGTCTCCCAGCGGATCGCGCCGAAGGCGACGACGCCGTTGGCCACCAGGTGGAACTTGCTGCTCTCCGTCGGCGGCAGCTGCTGGTTGTCGACCACCGCCGGGAACCGCCCGATCAAGCCCCCGCCGTCGTCGAACAGGTCGGCCACGACGGTGACCTCGGTCAGGTTGTCCTGGGAGGTGTTGCGCACCGTGCCGGTGAGCTCGACGCCGTTGGCCTTGCTCTCGTTGGCCGGCACCCGCTCCCAGCTCACCACTTCGACGGCGCTCGGCGGCCCCGTGGCCGGCGGCGGGTTGTCCTTGTCGGTCGCTTTTGCGCCGGCGGCGGCGTTGGCGTTGGGGGCGGGCGCGGCGCCATCCGGCAGCGGCTTCTTGAAGTCCTTGTCGGTCAGGACGATGACCGCTTTCCGCTTCGGCTCCGCCTTGGCGGCGGGCGGCGGCGCAGCGGCCTGTTGCTTCGCCTGCGCGGTCGTCTGCTTGCTGGCATCGATGTCGACCCGGTCGGCGCGCAGCGACGAGAGGGTGCCGTTCGGCAGGGTGAAGACCATCAGCTTGCCCTTCAGCTGCCAGGTTCCCTGGATCTCGAAGCGCTCACCCTGGCGGGTAACGATCCAGTCGGCATGGAGGGGCGCGGGACCGAGGAGCAGGGCGAGGACGGCGGCACCGGTGGCCAGCGCGGCGATGGTCACGGCGGCGGCACCAGCCGCGGGGGTGAGCACCCGGAATCGAGACTTCATTGCTGGTTAGAACTCCTTCCAGTTCTTCTCGATTATACACACCGGGACGGCCCCCACGTTGTAGGTGGTGTTGAAGGTGTCGGTGACGTTGATGTTGATCCGCTTGTTGGTGAAGCGGCAGCTCGACGGCATCATCTTGATGATCTGGGCCATCACGTCCTTGACCACCGACGACAGCGGCGTCTCGGCCGGCGGGTTCGGGTTCGCCTTGGTGACGATGATCGGGGTCGACTCGGCCGTGGTGACGTTGAGCCCCAGGTCCTTCGACAGCACGAAGTAGCGGTTGCTGCTACCGGTGGGGATGCCGGTGCCTTCCGCTCCGACCTGGGAGCTGATGGCGTCGCCGTTGTTGATGTTGAGCAGGAAACCGTGGGTGTCGCCGGTGTCGGCGCAGACGGCGTTGTTGCTGCCCACCACGAGCGGCTTCGGCACGTAGGTGCCGAAGATCAGCAGGCCGGAGAGCGCGAACGCCTCGCTCAGCAACCGTTCATTGGGATCGTTGGCGATGCTGTCGCCCGGCAGGTCGAAGAAGTAGCCGGGCTGCAAGCCGTTGGGCGGGCTGAGCAGGAAGTTGCTGTTCGGGTTGAGCGAGCCGTCCGGCGTCAGCGCCTGGAAGTTGGCCGCCTTGAGCGGCGTCGACATGTTGGCAGCCGTGAAGCCGGTGTCGATGATGACGTAGAAGCGGCCGTCGAGCGAGTTCTTGTCGCTGGCGGCGGCGTTGGTCCACAGGTCGAAGCGGTTGCCGGTGCCGAACGCCAGGCCGTACTGGTTCCGGTCGGTGTCGAGGAACACCGAGGGCGGGTAGAAGATCGGCCGGCCCTGCGTGTCGAAGATCTCGAACGGCTGCCAGTACGGCTGGCCGGTCCCCGCATTGACCGCCGTCGACACCCGGCCGGTGGAGCTGTCGATCGGCGCCGGCTGGGTGAGGTCCACCTTGTACAGGTGGCCCGCCGTGGTGCCGATATAGATCGTGTCGATATAGCCGTCTTGCCCGGTGTCGACGGCGGCGGGCTCGCTGGGCGCCGCGCCGTTCAGCTGGCGCTTGTAGATCACCTTGCCGGTCGCCATGTCGAGCATGTAGAGCCAGTTGCCCTGGCTGTTGGTGAGGCTGCGGTCCAGGCCGCCGCCGAAGACCACCACCCACTGGTCGTGGAAGGTGCCGCAGGTGCCGGTGTCGCAGATCCGCACGCGGCCGCTGTTCGGACGCGACCAGGTCTCGCCGAGGTCGGGCTTGCCGACGCCAACACCGGAAGCGTCCTCGTCGGCGGGCCGCAGCTGGCAGTTGCTGGAGCAGGCCGGCACCACCTTGACGCTGTCGGTGAACTCCCAGAGCGGCGTCGGATAGGGCAGCTGGCCGCAGCCGCTGCCGGCGTTCATGCAGTTCGGCAGGTAGTTGGGGGCGCTGGGGTTGGGCAGCTGGATCGGGGGCGTCGTGGGGTCGTTGGGCGTCTCGAAGTTGCTCTGCAGGGTATCGGGCTGGGTGACGTCCAGGGCGTAGTAGCCGTGGCCGCCCTCGCGCAGGCCGCCGATCACCAGGCTGTGCCATTGGCACGACGCCGGGGGATTCGTCGCCGGGCATGGATTGGTGCCGCCGGTGGCGTCGAAGAAGCCCTCGGCGAGGTGGGGCGGCCCGTCCACCATGAAGGTCTGGGCGCCACCGTTGAGCGGCGGCGCGGCGGCGATGGCCAGCTGATTGAGCGTCGGCATCACGGTGCGCGGGACGAAGGCGAAGATCTCGCTGCCGGTGCCGTTGCTGAAGGTCCAGGCGGGCAGACCGGCCACGGTCCCCAGCTCCACGCTGCCGGCGTCCAGGGCGTGGAGCTCGCCGTCGTCGCTGCCGAAGTAGAGCACCTTGCGCCGGAAGCGCTCGGCGGTGGCGAACGCCTGGTAGCCGTCGACGTTGCCGTCGAACAGCGTGGAGTTGACCGGCTG
Organism: Thermoanaerobaculia bacterium; assembly: GCA_036521795.1. Lineage (GTDB taxonomy): Bacteria > Acidobacteriota > Thermoanaerobaculia > Multivoradales > UBA5704 > JASLEW01. Next base: position 15,277 of record DATDGZ010000586.1, on the reverse strand, counting down.
CCCCAGCACCTGGGGGTCCGAGTGGAAGATGTCGCCCAGGAGGTACTGGACCGGCTGGTTGGTGGTCGGGTCCTGGTAGGTCTTGATCGACTCGGTGAAGGTGACCGCCTGCTGGGCCGTGGGGTACGGGGGGGTGGCGGTGTTTGGCTGCGCGGGACATGAAAGCAGGAGCGTCTCCGGCGTGTTGGTGCAGATCGCGCTGGCCGGCGAGTCGTTCTCCGTGCAGACCGACGCGATCGGCGGCGGGAAGGTGTAGAAGGCGTACCCGGGACCGCAGAGACCCAGGGCGCTCTCGAGGTCATACACGTGCGCCGTGTCGGTGACCGCGGGCATCTGGAAGTTCAGCCGCAGCTCGCCCGCGACGATTGGCGTGAACGGCGCGTAGTAGATGCGCCGCTTCGTGGGATCGTTGCCGACGGTGTCGAGACCCTGCAGCCCCTGGGTGAGCACGGTGTCGCCGGCCGGCGGGCCGCCCTGGAGCTGGCCGCCGCCGGCGTTCCACAGGTGGCAGCCCTGCTGGTTCGGCAAGGTGCAGACGATCGCCGGGTTCGGGACCTGCTTGACCGCCGTGCTACCGTCGGGCAGGGTGACGGTGGCCGCGATCGTCGGGACCGGGTCGGTGAAAGCGTCGACGCGGCCGGGCCAGATCGGCTTGTTGAGCGGCAGGAAGCTGGTGATCAGCTCCTTGTTCTGGACGTTGGACTGGATCGACGGCACCGCCGCCGAGGCGAAGGCGCTCTCTTGCGTCACGATCAGGGTGATGATGTCCTCGAGCGCGGTCGCCACCGAGGCGGGGTTGGTTGGCAGCAGCGGACCTGGGCCGTCGCAGGGATTGGCCGTCGTGCAGAAGCCGGCGAGATCGCCAGGGTTGTCCGAGTTGGGGTAGCCCGCAGTCGTGCTCGGAGGGGTGTTGGGGTTCCCTTTGAAGAAGTGCCGGTTGCCGGTGCCGCCCTGGTCGGCGACGCATTGCAGCGTGTTGTTGAAGGTGCCGAGCTGCAACGTGGTCAGTCCGAGACCGACCACGTAGGTCCGGATCGGATACGAGGTGGCGGGGCTCGAGCCGGGCAGGACGAAGTTGCGCAGCTGGTCGGCGACGCAGCAGGCGAACCCCGGTTTATTCGGCAGGTGTTCCTGTCCGACCCAGGTGACGTAGGTCGAGCACAGGGCCGAATTGTCGTTGTAGTTGCCGTCGGTGCCGCTCGCTTGGCCGTCGGTGACGAGCAGGAGGTACATCGGCTTGCACGAGAAGAAGGGGTCGCCGCTCGCCCCCGAGGCTGCCTGGATCCAGCCCTGGTTCGCGCCGAAAGGCGCGACACCGCCCTGCAGCCAGTTCAAGTAGCTCGTCATCACGTGCCCGGTCGGGGTGCCGCCGTCCGGCGCCAACGGTCCCCCGAAGGCGGGGTTCTTCAGGCGCAGGGCGCTCTCACCGTTGACTCGATGGTCCGCGAAGTAGTCGGAGATGCCGAAGTCGGGGGTCGTGCCCCCGTTCAGGAGGTTGGGGGCCATGCGGTTCATGATCGCCGTCTGCTGGTTGGACTTCCAATCCAGGGGTATGAAGTCGCCGCTGTCGAAGATGACGTGGGTGCGGCCGAACGGGTCGGCGGTCACCGGCGCACTGGTGTCGACGCAGAAGCCGCTGCTGCAGAACTGGTCGGCGGAGGAATCGATGGTGCCCGAGCTGTTGTAGTTCATGTCGAGCTGCGACTGGTTGCCGGTCACGCCGATCTCGCGCGCCGTGTCGCCGAAGAAGCAACCGCCGCCGTTGGGCGGAGCTCCCTCGTCGCTGGGCGCCTCGGTGACGCCCTCGCCGGGCTCCCAGTAGACCGTCTCGTTGGCCTTGTGGAAGGTCATCACCTTCGTGCCCTTGTTGGTGACCGTGCTGCAGGCGGCGTTGGTGCACTTGTCGACGCTGATCGTGACCGTCATCGGGTCCTGCCCGAGCGTCTGGCCGCCCACCGGTGTGAAGGTCACCTTGTAGATCGGCCCAGAGCCCGAGGAACTCTCCTGGATGTAGTACCACCACGTCACGGTGTTGTTGTCGCCCAGCTTGGGATAGCGCCGCACCCGCTCCCACTCCCACGGGTTGTCGAGATGCGCCGGCTGAGGGGTCCCCGGTTGCCCCGCGATCGGAAAGTTCGTGCCGGTCGCGGCGTTCGTACCGGTGAAAGGACAGCCGGTCCACCGCAAGGGCGTTGCCTCGGTGCCGCTGTCGGCACGAGCATCGGTGCAGTCCCACGCCTGCTGGCCGAAGACCTCCAATTGGCCTGGCTGCGGGTATTGCAATCCACTGTCGAGGGTGATGAACGGCTGGCTGCTCGCCACCTGGTACCACCAGTATTTCCAGGACATGTGCATGCCCTGCTGGTCGAAATGGCCGAAGCCGAAGTTGATGTTGGGATGCAACAGCATGACGTTGTAGATCGCTTGCTTCGCGGTGTAGATCTTGGAGTTCGGATCGTCGCCCATCAGGTGCGGCAGGCAGTCGCCGTCGACGCACAGCTCGCTGCAGTAGGCGGCGGCGATGTCCGCGGCGGAGCAGGCCGTGCTCTGGTGCATCGAGCCCGAGGTGTCGAGGATGATGAACACGTACGGGTTCTGCTGCTGGGAGTGCAGCAGGCTGCGGTCGTCGGCGCGCGCGGGAGGCGCGGCGAGCAGCAGCGACAGGACCGCGGCCATCCCGGCGATCGATGCGCTGGCCGTGATCGACGCGCTCGCTGCGAGCGGTGCGATCAGTCGCCGGCAGCGCGAATTCCTGGGAGCCTGCCCCGGCCGCGGCTGCCACGGCTGCGGCGGCTGCAGTCGACGATGGCGATCACTGTCCATGGGCTCTCCTTCGGGCGCGGCGGGAATCAGTACCGCAGACCAGTCACGGTCTGTGGGTGATAGAACAGGCTATTAGCCTTCGCCCACGGTTGCAGCTCGATCATCGAGCCGACGAGCTTCTGGGCCATGTTCTGCGTCGTGCTTCCGAGCTTCCCAGCCCGCTGCGAGGTGGCATTGACGACATGGGTGACGGCGGCGTACGCGGTCTGCTGGTTCTGATTGATCGACGTCCCGGAGGCCGAGCCGGCGTACAAGGGGTAGAGCGGCGTCACCGTGATCTGGTCGGCGAAGGTCAAGGGCGGCGCCGAGGAAGCGCCGGTGTCCTGCTGGGTGGTGTTGAGCAGGACGGTGAGAGTCTGGGTGTTCGTGCCAGCCCAGAGAGTGCGGGCGCTCGACACGTGGATGCCCGAGTCGGAGGCATAGAAGGTGCGGTTGGCCTCGCGCTCGTTGGCGCCGATCCGCACCTCGGTCTGGGTCATCAGCGTCAGCGCCAGGCCGGCGACGGTCATCACCAGCAGGACCAGCAGGGCGACGATGAAAGCGCTGCCGCGCTCGCGGCGCCGGTGAGAGCCGTGGCAGCCGGCGACTGGGCGATCGATCATGGCGGTCCTCAGAGGTTGCGCAGCCCCACCACCGTGGTCAGCAGGCGGTGACGATAGCAACGGCCGTGGAAGGTGTTCGGGAACTCGGCGGCCGTGTACGTATGGTCCTCGAGTTGGGTGAGCTTCGGCCCCTGGTACTGCGGATCGGGGTTCCCGGTGGTTGCCAAGGTGTTGATCCGGACCTCGCGCAGCGGCGCCGCCACGGGGAATGGCGTGTCGCCGGCGACGTTGTAGATCCACTCGTCCGTGGTCGTCGGCGGTAGCTGGCTCGGCGGGATTCCCGTGCCGCCCTCGGTGATCAAGCCGTCGCCGTTGATGTCGACCCCCAGGGCGATCTGGAGATCGAGAAGGTTGTCGGCGACGTCCACCTGCAGGTTGGTCGGATTGTTGTAATAGGGCGTCTCGGTGCCAGGGTACATCCGGGCGCGCGTCAGGTGCCTCACCGGATCGCCGAGGGCGTTCAGGGTGGCGTCCTGGCGGATGTAGTAGCGGTACTCCTCGAGGATGCCGAGCGTCGCGGCCGCGTTCATCAGGTTCGGCAGTCCCGCGGGGCCGCTGACGGCTCCCAGCTGCTGGAACGCATTGGCGTTGATGTCGCCGGTGATGGTGAAGGCGATGCTGACGCCGTTCGGGTTGGCGGTGCTGGCCGGGCATGTCGGTTGGTTGGCATTCAGCACCGAGCCGGCCGGGTTGAGCTCGACCACCGCGTAGTCGGCGTCGGACCTCGAGCCGACCAGGATCAGCGGCTCGACCTGGCCCGCCGCCCCGGCGGCGCTCACCGCGGAGATCAGCGCGGTGATGTCCTGGGCGATGTTGGTGGGGGTCGCCGCACAGACGATCACGGTCCCGGCGGTGGCGGTGGCTGGCGTGCCGGTGCCGCCGGTCAGCGTCAACCTCCCGGGGCCCGATGGGTCGAGCGTGAAGATAGGCAGGCTCAAGGCGCCACGGACGATCAGGATGTCGGTGTTGTCCACGGCCTTCGGCGAATTCGAGAAGCCGACGGCGACCTGGTCCGTGCCCGGGGTGACGTTGTTGCGCACACCTACCGCGCCATAGCTCCCCGACTTCACCACCGCCGGCAAGCCGCCGCGGCCGGCCATGCGCGTCAGCTTCACCATCTCGTACTGGGCGACGCGGAGCGACTGCTGCATGTCGGTGATCTGGCCCTGCACCCGCGCCAGCCGGTTGTGGAAGTCGAACAGCGCCAGGGCGGCCAGGATCAGCTCGACGGTGATCAGCGTCGCCACCACCACCTCGATCAGGGTGAAGCCGCGCTGGCGCGGCGGCGTTGCGGTGTCGCGGACGGCGGTCATCGTCAGAAGACCTTCAGGTAACGGACGAGAGTCGTCCGGCGGCCGCCCAGGGGTCCGATCGTCGAGATGCTCTTGACCTGCACCTGCGCCTGGATGACCTGCACCGTGTCTTGGGTCCCCACCGTCGAGGTGGCGCCGGCGATCGGGTTGTTGAACATCTGGTCGTCGTCGGTGTCGTACAGGTTGTACTGGGTGAACGTGGTGACCCGCGTCCAGACGGCGAGGGGATTGGACGGCTTCGCCGCGACCCAGTACAAGGAGGCGGGGTCCATGTACTCCGTGGTCATCTCCTGGGTATCGCCTGGCTTTATCTGGATCGACTGCTGCAGATACGGGATGCGGGTGAAGTCCTCCTCCTTCGACTTCGCGTAGTTGGTCACCCGGGTGTAATCCGCGCCTGCCATGTTGTCGACCATCGCCCGGGTGAACAGCGGCAGGATGCCGATGGCGACGATGCCGATGATCGCCGCCGCGATCAGCGACTCGACCATCGAGAAGCCGCTCTGGCGGCCGCCGGCCTCCGGGATTCGCAGGGTCTTCATCCTGGTCTGCTCCGTCCACTTTCCGATGGGTCAGGCCGCGGCGGGCTCGTCAAGCACGCTCTCGGCTCGGGGAGAATCTGGAACAGGTAGGAGAGCAATGCCGGTGCCAGCCGCCGGCATGAGGCGGTTCCGGCCGCAAGCCTCGATTCGTCAGTGGTTTGGATCGAGCGGCGAGGAGCCCGCGGCGCCCATGGCTCCGGGCGGCTCGTTACGATCGGTAACAAAAGTGTCGTGAGCGAAGAAGAGGCGGACCAGAGTGCCGCCACCCTGGCGGTCGTCGAGGCGGATGCGGCCGCCGTGGAGGGTGACGATGCGATGCGAGAGCGCCAGGCCCAGGCCGACGCCGCCGGCGCGGCCGCTGGCGAAGGGGTGGAAGAGGCGGTCGCGCACCTCCGGCGGGACACCCTGCCCGCGGTCGGCGACGGTCACCTCGACGCCCGCCGGCAGATCTTCGACGAGCACTTCCACCGGTCCCCGGCGGCCGGCCTCGCGCTCGGCCTGGGCGGCGTTGTGCAGCACGTTGCGCAGCGCGCGTTCGATGAGCTGGGGATCGCCCCGCAGCAGCGGCTCCGCCGCCACCTCTGACTCCGCTTTCTCCTCCGCCGCCGCATCTGCCCGCTCCGCCACCTCTGCCCGTTCCGGCGCCGGGCGGCGGGCGGCTCGCACCTCGAAGGCGACGCCGGCGAGCGCCGGGTCGGCGGCGGCGCGGCGCGCCAGCGCCTGCATCGAGAACGGTTGGACCCGCGCGGTGCCCGGACGGGCGAAGGCCAGGAAGTCCTCGAGCACCCGCTGCAAGTGGTCGGACTCGTGGCGGATCTCGGCCAGGAAGTCGGCGATCGACTCCTCGCCGGGACGGCGCTCGATCAGGGTCAGGTAGCCGCGCAGGGTGGCCAGGCTGTTGCGCAGCTCGTGGGCGACGCCGGCCGCCATCTCGCCGAGCGTGGCCAGGCGGTCGGTGAGCCGGCTCTCCTGGGCGTGGCGGCGCGCCTCGGTGAGGTCGGCGAACAGCACCAGGTAGCCGCGCGTGGCGCCGTCGTCGCGGCGCAGGGGGTGGACGCTGAGCCCCAGGGCCAGCGGCTCGCCCGCGGGGCGGTGCAGGACGCACTCCTGGCGGTTGACCGGCTTCCCCAGGGCGATGGCCGCGTCGAGCAGCGCCAGCAGCTCGGGATGGGGGGCCAGCAGCTCGCCGACCGGCGGCGGCGCCGCTCCGGCGGCGGGCGGCGCGGCGCCGAGCAGCGCGGCGCCGAGAGCGTTGAGCGACAGCACGCGGCCGTCGCGGCCCAGCAGCAGCAGGCCGCTCTCCAGGCTGGCGGCGAGCGTGCGCTGGAGCGCCGCCAGGTCGTCGTCGGCCCGCCGCTCGTCCTGGCCGCCGGCGCCGGCTACGGTCCCGGCGACGGCGACCCCGGAGACCCCGGAGAATGGCGCCTGGCGCTCGCCGAGGGCCTCCAGGGCGCGCTCCAGGGTGGCGATCAGGAACTCGGCCTCGTCCTCGCCCGCGGCAGCCGGCTGGCCCAGCTGGCGGGCGCGGGCGAGCAGCGTCCGGTACGGGGTCAGCAGATGGCGCAGGAAGAGCAGGACGAGCAGGACCAGGGCAGCGTTGAGCGACAGCACCAGCCAGCACAGCAGCCGGATGGCGCGCAGCTGGGCACCGAGGGTCACGGCGGCGAGGTCGACGCGCGCGTAGAGCAACGCGCCCGGTGGGGCAGCGGCCCTGCCGCCGCTCGCCCTCGCTCCGGCGGGCAGGTGCGCGGGCAGCGGCGCGAAAGCGGCGACGGCATCCGGCAGATCGTCGTCGGGACCCATGGCGTAGGGTCGGACGTCCGGCGCCAAGGCCGGGACCGGCGCCGCCATGGCCAGCGGCGCCAGCTCGCCGGCGGTCGCCACCGGCGTGCCTCGCGCGTCGAACAACCCGACCCCGCGGGCGCCGGGCGCCAGCAGCCGCAGCCGGTCGGCGGACGGCGCCGGAGCGCCCGCCGCACCATCCTCGAGCAACCGGTCGGCGACGCCGCGTGCCAGCCGCTCCGCATCCTGCTGGCGCTCGTCGCGCAGGCGCAGCAGCGCGCCGCGGTAGGAGAACAGGGTGAAGGTGGACAGCACCACCAGCAGCAGCAGCGCCGCGGGCAGCACGAAGATCAGCTCGTCGCGCAGGCCCATCCGCGGCCGCTTTCCTGTAGCCTCGCCTGGCCCGCCGGCCGGCGCGACCGTCGCGGCCGTCGCGGCCGTCGCAGCCGTCGCAGCCGTCGCAGCCAGGGCGGCCCCCGCGGCTCCCGCGGCTCCCGCGGCGCTCATAACAGGCCGGCGTACCAGCCGGCAATCGCGCGGCCGGCGAACAGCGTGGCGATGCCGCCGAGCGCCAGGAAGCTGCCGAAAGGCAGCTTCGACCGCATCCCGGCGCCGCCGGTCACGATCAACGTCAGGCCGGTCAGGGCGCCGGCGAAGGAGGCGAGGAAGAGCGCCACCAGCGTCCCCTGCCAGCCGAGGAACGCGCCGATCAGGGCCAGCATCTTGACGTCGCCGAGCCCCATGCCCTCCTCGTGCCGCACCAGGTACCAGCCGGCCCAGATCGCCAGCAGCACCGCCGCTCCCAGCAGCGCCCCGGCGACCGCCTGCCACACGCCGCCCCAGGGCAGCCAGGGCTGCAGCGCCAGGCCCGCCAGGATCCCGGGCAGGGTGAGACGGTCGGGCAGCAGCAGGTGCTCGAGATCGATCAGGCCGAGAGCCAGCATCAGGCAGCAGAACAGCGCCGCCGCCGCCGCCGCGAGCGAGACGCCGAAGCGCTCGAGGCAGCCGACGAAGAGCACCGCAGTCGCCGCCTCGACCAGCGGATAGCGCCACGAGATGGGCGCCTTGCAGGCCCGGCAGCGGCCGCCGAGCAGCGCGAAGGAGAAGAGCGGCAGGTTGTCGCGCGCGGGGATCGGGGCGCCGCACGCGGGGCAGGCCGAGCGCGGCAGCACGGTCGACAGGCCCCGGGGCAGCCGGTGGATGACGACGTTCAAGTAGCTGCCGGCGATCAGTCCGAGCACCGCCGCGTAGGCGTCGAGGAGAACGCGCAGGGACACGATCGCTGGATTCTACGCGAGCGGCCCGTGGGTCAGTGCGCGAGGCAGGAGGGGATGGACCCTCGCGAAGAACCTGACCCACTACCGTACCGCGCGCCGCGCGCGGGCCCGCCGGCCCGGCAGCAGCGCGCCGCCCGCCACGGCCAGCAGGGCGGCCAGGCTGACCGCCGCCCCGAGCGGCAGCAGCCGCTCGCGGTATGCCAACTCGAGCCGGTGCTCGCCGGCTGGTAGCGCCACTCCCAGCTGGCCGGCCGCGGTCGGATAGACACGGCGCGGCGCGCCGTCGACCACCGCCTGCCAGCCGCCGTCGAAGGTGGTGGCCACGACGAAGAAGCCGCCCGTCGCGGCGCGATAGCGGAGCTCGATGCGGCCGGCGGCATCCTCGAGCGCGAGGAGCTGCGGCGGGCGAGGATAGGTGATCGTCGCCGGCGGCGCGCCGGCACGCACGCAGTGCTCGTGGCGGTCCACGGCGAAGCCCTGGCTGTGGGCGAGGTAGAGCGCCGAGGCGTAGCTGGGATGAAAGCTGACCTGCGGCACGAAGCGGTAGACGCTCATGCGCCAGTGATCCGGGACGAAGCGGCGTGGCACCGGCAGCGGGAAGGGCGAGGGCGGCCGCGGCGGCGCGGCGTCCTCGGGCATCCCCGCCGCGGTCGTGTCGCGCAGCAGCATGCCGCCGACTCCCCAGGCACCCAGCAGGCGGACAGCCATTTCGGGCTGCTGCCGGAGGTCGGCGTGCAGCACCTGCAGGGTGGCGGCCCCCCAGCGGGTGAGCATCCGGTCGAAGTCCTCGTTGAGGGCGTACGGCACGCCCCACAGCGCCGCCGAGTACGGCAGCAGCCGCGCCAGCTGGGCCCGCATCAGCGCCAGGCCGGCGTCGCCGCCGGCGAGCCGCAGCCGGCGCTCCTCCGGGAGTGTCTGCACGAACAGCCTGGCACCCTTGGGCTTCAACTCGCGCAGCAGCGGCGGCGGCTGCCGGTACGCGGCGACGGGCACCGTGCGCACCAGGCCGCCGCCGTAATGCCAGAGGTCACCGGCGAGCAGGGCCACGGCGAGCGTCGAGAGCAGGCCGGCGCGCGGGCGGCGCCAACGGCACAGCGCGAACAGCGCCGCGGCGGCCGCGGCGGTGGCGATCGCCGCCCAGCCCTCGTGGCGCAGGAACCCCAGGTCGCGGGCGAGGGCGCGGGGGGTCACGGGCAGGGGAGCATGACCGGCGAGCCAGGCCGCGGTGGTGCCGGGGGCAAGGTAGACCATGCCCGTCAGCGCCCCGGCGGTGACCAGGATCACCAGCCCGAGGGCCAGCGGCAGGTCGGCCGCCTGCTCCCGGCCGGCCCGCCGTTCGTCGAGCAGGCGCTGCCAGCCGAGGGCGGCGGCGAAGGTCAGCGGCGCGATGGCGAGGAGGATGAACCGTTCCGGGTAGCGCATCGCCGCGAGCGGCGGCAGCAGGTGCCGCAGCGGTTCGTAGAGCGGGTTGTGGCGGCCGAGCGCGAGGAAGCATCCGGCGGCCACGCAGAGCACCCAGGCGGCGCGGCGCGGGACCGGCCAGAGACAGAGCGCCGCGGCGCCGAGCAGGGTCACCAGCAGGCCGGGATAGATCGACACCACGTAGGGATAGTCGAGGTCGTGGAGCCCGCGGCCGAAGAACAGCCCCTCGCCCTGGCGCGACGGGTCGCCGAAGAAGCGGGGGAAGGCGGTCTCGACCAGGCGCTCGGGCGGCGACGACCAGAGGGTCGCCTCTTCGGCGGCCAGCCCCGCGGAGCGGACGCTGCCGGCGAGGCGGTCGGCGGTGGGCAGCAGCTGCACCGCGGCCAGCGCCGCCGCGACGAGCGGCGGCACCAGCACGCGCCACGCGGCGGCCGCCGCCCGGGCCGGGCGGGACCTGGCAGACGGCGCCGGAGAGGTGCCGCCGAGGCTCGCGGCGGCGAACGCCAGCAAGCCGAGGCCGCTGATCACCACGGTCGAAGGCTCGCCGTTGAGCAGCTGCATGGCGAGGGCCAGGCCGGCGAGCAGCGCCGGCCGGCGCCAGGTGCCGCCCGCCGGACGGCGCAGCGCGTCGTCGCCCAGCGCCAGCACCCAGGGGAGCCAGGCCATGCTGCAGAACAGGGTATAGGCCTCGAGCAGCGACAGCAGCGCGCCGCTGCCGGTGTAGCCGACCGCCGCCAGCGCCGCGGCGCCGCTCCCGGCGCCGAGGCGGCGGGCGAGACGCCACGCACCCGCGAAAGCGATGGCGGCGTGGAGCATCGCCAGCACGCTCAGGGCGTACTCCGGCGGCAGCGGCAGGGCGAGCCAGGTCGGCGGATAGAACGCCGCGTAGCTGGGGTTGGAGAGGATCGGTTGGCCGCCGTTCAGCCAGGGGTTCCAGAGCGGCAGCACGCCGCCGGCGACCAGGTTGCGGAAGCAGACGCGCAGCGGCAGGTGGAAGAGCAGGATGTCGCGGTTGGCCAGCGCGCGGCCCGGCGAGAGCAGGCGCCCGAACAGCAGTGCCAGCCAGGCGGCGCCCAGCAGCAAGGGCGGCGCCGGCCGCGCCCATCGCCCCCATCGCGCCGATCGCGCCGATCGCGCCGATCGCCACGAGGCGGAGCCCGTGCCTGGCGGCGAAGGCTCCTCGATCAATCGCGTTACCTCTTCGACGGGTAGCGCGCCAGGAAGCCGTCGGCCCAGACGATGTCGCGATCGTAATCGGTGGGATCGAAGGAGGTGATCGTGTACACGTCTCCTTCCGCGGTCTTGTCGCGCCCGAGGCTGCGGATCGCCATCACCTGGGCGCCGTGCGGATTGTCGGTCCGCAGGTAGTACTGGTAAGAGCTTTTCCACCCGTCGAGGGTGGGGATCTGTTGGATGTACTGCGACACCAGCACGGTGGTGAGATCGGAGGGGCTCAGCTGCGTGCCGTACTGCGTGAGGTCGATCGACGAGCTGGCGGCGCCGGCGGCGGCCGCCGCCGACTGGTCGGTGAGCCACGCGAACATCGCCGTGCCGATGACCTTGATGTCACCCATGGTGCGCTTCTGCTTCGCCTTCTGGAGAGCATCGAGCAGGTTCGGGATCAGCATCGAGACGATAATCCCGATCACGGCCACCACGATGAGAAGCTCGATCAGCGTGAAGCCTCTTTGCCCTTTATGCCCTATGCGCAAATGGCAATTCATCACATTTCCCTCCCCGGATGCCTGAAGAGCTGAGCGTGATCTCGGGGTTGGCAAGAGATGTGCCAATTCTTCGGATCGTAAAGTGGATCGATCCCCAGGGGCACTCGCCCGCGGGGCTCGCCGCCGGTGCCAAAAAAGGGCCACCGCTCGGCCAAGCGTTGTCAGTCGGCGCCGGCCGGAACCGCTGCGTAGGCCGCGACGATCCGTCGCATCCGCGTGACGCCGCGGTCGAGCTCGGCCAGGGGCAGGTGCTCGTCGGCGCCGTGGATGCCGCCGGAGTCGTCCGGACCGAGCGCGAACGGAGCCAGGCCGTACGCCGGCACGCGGCGCTCGCGGAAGAAGCGCGAATCGGTGGTGCCGGCGTCCAGCATCGGCACCACCGCCGCTTCGCGGCCGAGCACCTCGCGGATGGCGCCGTACAGGCGCCCGGACGCGGGAGAGGGCGGGGCCGGCGGCGCGGTCATCAGCACTTCGACGGACAGCCGCGGCCCGAGCGCGCCGCGAACGGCGGCGAGGAACGCGGCGCCGTCGGTGTCGGGCAGCAGCCGGACGTCGATCCTGGCCTCGGCGGCGGCCGGGATGACGTTGATGCGGTCGCCGCCGGCGAGCACCGTCACCTGCACGGTGTCGAGGAAGAGGCTGGCCATGCCCGGGAAGATCGCCTCGCGCGGGCCGTGATCGCCGATCGCCTCGTCGACGTGGGTGAGCAGGTGCTGCCAGTGAGCGTTGTGCAGCGGCGCGAGCGCTCGCAGGTAGTCGCGCACCGGCACGGTCACCCGCCAGTGCTGAGGCAGGGCCAGCAGTCGTGCCAACCCCGCGATCAGCTGGTGGTTGGCGCTCTCGGGGTTGAGCGCCGAGCCGTGGCCGCCGCGGCCGTGCGCGCTGATCCGCAGCCAGAGCGGGCGCTTCTGCGTCACCTCGACGCCCCACCAGAGCAGCCGGTCGGTGAACTGGTTGCGTCCGCCTTCGCCGATCACTCCCTCGACCCCGGCGAAGAGCTCCGGATGACTGGCGAGCAGCCACGCAGCCCCCTGGCCGCCGCCGTTCTCCTCGTCGGCGACGGCCAGGAAGAGGACGTCGCGGCCGAGGTCCACGCGCCGCCGCTCGAGGTCCACCAGGGCGGCCAGCCCGCAGATCCCCAGCCCCTTGTCGTCGAGCGTGCCGCGGCCCCAGAGGCTGCCGTCGCGGATGAGGCCGGCGAAAGGCGGAACGGTCCAGCCTGCCCCCGGCGCCACCACGTCCATGTGATGCAGCAGCAGCACGGCGCGGCCGCCGCTGCGCTTCGAGGTCAACCGCGCCGAGAGATTGGCGCGCCCGGTGGGAGAGAGCCAGAGCCGGCTGGGAATGCCCTCCCGCGCCAGGATGGCGGCGAGGTAGTTGGCGGCCAGCCGCTCGTTGCCCGGCGGGTTGGTGGTGTCGATCTGCACGTAACCGCGCAGCCAGCCGGCGGCCTCGGAGAGGCGCTTCGGCGCATCGCCCGCGTCGCCTGCCGCCAGCGCTCTGCAACAGACCGCCAGCGCCCCGGCGAGGAGGAGCAAGCAGAGGAGGACGCTCGGGGTCTCCGGCAGGCGGCCATATCGAGGGCAAGCCTGCCGGCGCCGGCGGCCGCGACGCCCGGGCATCAGAGGACCAGGCGGCGCACGAGCTTGCGATAGAGCGCGACGCCCTGCAGGAAGCCGGGAAGGGCGAGCCGCTCGTTCTGCTGGTCCACCTGGTAGGTGTCGGTGCTCATGATGAGGAAGGGCGAGAAGCCGTACGCGGGCACCCCCGCGGCGCGAAAGAACCGCGCGTCGGTGGCGGTCCAGGGCAGGAAGAACGGCCCGGCGGTGAAGTCCGGATACTCGGTCTTCAGGGTGGCCAGGATCTCGCGGAAGGCCGGATGGTCGGTCGGGCTGGGCAGCGGGCTGCCCGGCGGCTCGTTCAGGCTCGTCTGCAAGCCGAGCAGCAGCGAGGGCGGCAGCAGGTGATCGAGAACGTCGGCGGCCCGCAGGCCGGGCAGCAGGTGCAGCATGACGAGCAGCTGGTAGCCGCCGCCGGGGGACGGCTGGACGTGGAACGGCACCGCCTCGTTGCGCAGCATCGACCGCACGTAGCCCGGCATGGCGCGGAAGGCGCCGAGGTCGGTGAGCAGGTCCTGCGGATGGGCCAGCGGCTCGCGCATCAGCCTGCTGTCGCGGCTGGGGCCGTAGGCCGCGAGCACCGCGGCCACCTGCGGCAGCAGGTGCAGGTCGGTCTCGGTGTAGCCGCGGTCGAGCAGGTCTCGGCGCAGGTCCTCGAGCCGCTCGCGGCTGTCGCTGCACACGGTGAGCTTCGCGAAGTGCTTCTGGCCGATCTCGGTGCCCCAGTACTTGACGTCGGAGCGGGTGCGGGCCTCGACGGTGCCACCCTCGGTGAGCACCGCCCAGAAGTCGTGCACCATCTCCGGCCGCTGGCGGATCACCCACTGTGCGCCGAGGCGGCTGTCGCCGGCCTCCTCGTCGCCCGTGGCCAGGAACAGCACCGAGCGCCGCAGCGGCCGGCCGCTCTTGGCAAGATCGATCATCGCCAGCAGCTGCGCGATGGCGACGCTCTTCATGTCGAAGACACCGCGCCCCCAGATCCAGGGCAGCACGAGGTGGGCCTCGAACGGCGGATAGATCCACTGGTGCGGGTCCACGTCGGAGACGTCGATGTGGTTGTGCAGCACCAGCGGATGCGGGTCCTGGCCGTCGAGGCGGGCGTAGAGATTGGCGTGCTTGCCGTCGAGCACCTCGATCTCGGAGCGGATGCCGGCGGCGGCGAGCTGGGCGGCCAGGAAGCGGGCGCCGGGCACCTCGCTGCCGGTGGCCTCGCTGGTGTCGATCCGGACGTAGCTCTGCAGCAGCCGGACCGTCGGGTCGTGCAGGTAATCGTGCCGGATCCAGTCCGTCTCGGCGTCGGCCAACCCCGCCGGACGATCGAGGGTCGTGACCAGCCCGTACCCGGCGGCGATCATCAGCACCATGCTGCCGTACAGGGCGAGGCGCGAGGCCTGCCGCAGGCGCCGTTCGAGCTCGGAGGAGGACATCGGCCGCAGATCATACCCCTTCTCCTTTCGCCCGCCTTGCGCCCGCCGTCCGGCAGTAGAGCGGGTGCAGAGCGGCTCGGCGCACTCGGATATGCTTGCTCTCCCCATGACGACGGCGCCTCTCGCCCCGCTGTCCACCGGCGCCGCCAGTCCTGCCGGTGCCGCCGGCGAAGCCCGACCGCGCCACGCCCGCTGGTGCCTGCTCCTGGGCGCCGCCGCCGCCTGCCTCGGCTTCCTGGCGATCGAGCTCTGGCAGCTCGACGGCGGCCTGGGCTGGCCGCTCGACGACAGCTGGATCCACCTGCAGTTCGCCCGCAACCTCGCCGCCGGCCGCGGCCTGGCGTACAACGGCGGCGAGCTGGTCACCGGCTCGACGGCGCCGTTGTGGACGGCGCTGCTGGCGCTGCTCGCCTACCTCCCCGGCAGCCCGCTCGCCTGGGCGCAGCTGGCCGGCGCGCTGCTCTACGTCGCGAGCATCGACGCGACCTGGCGGCTGGCGCGGGAGCTCGACCTGGCGCCGGCACTGGCGGCGTTGGCGAGCGGCCTCACCCTGGGCACGGGCTGGATGGTCTGGTCGGCGCTGTCGGGAATGGAGATCCCGCTGTTCGTGCTGCTCTCGGCCTGGGGGATGGTCCTGCATCTGCGCGAGCGGGCGGCGGACCTGGCGGATCCGCGGGCGGCGCCGACGCCGGCGGCACCCGTGGCGCCGCTGGCGCCGCTGGCGCCGGCGGCACCGGCGGGCGGAG
>DATDGZ010000585.1:0-8852 GCA_036521795.1 Thermoanaerobaculia bacterium | reverse complement strand
GATCTCGCCCGCCTGGAAGCGCAGGAGGTCGATGCGCTCCAGGCGCAGGCGCTCGTCGCCGCTCAGCCGCGCGAGCCGCTCGGCCAGGCGCGCATGGCTGGCATAGGCCTCGGCGACCCGGGCGATGAGCTTCCTGGCTTCCTCGCCGCCGCTGGCGTCCAGCCATTCGCGCTGCAGGTCGCTGGCGAGGAGCTCCATCTCGTCGCGCTGGCCATGGATGCGCAGCAGGTAGGGGGCGAGGTCGGCCAGCAGCCGCAGGGTCGTCGGCTGGTCGTTGACGAACACCCGGTTGCGCCCGTTGTGGCCGATCTCGCGCCGCACCAGCACCTCGGCGGGCTCCGCGGCGGCAGCGGCGGCGCGGTCTGCCGGGTCCGCCGGCGCGTCCGGCACCAGCCCCGCCTCCTCGAGCACGCGCCGCCAGCCGTCGCCTCCCGGGGCGAAGATCCCGGAGACGGTCAGCGCCTCGGCGCCGCCGCGGATCAGGTCGGTGCTGGCCCGAGCGCCCGCGAGCAGGAACAGCGAGTCGACGACGATCGACTTGCCGGCCCCGGTCTCCCCGGACAGGACGTTCAGCCCCTCGCCGAAGGTCACCGACGCCTCGGCCAGCACAGCCAGATTGCGGACGTGGAGCTCGCGGAGCACGTAGAGAGGCGCCGGGAGGGCGCCGAGGGCACCAGGCGCGACGCGCTTGATTCTACCAGAGGAGCCGGGGAGGCGCCGAGGGCAGAGAGGCAGGAGCGGTCTACTGCGAGGCGCGAGGCGCGCCACCTGCATCAAGAAGGTTTCGAGCCCATTCCCTCGAAGAAGCTCCGCTGCGGCCACTGCGCGTGCAGCGCGGGCGCGTCGCCGAAGAAGCGCATCACCTGGATGGCGTCGATCTGCGCCAGGCGGTGGCAGAGGCGCACGGCCATCTCCACCTCCGCGGACCAGGCGGCGCAGCGCTCCCGCGACGGGTCGCGGGGATCCTCCTTGCCGAGCGCCGAGGCGACGTAGGCGCTGTGGCTGCAGACCTGGCGCGCCCAGCAGGACTGGCAACGCGAGCCGGGCGCAGCCGGCGTGGCCGGACCTTCCAAGCGCATCCACAGCTGCTCCGGGAGGAGCCGGGGATCGAGGCTCTCCACCCGCGCGAACGGCCGGCCGTCGCCGCGCACCGCGAGCTCGCCGCCACGTCCGGCAAGCGTCGCGGCGGCCTCGCGGCGCCGCAGGCGGCGGACGATGCGGATCAGGGGCTGGAACTCGACCGGTGAGCCGCCAGCCTCGAGCTCGGCACAGGTCTCCTCGAAGATCGCATAGAGGTCCTGCCGATACTCGCGGATCCGCGCCGCCGGCCAGCCGCAGTCGGCACGGCGGGCGCCGCCGCTCTCCTCGAGACGGATGGCGTCGAGCTTGCGGACGCCGATCGCCTTGGCCCAGCGCCAGAGCTCGATCAGGCGGGCGGGTCCGTCGAGCATGCACTGCACGGTCAGGAGCGCCGGCGCAGGCGCCGGCGGCGCCGGCAGCAGGGGCAGGAGGAAGAGCGGCGGCGACGCGGGCGGCAGCGGGGACGCGTCGGCCGGGCGGATCCGCGCCTCCTGCTCGAGCAAGAGCTTCACCGCCGGCTCGGCGAGCAGCCAGGGCCGGTTCTCCTGCGAGGTCCCGACGCGCGCCAGCGGGTCGCACTCGCCGCAGCGCAGGCGCACGTGCACCGGATGGGCCGCCAGCCGGCGCGCGACCTCGACTGTCACCTGCTCGGGAGCGAGCGCCAGCTCGAACGCCACCTCCTGCCCCGCGGCCGCCGCCCTGCGCCGGGCGTCCGCCACGACAATCTCGAGCCAGCTTTCGGCCGGGAAGTTGCCGGCCCAGTCGAGATGCAGCTTGATGCGCGGGCTGCCGAGGGCGCGCTTCCAGACCCTCTCCATGGCTTCGATCGCCGCTCCTGCCTCCTGTTGATCGATCCAGCCGTGCGTCTCCTCGCCGTCGTCCCAGGGCGCGGCCGCGGCGGCATCGAGTCGCGCCGCGTCGGGCTCGCAGCCGCTCCACCCCCAGCCGTCCTGGGAGGTCAGCAGGTCGGAGCTGGTCAGCCACCCGACCAGCTCCTCGTCGAGGTTGCCGCTCTCGAGCGCCGGCGCGACATAGTTCTTCAGCTCCTCGGGCACTTCGATCACCACCGCCCGCTCGAGGTCGTATACCAGGCTGCAAGCTCCGTCGCCGTCGATCAACGGTTGCAGGGTCCGCAACCGCGAGACGCCGGGCAAGGCGCAACCGAATGGCTGCATGCGATCTTCTCCTGGGAACGTGCCTGCTGAATTGCAAGAATGGCTATCATTCCATCCGCCAGGCGTCCCGGTGTCCGCGTTGGAGGGCTACAACATTAAGAGTTGCCGCCGAGCCCTTTTTGATGACAAAGGACGGCCTCCGGGCTCCGAATTCGCCCGTCGGCGAGCTGTCCCACAGGCGCGTCTATATTAAAGAATAAAAACTTTACTAATCGCAGCCGCGGGCCGGGCCGCGGCTGGGCGCCGGCGAGGAGCGCGGTTCCAGGCGGAGGGAGCTTCCGCGCGAGTGCCTGGTGGCGCAAATTCGCGGCATCAGTCTAGGGAGGCGGGCCCAGCCAGCGCGCCATCCAGGCGAACACGGTCTGGTGCCAGAGCAGGCTGTCGGCGGGCTTCACCACCCAGTGGTTCTCTTCCGGGAAGGTGAGCAGCTCGCTGGGGATGCCGCGGCGCTGCAGGGCGGTGAAGGCCCCCAGCCCTTGCGTGATCGGGATGCGGAAGTCGAGGCCGCCGTGAACGACCAGCATCGGCGTGCGCCAGCGGTCGACGAAGCGGGCCGGGTTCCACTTCTCGTAACCCTCGGGGTCCTGCCAGTACGGCCCGCCCATCTCCCATTCCGGGAACCAGAGCTCTTCCGTCGCGTAATACATCATCCGCTGATCGAAGGTCCCGTCATGGGTGACGATGCAGCGGAAGCGGTCCGGCCAGTTGCCGGCGATCCAATTGGTCATGAAGCCGCCGTACGAGGCGCCGAGGGCGCAGGCGCGATCGCCGTCGAGCCAGGGACGGCTCGCCACCGCCGCCGCCAGCCCGAGCTGCAGGTCCACGAGGGGCTTGCCGCCCCAGTCCTTGCTGATCGAATCGGTGAACGCCTGGCCATAACCGGTGGAGCCGTGGAAATCGATCGCCACCACGCCGTAGCCGGCGCCGGCGTAGACCTCGAGGTTCCAGCGGTAATGGAAATGGTTGTCAAGGCTGCCCTGCGGACCGCCGTGGATGATGAATGCGATCGGGTAGCGCTTGCCGGGCTGGAAGTCGGCGGGCTTGATCGTCCAGCCGTAGACGGTGTCGCCGCCGGCGCCGGTGAACTGGAGCCGCTCGACCTCTCCCATGCGGATGGCCGCGAGCCGCTGCTGGTTGAGATGAGTGATCTGGGTCAGCCCAGAGCCGTCGCGGCGCACGCTGTAGACCTCGGCGGGCGAGCGCAGGGTGTCGAGGGTGAACACCAGGCGGTCGCCACCGGCCGGAGCCGGCGACTCGACGTGGCCCTCGGCCGCGACCTTCCGCACCTTGCCGCTGGCGACGTCGATGGCGAAGAGCGGCTGCTGGCCCATGTCCTCGGCGGTGGTGAAGAGAGTGCGCCCGTCCGCCGAGAACAGCAGCGGACCCGTGGAGCGGTCCCATTCCTCGGCCAGGCGGCGCTCCCGGCCGCTCGCCAGGTCGCGCAGCACGACGTGGAAGCGGTCGGACTCGAAGCCCGGCCGGGTCATCGCGGCGTAGGCCAGCATCTTGCCGTCGGGCGAGAAGGCCGGGTAGGTGTCCCACGCGGGGTTCGCGGCGGTGAGGTCCCGCGGCGGGTGGGAGCCGTCCGCCGGCGCCTGGTAGAGATCGAAGTTCGTCGACCAGGCCTCCTGCCGGCCGGCGTCGCGGGCCGCGAAGACCAGCGAGCCGCCGTCCGGGGTGAAGGTGTACTCCTCGGTGCCGCCGAACGGCTTCGACGGCGAATCGGCCACCAAGCCGCGCATCAGGTCGACCGGCTCGGCCGCGGCCGCCGCGATGGCGGCGGGCTCGCCGGCGCCTCGGAGCGGCAGCACGAAGAGATGCGAGCGGGTGCCGTCCTCCCACACGTCCCAGTGGCGGACGAAGCCGGCGCCGTCGGGGTAGAGGTGCGCCTTGACGGTGCTCTTCGTCTTCTCGTCGAGGCGGTTCTTGGTGCAGGCGAGCGTCGGGCAGTCCGGAAAGACGTCGGCGGCGATCGCCACCCGCGCGCCGTCGGGCGAGAGGATGAAGCTCGAGACGTCGACCGGCAGCCGGGTGACCTGCGTCAACGTCGCGGCGGGCGCGGCGCCCTTGGCGATCCCGGTGGGCATCGGCGACAGGCGCCAGATCTGGCTCGAGCCCGAGCGGGTCGAGAGGAAGTAGAGCGCGCCGCCGTCCGGCGACCAGCGCGGATTGCCGTAGCCGGCGCCGTCGCTGGTCAGCGGCCGCGCGCCGCTGCCGTCCGCCGCCACCAGCCAGAGGTCGTTCCTGCCGCGGTTGGCCGCGAAGTCAGACGTGCGGACCGCGAAGGCGACCAGGTCGCCGCGCGGCGAAGCCTGCGGCTCGGTGATCCGCAGCATCGATTGCAGGTCGACGGCGTTGAAGGGGTGGGAGGCGGCGGGCTCGTCCACCGCCGCGGCGGTGGCGGCCCGGGCCGGCGCCGGCTCCACCACTGCCAGCGCCAGGATCGCCAGCCCGGCCAGCGCCGCCGCAGCACGGAGGAGACAGGCCCGGGCTGGCACCGGTGGCAAGACCGGTTCGGCCGCCCGGGGGCGCACGTCGAAGCAAGCGGCAACGGGCCTGTGCATCTCGAGTCCTCCGCAGATCATGGACGAATCGACCTCATGGACCGGCAGGCGGTGCGAGGCGCGATCATACCGTAGTGTCCCGCTCGGTTAATTCGCGAGCTTGCGTACCCGCGCGAGGTCCCAGACCGCGACGGCGGCGTCGGCGAAGGCAGGCGGTCCCCAGGCGGCGGCGAACCGGGCCGCCGAGCGCTCGCCCATGGCGGCGAGCTCGGCCGCGAGCGATGGCGGCATGCGCCGCGGCGGCGGGGCGCCCGCCGGCAGCTCGAGGCGTTCTTCCTCCATCGCGAGGTCCCGGTGCACCACCACCCAGCGCGCGCCGCTGGCGAGCAGCGCGGCGGGCTCGGCGCTGACGCGGTTGCGCAGGCGCAGGCGCTCGGCCGGCGGCGCGCCGGCCGCTGCCGCGACCCGCACGCGCAGGCCGTGGACCTCCTGGTAGACGTAGAAGCAGCGCCCGAAGTCCCACACCGGCGGCCAGGGCAGCTCGACGATCGTGCTGCCGGGCGGCCCGCCGAGGGCGAGATAGGGACGCGGCACGCCGCCCGGCGGCGCCGTCGCCCGCGGCAGGGCGAAGGCGACCATGTCGTTGTGGTGCATGAACGAGCTGGCGCGGAAACCGGCGTCGGCGAAGGGACCGGCGGACAGCCAGGCCAGTACCAGGCCGGCGGCGCCCAGCCACTGGCCGGCGCGGCCGAGCCTGCCCTGTCGCGGCCACCACGGATCGGCGAGGCCGGCCGCCACCCAGAGCAGGACCACCGGCAGCGCCGGCAGCAGGTAGCGGTCGAGCACCTGCAAGCGGGCCAGCCCCAGCGGCGACAGCGCCAGGATGCCGAGCACCTGCGCCAGCACCAGCGCCAACAGGTAGATACCCAGCCGGCGGCGCCGGCGCAGCAGGACGGCAAGCCCGGCCAGCGCCGCCGCCCAGAACAGCAGCGCCGGCAGCCGCTGGCCGGCGCGGGCGCCCGCCTGCAGCTGCAGCACTCCCCACCAGGTCGCGGCGGGCACCTCCTGGGGCTGGCGCTTGGCGGCGATCAGGCGAGCCAGCGACGGATAGGCGGGCACCAGGAACAGCGCGCAGCCGGCCGCCAGCCCGGCGGCCGCCGCGCCGAGGGCCGCCAGCCGGCGCCAGGGCCACCCGCGGCTCTCGCGGCCGAGCGCCAGCTCGCCGGCGCCGAAGAGGAGCGGTGCGACGACGATCGGCGCGGTGCCGAGGTGGAACCACATCGCGAGCGCCGCCAGCACGACGTAGGCGATGGCGGCAGCCGTCCCCCTGCGCGCATCGGCCGCGCGCGCGCCGCTGGCGCGGGCCGGTGAGCCCGCCCGCACCGGCGTCCACCAGCAGTCGAACGCCATGACCGCCGCGAAGCTGAGCAGGGTGGCCGGCATGTAGGAGCGGGCGATGCGGCTGTAGAGGACGAGCAGCGGCGAGGTCGCCACCAGGGCGCCGAAGAACGTCCAGGCGCCAGGCGGCAGGCGGCGGCGGACCAGCAGCGGTAGGAGCACCAGCGCCGCGAGCCCGCTTGCCAGCACCGGCAGCCGCAGCAGCCACTCGTCGAGCGCCACGCCGTGGTCGAGCAGCCACCGGTCGAGGGCGGTCAGCGGGATGCAGCTGTCTGCCAGTTGGTAGGTGGTGAGCAGCGCCGGCAGCGGCTGGGAGAGGGCGGCGCGCACCGCGTGCAGCTCGTCGCCGCCCAGCACCTGGCCGCCGAGGTTCCAGAACCGCAGCACGACGCCCGCGGCCAGCACCAGGCCCGCCATGCAAGCGCCGCCCACGGCGCCCGCCAGGCTCATGCCGCCCGCGGCGTTCGCGCCGGCCACGGCGCCCGTGCTGCTCATACCGTCCGTGCGCGGCGCACCATCCGCGATGCCGGCGCCGCCCGTGCCGCCCGCGGCGCCACTGGCGCTGATCCCGGGCAAGCGCACGGCGCCGCCTCAGATGGAGATCGAGCCCTTGCGGAACTCGGTCTTGCCGATCAGGGCATTGACCAGCACCGGCGAGCCGGCGCGCGCCAGGCGGAGAGCCTCGGCGAGCACCGGCGCGACGTCCTCGGGACGCGCGACCGACAGCCCGCGGCCGCCGTAGCCTTCGGCGACGCGGTGGTAGTCGCTGCGCGCCAGCACCGTCCCGACGTCGTCGTGCAGCATCTCCACCTGCTCGCGGGCGATCTGCGACCAGCTGGCGTCGTTGCCCACCACCGCGATCACCGGCAGCCCGTGGCGGGCGAGGGTGTCGAATTCGGCGAGGCTGTAGGCCGAGGAGCCGTCGCCGTAGAGGATCCACACGTCCGCGCCCGGCCGGCAGAGCTTGGCGCCGAGGGCGAAGCCGCCGCCCACGCCGAGAGTGCCGAACACCCCGGGGTCGAGCCAGGAGAGCGGCGCGCGCGGCCGCAGGACGTAAGCGGCGGTGCCGACGAAATCGCCGCCGTCGGCGACGATGACGCTGTCCGGTGCGAGCAGCCCGTCGACCGCGCGGCAGAGCGCCAGCGGGTTGACCAGCCCGCCGGAGACCGGCGCCGCGGCCTGCTCGGCGATCTCCTGCTCGCGCGCCTCGTCCCGCATCCGCAGCGCGCCGATCCAGCCCGCCCAGCGCTCCTGCCGTGCGCCGGAGCCCTTCCCCGCCGGTGGTCCCCCGTGCGCGGCCAGGGCTAGCAAGAAGCGGCCGGGGTCGGCGTGCACGGCCAGCTGCGGGCGGCGGTTCTGACGCAGGGCGGCGGCGTCGCGGTTGACCATCAGCAGGCGCGCGCGGCGGCCGATGTGGCGCCCGTAGTCGAGGCGGAAATCGTTCGGGATGCCGGCGAGCAGCACCAGGTCGGCCTCGCGCAGCGCCTCCTTGCGGCGGTGCCGCAGCTGCAGCGGGTGGCCCGGACCGAGCAGGCCGCGGGCACCGCCGGCGAGATAGACCGGTGCGCCGAGCGCCGCGATGGCGCCTGCCAGCTCGCCGGCGGCGGCGGTCTCGAGCAGCGCCTGGCTGCCCACCACCAGCACCGGCCGCTCGCTGCGCGCCAGCAGCGCCGCCGACCGGCGCAGCTCCCAGCTGGGGTGCCGCGACAGGCGATAGGCGGAGCCGCGGCCCTCGGCGCCCCCGGGACCCGGCGCTGCCGGCGCGGGAGGCGCGGCGGGTGCGCCGTGGCCGCCCGGCGCGTCCGTGCTGCCAAGAGCGCCCGGTCCGCCGGTAACGGCAGGAGCGGCGAACCGCGGCGGTTCGTACCGCGCCGGACCCGGCCGGAACAGCCGCCGGAGGTGGCGCCGCAGGTAGAGCCGCAAAGCCCAGCCCGCCAGCCCACCGCTGCCGGCCGGCACCGCGTACATCTGGCGCACCAGCGCCTCGTCGTAGAGCAGGTCGATCGGGCACTCGAGGAAGACCGGCCCGGGGACCCCGCTCCGCGCCTCGCGGAACGCCTGCTCGAGCAACGGCGAGAGCTCGGCCACGGCGCGGGCGGCGGCGGCCCACTTGACGTGCGGGCGGATGAGCGCCATCTGGTCGATGTCCTGCAGCGCCCCCCGGCCCTTGAGCAGCGTCGCCGCGGCGCCGCCGAGCACCACCACCGGCGATTGCGCGAGCTGCGCGTTCTTGACCGCGGTGATGGTGTTGGTGACGCCGGGCCCGGCGGTGACCGCCGCCACCCCCGGCACGCCGGTCAGCCGTGCCACCGCGTCGGCCGCGAAGACCGCGGCGGCCTCGCCGCGCACGTCGACGACCCGGATGCCGAGCCGCTTGGCGCCCACCAGGATCGGCGAGATGTGGCCGCCGCAGAGAGTGAAGAGGAAGCGCACCCCCTGGCGTGCCAGACCGATGGCGATGCGGTCGCCGCCGTTCATGTCATGCGGTCACTGGCGTTCATGCGATCACCGGCTTTCACGCGCCCGCCGCCGGCCGCGGCGCCGCCGCCTGGCCGTCGCTGCGCTCCTCGACAGCCGGCT
Organism: Thermoanaerobaculia bacterium; assembly: GCA_036521795.1. GTDB lineage: Bacteria > Acidobacteriota > Thermoanaerobaculia > Multivoradales > UBA5704 > JASLEW01. The sequence goes on along the minus strand of DATDGZ010000585.1, from coordinate 115 downwards.
CGAGCACGTGCCGGTCGAGAGTGAAGCAGATCAGCTCGCCGGTCATCACCGTCTCGCCGGCGCTCTCCCCGGTGGTCTCCCCGGCGGCCTCCCCGGCGGTCTCCCCGGCCGTCTC
>DATDGZ010000584.1:0-12468 GCA_036521795.1 Thermoanaerobaculia bacterium | reverse complement strand
TTCGCCAGCCGCCACGGCGCGGATGCCGCGGACCTGGCGAAGGTGGAAGCCTTCGCTCGCGCGCATGGCTTGCAGGTCACCGGCGCCGACCCCTCCCGCCGCAGCGTCACCTTGGCGGGCACGGCCGAGGCGTTCGCCGGTGCTTTCGGCGTCGACTTGCAGCTTTACGAGCACCCCTCGGGAACGTATCGCGGCTACTCCGGCCCGATCCATCTGCCGGCCGGCCTTGGCGGCATCGTCGAGGCCGTGCTCGGGCTGGACGATCGGCCGGCGGCCAGCCCCCGCTGACCGGTGCCGCCGCCCGCGACCGCGAGCCGGCCCTGCCGCGGCGGCGACGGCGCCCCCGCACCCTGGCGCCTGGCGCACCTCTGGACCACCAAGCCGTAACGAAAGCGTCCACGCTTGCACCTGATATAGAGAAGGCCTCCGGGCTCCCGCAGGCTCTCGGCACCGCCGTTCGGCGGCGCCAACGATGACTCGGATGAGGTACCCTCGCCATGGCAGTGACACGACGCGTCTCCGTTCCAGGCAGTGAGCGCCAGCCGGTTCCCGGCGCCAAGGTCCTCGGACCGGCCGATCCGAGCCAGCGGATCTCGGTCACCCTCGTGCTCCATCCCAGGCAGGAGATCGGCAGCGAGCGGCGCCCATGCCCGCTGAGCCGGCTGGAGCTCGCCGCCGCCCGCGGCGCCGATCTCGCGGACATCGCCCTGATCCAGGAGTTCGCCCACCTGCATGGCCTGGACATCGCCGAGATCAGCCTGCCACGCCGTAGCGTCGTGCTCGCCGGTTCGGTGGACGCCATGTCCCGTGCCTTTACCACCCAGCTCAGCCGCGTGCAGCTCGAGGGACGCGTCGTTCGCCAGCGCACTGGCGCTCTCACGGTGCCCCAGCACCTCGGCGGCAGGATCGCCGCCGTGCTCGGCCTGGATGACCGGCCGCAAGCCAGGCCCCACTTCAGGATCGGCGGCGCCGCCGCCGGCGCCGGGCAGGCGCGGGCGCTGGCGGCCGCCGTCACGCCGACGTTCACCCCGCCGCAGCTGGCGGCGATCTACCAGTTCCCGCCGGGCGACGGCACCGGCGAGTGCATCGCGATCGTCGAGCTGGGCGGCGGCTACACCGCTGCCGACATCAACGCTTACTTCGCGGGGCTCGGGCTCACCCCGCCCGCCGTGACCGCGATCGCCGTCGACAACGGCGCGAACAGCCCGAGCGGCGATCCGAGCTCCGCCGACGGCGAGGTGCTGCTCGACATCGAGGTCGCGGGCGCCGTGGCGCCCGGCGCCAAGATCGCCGTGTACTTCGCCCCCAACACCTCGCAAGGCTTCGTCGACGCGGTCACCTCCGCCATCCACGACAGCGTCAACAACCCCTCCGTCGTGTCGATCAGCTGGGGGCAGGCGGAAGAGGGTTGGACCGCGCAAGCCATCCAGGCGATGGACCAGGCCTTTCAGGACGCCGCCGCGCTGGGAGTCACGATCCTGGTGGCCTCCGGCGATGACGGCTCGGAGGATAGCGTCGCGGATGGCCAGCTGCACACCGATTTCCCGGCGTCCAGCCCGAACGTGACGGCCTGCGGCGGCACCACGCTCACCGCCGGCGCAGGCAGCGCCATCGGCGACGAGGTGGTCTGGAACGCCGGCGCGGGCAATGGCGCCGGGGGCGGCGGCATCAGCCGCTCTTTCGCGGTGCCCGCGTACCAGGCCGGTGCGCAGGTTCCGGCCGCCGCCGACGACGGGCATACCGGCCGCGGCGTCCCGGACGTCGCTGCCGACGCCGACCCCGCGACCGGCTACCAGGTGCTGGTCAACGGCCAGAACCTCGTGTTTGGAGGCACCAGCGCCGTGGCTCCTCTCTATGCCGGCCTGGTGGCGAGGATCAACCAGCAACTGGCCGCCGCCGGCGTCAGGGCAGGATTCCTGAACCCGCTCCTGTACGGCGCCGCGATGGTCCCGGCCGGCTTCAGCGACGTCGTCGACGGCAACAACAACGTCAACGGGGTCGGGGGCAGCGCCTATGATGCGGCACCGGGTTGGGACCCGGCGACCGGCTGGGGAAGCATCATCGGCACGGTCCTGCAGCGGGCCATGACCATCCCGCCGGGCGCGGCCGCCACCGCCGGCCCGACGCCCGGACCGGACGCCTCGGGCACGCCCGCGAGCAGCCTCTAGAGCTTCATCCCGAAGAAGTAGCCACTCCCGGAGCTACTCCCTCGGACTGCCGGCTGCGACGAGCCGCTGGATGGCGGCTTGGAGGCCTTCGAAGGTCACGGGCTTGACCAGGTGGACGGAGAAGCCGGCCTCACGGCTCCTGGCGACGTCGGCCTCCATGCCGTAGCCGGAGAGCGCGATGCCGGGAAGCCCGGGGTAGCGGCCGGCCAGAGCACGCATCAGGTCGTCACCGTCGCCGTCGGGAAGGCCGAGGTCGCTGATCAAGAGGTCAGGGACCTCGCTCGCCGCCGCCGCCAGCGCCGCGGCGATGGTGCCGGCCAGCGTGACGCGATGGCCGGCGGCGTGCAGCAGGTCCGCCAACGCCTGCGCGCTGTCGGCATGGTCCTCGACCACCAGGATGCGGAGCGCGCTGCCGACGGGCGACTCGGGCCGCGCCCCGCGCGGGGCCGCATCGGCGACACTATCGGCGGCACCGGCGGCACCGGCGGCATGGCCGATCGCGGCGATCGCGGCGACGTCGGCGCCGTGGGCGCCGTGGGCGCCGTCGGCGGCGCGCCCGACGCCGAAGCCTGCCGCCGGCAGCGGCAGGCGGACAGCCAAGGTCGTGCCCCGTTCGCGCCCGGCGCTCAGCGCCGTGAGGGAGCCGCCGTGCATCTCGACGATCGCCCGGCTGATGGCGAGTCCCAGGCCCAGGCCGCCGAAGCGCCGAGCGGTGCCAGCCTCGCCCTGATCGAAGGCGTCGAAGATGTGCGGCAGCGCCACCGCATCGACGCCGACCCCGGAATCGGAGATCTCCACCACCAGCTGCCGCGGCCCGGCCTCCGCACCCGCGCCGGCGGATTCTCCCAGGTAGGACCGCAGCCGGATGGTGCCGTCCGGCGGCGTGAACTTGAGCGCATTGCTCAGCAGGTTCCAGAACACCTGGACGAGACGCGAGGGATCGCCCCAGACGAAGTGCTCCTCGGCGTCGAAGTCTCGGACCAGGCGCCGCGCCGCCAGCTTGCTCTCGTCGCAAGTCTCGAGGGCCTGCTCGATGACCTGGCGAAGGTCGGTCGGTTCGCAGTGCAGGTCCAGCTTGCCGCGGCTGATGCGGGTGAGGTCGAGCAGGTCGTCGATCAGCCGCGCTTCCAGCTCGACGTTGCGGCGGATCATGGCGAGGCCGGCCCGGAGGCCGGCCGGAAGGCCGGCGTCGGCCAGCAGGCGCGAGGCCATCGCCAGCACCGGCGTCAGCGGCGTGCGCAGCTCGTGACTGAGCATGGCCAGGAAGCGGTCCTTGGCGCGGTTGGCCGCTTCCAGCTCCCGGTACAGGCGCGAGTTGTCGAGCATGACGGCGACGCGCCGGGCCAGCTCCTGCGCGACCTCCCGATCCTCTTGCCCGTGGCTGCGCCCCGATTCCGCGTAGACGAAGCTCCAGGTCCCCAGCATCCGGCCGTGCGCCAGGAGCGGGACGTCCAGCCGGGAGCACGGCGCCACCTGCCCCGGCCGGCAGCCGGGGTCGGCATGGACGCTCACCACTCGCCGGCTGCCGCCGCCCTCCTCTCCCAGCTCGAAGGCGCACCAGTCGGCGAGCGCGGGCACCGCCAGCCGGCCGGCTCCGGCGAGCATGCCTTCGCCGCCCGGCGACTCCGCGAGCAGCTTGCCGGAATCCGCGAGGAGGCGAAGAGCCTGCTCGGCGCGCCGGCGTTCGCTGGTGTCCTGGATGAAAGACACCAACCCCTGGATCTGCCCGGCGTGGACGTGGGGAACCAGGGTGATGTGAACGTATCGCCTGCCGGTCTCCGGGAAATCCAGCCATTGCTCGACCGCCACCTGGCGCCCGCTCAACGCGGCGTCGATCGGCTCCCGCACCGACGCCCAGGCCGCCTCCCCCAGGACCTCGGCGATCGTCCGGCCGGCGATCTCGTGCAGCGGGCGTCCGAACCAGGGCTCGTACAGGCGGCTGATGAAGCGGAAGCGGCCCTCGCGGTCGAGGTAGGCGACCAGCACCGGCAAGGAATCGGTGATCACCTGCAGCTGGTGGAGCAGCTCCGCGGTGGCCAGCGTGTACACCCGCTCGCCGGCGGCTTCGAGCACGACGAAGGCGTCGACCTGGCCGCTCTGGATGGCGGAGAGGGTCGCCTCCGGCTCCTCGAGGCGGGTGCGCAGCGCCGTCACTTCCTCGAGCAACTGATCGCGGGTCTTCAGCGAATCGTGCATGACTGCGTTCCTGGCAGCCGGCGTTCCCGCCGTCCCGCCTCAATGATGCGGTTGGAAGTCCAGCCCCACCAGCACTCGCTCGGTCTGCGACAGGTCGCCGATCAGCTTGCGTACCGGCGGCGGCAGCTTGCGCACCAGCGTTGGAATGGCGAGGATCTGGTCGCTGCGGGCGAGCTGGGGGTTCGCCATGAGATCGACGATCTCGATCTTGTACTGGCCCGCGAGGTGCTCCTCGCAGATCTTCCTCAGGTTGGCGAGGGCCGCGACGGACCGCGGCGTCTGACCGGCGACGTAGAGTCTCAGGTCCCAATAACCTGGCGCGCCTTGTCCTGGCGGCGCCGGCGTGGCGGGATCGTCCTGCGGTGCGGCGGTAGGGTCCTTCATGGGGCGCTCCTCGGCCCGGGCTCTGCGGCAGTGCGGCCGGCTTGCCGGCTGCGGGTGGTCTCGGCGCGATCCTCGGCGAGGCGCGCGCGGTCCCCGGACTCGGCGTCGAGGGCGCGATCGAGCCGCTCCTGCTCCATGGCGAGCTCGGCGCGCTGGGCAGCGATTCGGGCCTCCATCGCCTGGCGCTTCAGCTCGAGCTCGCGGCGGCGCCGGCCGGCGTCCTGCTCGCGCGCCGCGGCATCGACCCTCTCGCGCGCCTGCTGGGCCTGCCGCGCCGAGCCCACCAGGACGCCTTCGCCGCCGAGGCAGACTTCCACCAGCTCGATGCCGTGGCCGGTGAGCAGGAACTCGCGGACCTGGTTGGAGTGGGCCATGCCCCGGGACTTGAGGACGTAGAGGCCGCGGTTGCGCTCGCCGCCGAGCTCGAAGTCGCGCAGCAGCAGCCAGGTGTCGGTCAGCGAGGAGATGCCGACGTCGGTCTGCTCGAGAGTGCCTTCGACGGCCGACGCCAGGTTGGTGAGCAGCGCGGTGATCTGGCGGCTCTTGAGGAGATCCAGCAAGCGCACCAGCAGGCCCCTGACGTCGGCCGACTCGCTCACCGAGAGGAAGGTGCCGATCGGGTCCATGACCACCACCTGCGGCTGCACCTCCCGGACGACCCGGGACATGCTCGCGAGATGACCCTCGAGGCCGTCGAGGGAGGGGCGCGCGGCGCGGAAGACCAGCGTCCCCTGCCCCAGCCAGCGCTCGAGGTCGATGCCGATGGAGGCCATGTTGCGAACCACCTGGTCCTGCGACTCCTCGAACGAGAAGTAGACGCAGCGTTCGCCGCGCTCGCAGGCCGCGGCGACGAAGTGCGCCGCGACGCTGCTCTTGCCGCTGCCGGCGGTGCCCGACACCAGGATGCTGCTGCCGCGATAGTAGCCGCTGCCCCCCAGCATGGCGTCGAGGTCCGGGATGCCGGTCGAGATCCGCTCCCTCGATACCGTGTGATCGAGCCCCGCCGCGGTGATCGGCAGCACCTCGAGGCCGCCCTCGTCGATGAGGAACGGGTACTCGTTGGTGCCGTGCGCCGAGCCGCGGTACTTGACCACGCGCAGCCGCCGGGTGGCGATCTGCCCGATGACCCGGTGGTCGAGCAGGATCACGCAGTCGGAGACGTACTCCTCGAGGCCGTGGCGGGTGAGCGTTCCATCCCCCCGTTCGGCGGTGACGACGGCCGTCACCTGCCGCTCCTTGAGCCAGCGGAAGAGGCGCCGCAGCTCGGCGCGCAGGACCGCCTCGTTCTCGAGGCCGCCGAACAGGTTCTCGATCGTGTCCAGGGCGACGCGCCGGGCACCGATCGAGTCGAGGGCGTAGCCGAGACGGATGAACAGCCCCTCGAGGTCGTACCCGCCGGTCTCCTCGATCTCGCTGTGCTCGAGGTGGACGTAGTCGACCACCAGCAGCTCGCGGCGGACGAGGTCGGCGAGGTCGAAGCCCAGGGCTCGGACGTTCGCGGCCACCTCCTCGGCGGTCTCCTCGAACGCCAGGAAGACGCCGGGTTCGCCGAAGCGGACCGCGCCGTGGACCAGGAACTCGATGGCCAGCAGGGTCTTGCCGCAGCCGGCGCCGCCGCAGACCAGGGTGGGCCTGCCCCGCGGCAGGCCGCCGCCGGTCACGGTATCGAGGCCTTCGATGCCGGTGGCGGACTTGGCCAGCGCGCCGCCGGTCGACCGTCGAACGACCTCTATCGAGCTCATGCTCCGGCTACACCTCTCTCGACCAGGAATCCAGGGAACACCTCTGGAGTTGATAGTATATGCCTACCCTCAGCGGTAGACCTCCGACCCTCCGCGGCGGAACTGCTCGGACTTCTCGGCGAGGCCGGCGGCGATCGCCTCCTCCTCGGCGAGCTGCTGCTCGGCGGCGTAGCGGCGGACGTCCTCGGTGATCTTCATCGAGCAGAAGTGCGGCCCGCACATCGAGCAGAAGTGGGCGAGCTTGGCGGCCTCCGCGGGCAACGTCTCGTCGTGGAAGGCGCGGGCGGTGTCGGGGTCGAGCGAGAGGTTGAACTGGTCCTCCCAGCGGAACTCGAAGCGGGCCTGGGAGAGGGCGTTGTCGCGCGCCTGGGCGCCGGGATGGCCCTTGCCGAGATCGGCGGCGTGGGCGGCGATCTTGTAGGCGATGACGCCGGCCTTGACGTCGTCGCGGTCGGGCAGGCCGAGATGCTCCTTCGGGGTGACGTAGCAGAGCATCGCGCAGCCGTACCAGCCGATCATCGCGGCGCCGATCGCCGAGGTGATGTGGTCGTAGCCCGGGGCGACGTCGGTGGTGAGCGGGCCGAGAGTGTAGAACGGCGCCTCGCCGCAGGTCTCGAGCTGCTTCTCCATGTTGACGTGGATGAGCTGCATCGGGACGTGGCCGGGCCCTTCGATCATCGTCTGGACGTCGTGCCGCCAGGCGATGCGCGTCAGCTCGCCCAGGGTGTCGAGCTCGGCGAACTGCGCCGCGTCGTTGGCGTCGGCGATCGATCCCGGCCGCAGGCCGTCGCCCAGGCTGAAGCTGACGTCGTAGGCCCGCATGATCTCGCAGATCTCGGCGAAGTGGGTGTAGGCGAAGTTCTCCCGATGGTGCGCCAGGCACCACTTGGCGTGGATCGAGCCGCCGCGCGACACGATGCCGGTCAGGCGCCCGGCGGTGAGCGGCACGTGGCGCAGCAGGACGCCGGCGTGGATGGTGAAGTAATCCACCCCCTGCTCCGCCTGCTCGATCAGGGTGTCGCGATAGATCTCCCAGGTCAGCTCCTCGGCCTTGCCGCCCACCTTCTCGAGCGCCTGGTAGATCGGCACGGTGCCGATCGGCACCGGCGAGTTGCGCAGGATCCACTCGCGGGTCTCGTGGATGTTCTTGCCGGTCGACAGGTCCATCACCGTGTCGGCGCCCCAGCGGATGGCCCAGGTCATCTTCTCCACTTCCTCCTCGATCGACGAGGCGACGGCGGAGTTGCCGATGTTGGCGTTGATCTTGACCAGGAAGTTGCGGCCGATGATCATCGGCTCGCTCTCGGGGTGATTGACGTTGGCCGGGATGATGGCCCTCCCGCGCGCCACCTCGTCCCGCACGAAGTCTGGAGTGATGCGCTCCGGGATGGCCGCCCCCCACGCCTGGCCCGGGTGCCGGGCCACGCCGCCGCCCTGCGGCAGAGGGCGCGGGGCCGGGGCGCTCTCGGCGCTCTCGGCGCGCGCCTGGTTCTCGCGGATGGCGATGAACTCCATCTCGGGCGTGACGATGCCGCGGCGCGCGTAGCACATCTGCGTCACGTTGGCGCCGGGCCGGGCGCGCAGCGGCCGCCGCGGGTTGGCGAAGCGCAGCCCGTCGAGACGCGGATCGGCGGCGCGGCGGCGGCCGTACTCGGAGGACACGGTGGGCAGCTCGACGACGTCGCCGCGCTCGAGGATCCAGGGCCGCCGCAGCGGCGCGAGCCCGCAGCGCACGTCGATCGCCGCCGCCGGATCGGTGTACGGCCCCGAGGTGTCGTAGACCAGCAGCGGAGCGTTCGGGATCGCGGCGGCGGCGGCGCCGGCAGCCTCCGCGGCCGCAGCACCGGCAGGCTCCGCGGCCCCGGCGCCGGCAGTCCCCACGGCCGGGGCGGCTGCCGGAGATGCGGCGGGCCCGCCGTGGAGCCGGGTCGGAGTGAGCTCGATCTCGCGCATCGGCACCCGCACGTCCGGCCGCGTTCCGGAGACATAGACCTTGCGCGAGGCGGGGAAGGGCTGGCCGCCCGCGGTGGCGCCCGCCTCGGTCTCGGCGGCGGGCTGGACCGGATCGATCATCGAAGGTCTCCTCTCTTGCCGTGCTCGCGGTGCTTGCCGTGCTCGCGATGCTTTCCGTGCTCGCCGTGCTTGCGGTGCTCCCGGTGCTCGCGGTGCTCGCGGCGCTCGCGGCGCTCGCCGTGCTGCGAGCTCGCGCCTCGACGAGGCTGGGGCGGCGTCGGCGCTGCGGCGGATGACGGCGGGGACTGCGGAGTGTGCGTCGAGGGCATCGCTTCCCTACGCTGGCATTACCCAGGTCAGGTCTTGAGGGTTGCCCGCGCCGCGGCGCCGGGCTCTCAGCCTCGCGGCTCCCCTAGCTGTCGTGATGTTACCGCGATTCAGCCCGCCGCGCGCAGGACGCTCCCTACTCCCGCCGCCTCGCGCCCCTTCGCGGCCGGTCTCGCGGGCAGTGCATTATCATGGGAGCTCATGAACGCCAAGAGCTTCCCCCAGGGCAGGCCCTTGCGGCCGGACGTCGCGGGCTGCCCCTTCGTCGTCTACTCGGACGAGTTCCTGGAGGTGCTGGGGCCCGAGCCGCGCCTCGAGCTGGTGGTGGCCACCGACGCCCACGAGGGTCCGGTCTACGTGAAGGAGCAGGATGCTCTCTTCTTCACCACGGTGCCGCAGAACGTCAACGTGCCAGCCCCCGGCTACAAGACGGTGGCGATCAGCAGGCTGGACTTCGCCACCGCGCGGGTGACGGTCGTGCGGCAGCCCTCCAACATGGCCAACGGCATGACCCTCGACCGCGAGGGCCGGCTGATCGTCTGCGAGCAGGGCACCAGGTCCAGCCCGGCCGCCATCAGCCGTCTCGACCCGCGGACCGGTGCCAGGGAGAGCCTGGTCGAGCAGTGGTTCGGCCTGCCTTTCAACTCGCCGAACGACGTCGTGGTCAAGAGCGACGGCAGCATCTGGTTCACCGACCCCAGCTACGGCTTCCTGCAATCGTTCAAGCCCGCACCGAGTGTCGGCGACTTCGTGTATCGATTCGATCCGGCGACCGGCAGCCTCGCGGTGGTGGCCGACTCCTTCAACAAGCCGAACGGGCTGGCCTTCTCGCCGGACGAGAGCATCCTGTACGTCAACGACAGCGCCGCGATCCAGGGCCCGGGCCCGTATCACGCCGATCTGCCGCACCACATCCTGGCCTTCGACGTCATCGGCAACGCACACCTGGCCCGTGCCCGCCTGCTCGCCGTCGTCACCCCCGGCATCCCGGACGGCTTGAAAGTGGACGCTGCCGGCCGGGTGTATTCGTCGTCCGCGGACGGACTGAAGGTCTACAACCCTGCCGGCGGCCTGATCGGCGCGATCCTGGTCGACAACGTGGCCAACTTCACTTTCGGCGGCCCGCACCGCAACGTCATCTACATCCTCAACGACACCGCGATCCATGCCGCGCACCTGAAGGCGCAGGGCTGACGGCCGGCAGGCGTGCCGCAGTCCGATCCCCGATCCCACCCTCAGCGGTTCGCCGCGGCCGTGATGGTAGATTCGCCTCCCCGGAGGGCATGCGACATGGTGCGCAGAGAGACCTGGCTCGGCAGGGCCTTGCTGGCAGGAGTTGCAGCAGCGATCGCGGCCTCCGGAGCAGGAGCCGCGGTGGACGCCGGCCCCTCGGCCCCCGCCGCTCCCCCGGCACCCACCGCCGCGACCGACGTCCCCCGCGAGTGGCTGACGCCGGCGGAGGCGGCCGGCTTCGAGGCGACGCCGGACTACGAGGAGACCATGGCGTTCCTGCGGCGCCTCGCCGGCCGCCTGCCGGAGATGCGCCTCGAGAGCTTCGGCCGCTCCGCCGCCGGCCGGCCGCTGCCGCTGGTCATCGTGTCGCGCGAGCGGGCGTTCACCGCCGCGGCCGCCCGCCGCCTCGCCAAGCCCATCGTGCTGATCCAGAACGGCATCCATCCCGGCGAGATCGACGGCAAGGACGCCTGCCTGATGATCCTGCGGGATCTGGCGCTCGGCCGCCGGCGCGAGCTGCTCGACGACGCCACCCTGCTCATCGTGCCGATCTACAACGTCGACGGCCACGAGCGGATCTCGCCGTACAACCGTCCGAACCAGGACGGCCCGCATCGCGGCATGGGCTTCCGCACGAATGCCGCCGGCCTCGACCTCAACCGCGACTACGTCAAGGTCGCCTCGCCCGAGGCGCAGGCGCTGGTCGGGCTGGTGGCCGCCTGGCGGCCGCACCTGTTCGTCGACAACCACGTCACCGACGGCGTCGATCACGACTGGGTGCTCACCTGGTCGTGGGCCGAGGCGCCGCAGCTGCCGGCGCCGGTCGACGCCTGGATGCGGGCCCGCCTGCCCGCCGCCCTGGCCGCCACCGAGCGCGCCGGCCACGCCACCGGCCCCTACGTCGACCTCAAGGACTCGGCCGATCCGGCCAAGGGCTTCAGCTCCTGGGTCGGCCAGCCGCGGTTCTCGAGCGGCTACTTCCCGCTGCGCAACCGCCCGGCGGTGCTGGTCGAGACCCTGTCCTACAAGCCCTACGCCCAGCGCGTCCTGGCCACCCGGGACTTCCTGCTGGCGCTGCTCGCCGAGGTCGGCCGCGACCCTGCCGGGCTGACCGGCGCCGTGGCCGCCGCGGAGGCGGCGACGGTGGCGGCCGGCGCGCCGCACGCCCCGCCTTCCGACGTGGTGGTCAACTTCGAGGAGAGCCCGGCCGCCGACCGCATCCGGCTGCCGCTCTATGCCACCGAGACCGCGACCTCGCAGGTGACCGGGCGTCCGCTGCTGCGCTACCGGCGCGGCGAGGTACGGCCGCTCGAAGTTCCCTGGTACCACGGCTCGCGGGCGGCCCTCACTCTTCCCCGCCCGCGCGGCTACCTGGTGATGCCCGGCTGGCCGCAGATCGAGCGGCGCCTTCGCGTCCAGGGGCTGCGCGTCGAGCAGCTCGCCGAGGCGGCCGAGATCGAGGTCGAGACGATGCGCCTCGGCCCGCCCCACCTCGCCGACGCCTCCTACCAGGGGCTGATCCACGCCAGCGCCGACGTGACTCGCCGGACCGAGCGCCGCCGCCTCCCTGCCGGCACCCTCTGGGTGCCCGCCGACCAGCCCGACTTCGCGCTCGCCGTGCAGCTGCTCGAGCCGGAGGCCGGCGACTCGCTGCTCTCCTGGGGCCTGCTGTCGACGATCTGGGAACGGAAGGAATACATCTCTCCCTGGGTGCTCGAGGACCAGGCGGCGCGGCTGCTGCGCGACCCGCGGCTCGCCGGCGAGTGGCAGCGGGCGCTCGCCGACCCGAAGCTCGCCGGCGATCCCCAGGCGCGCTACCTCTGGTGGTTCCAGCACACCCCTTACTGGGACGAGACCATCGGCCTGATGCCCTGCTTCCGCCTGCTCGCCGCGCCGTCCTTCAAGACCCGGCCCTGGCCGCCCTGAGCACGGGCCGTCCGCGCGGCGCTAGGTTCGCTTCATGCCGGCGTCTCCTCGAGGCGCGCGCGCAGCGCCTCGGGAATCGGGATCGGCTGGACGCCCTGGGGGGCATCGAGCACGGCGCAGACGGTGGTGGTGCGGCCGAGCGCCACCGGGGTGCCGTCGTGCGACAGGGCGAAGCCGAAGGTCAGCGAGCTGCGCCCCACCCGCACCACCCGCACGTGGATGTCGAGCTCGTCGCCGAAGCGCGCCGGCGACAGGAACTCGCACGAGGAGGCGACGCGCGGCCAGCCCACCAGCCGCCCGTCGGCCTGCCGCTCCGCGCCGGCGTTGGCGCCGAGCGCCCGCAGCAGCTCGTGCTCGGCGATCTCCATGAACACGAAGAACCGCGCGAAGTGGACGAGGCCGCCCGCGTCGGTGTCGGAGAACTCGATCCTGCGCCGCGTCCGGTGCTCGTGCATGCCGTGACCTGTTCGGACCCGTGCTGCATAATACCGCCCCATGCCCGGCGTCCGTCCGCATCGACCCGGCGCCCCGGCCGTCTC
>DATDGZ010000583.1:0-2129 GCA_036521795.1 Thermoanaerobaculia bacterium | reverse complement strand
GCGGCGGTTGGGATATCGTTGTTCCAAGACGACACTATGTGCGAGCGGGGATTCGTGCTGCCGGCGGCGGAGCGGGCTACGCTCGAGGCGGTGTGCTTGACTCTGTTGCCGGCGCTGGCGGCGGAGGCGGGGGACGATGCTCGGCTGTTCTCGCTCGATGCCTCGGCGCTGGGCGTGGCTGGGGAGATCGAGCGGACGGTCGGGGGGATGCCGGTCTCGCAGCGGGCGGACTTCGGGCGGCTGCTGCGGTTGCTGGCGCAGCCGGCGTTCATGCTGGTGCTGGCAGGCCGGGCGCGGCCCTTCGCCGAGCTGGCGCCGGCGCGGCGCGAGCGGGCGCTGCTGGCGATGGCGACCAGCCGGTTGGAGCCGCTGCGCACGGGCTTCCAGGTGCTCAAGCGGCTTGCCGTCCTGCTGTTCTACAGCGTCTGCCCGGACGGCGGTGAGAACCCGGCCTGGCCGGCGATCGGCTATGCCCGCTCGACCCGCCCGCCGCCGCCGCCCGGCGAGCCGCTGCTGCGGCTGACGCCGATCCTGGCGCCGGCGACGCTCGAGGCTGACGTCTGCGTGATCGGCTCGGGCGCCGGCGGATCGGTCGCGGCGGCCGAGCTGGCGGCGGCCGGGCGGCGGGTGGTGGTGCTGGAGGCCGGCGGCGGCGCGCAGGCTGCGGACTTCGAGCAGTCCGAGCTCCAGGCCATGCGCACGCTGTTCCTCGACCGGGGCGTGGCCGCGACCCGTGACCTGGGGATCGCCATCCTGGCGGGAGCGACCCTCGGCGGCGGCACCACCGTCAACTGGCAGACCTCGCTGGCGCTCCCCGACGCGGTGCGGGACGAATGGGCCGAGCTCTCCGGCTGCGCGTTCTTCGCCGAGGAGAGCTTCAGCCGCTCGCTGGCCGCGGTCCTGCGGCGGCTTGGCGCCGAGGCTCCGGAGAGCTTGATCAACGCCAACAACGCCGTGCTGCGCGACGGTTGCCAGGAGCTCGGCTGGCGCTGGCAGCAGGTGGCGCGCAGCTCCCGCGGCTGCGACACCCGGCAGTGCGGCTACTGCATCTTCGGCTGCCGCCACGGCGGCAAGCAGACCGCAGCCACGACCTTCCTGCTCGACGCCCAGCGGCAGGGCGACACTCGCATCCTCACCGGCTGTCGCGCGCGGCGGGTGCTGTGGAGCGGCGGCCGGGCGCGCGGCGTCGAGGCGGTCACCACGACCGCCTCCGGCGAGGAGGTGGCCGTCGAGGTCCGCGCACCGACGGTCGTGGTCGCTGCCGGCAGCCTGCATTCGCCGGCGCTCCTGCTGCGCTCGGGTCTCGAGCTGCCTGCCGTGGGACACCACCTGCACCTGCACCCGGCGAGCGGCGTGGCCGGCACCTTCGCGAGGCCGATCGAGCCATGGAGCGGGCCGCCGCAGAGCGTCCTCTGCGACGAGTTCGCGGCGGGCGGCGCCGGCGAGGGCGGCCTGGCTGCGGGGGGCGCGGGGGGCGCCGGGGGCGCCGCCGGGGGAGCGGGCGGCGGGTACGGCTTCCGTCTCGAGACCGCGCCGGCGCACCCCGGCCTGCTGGCGATGGCGACGCCCTGGTGCGGCGCCCGCGATCACCGCCGCGAGATGCAGCAGAGCGCTCGCAAATGCACCCTGATCGTGCTGGTGCGCGACCGCTCCACCGGGCGGGTGCGGGTCGACCGTGACGGCGCCCCGGTGGTCTTCTACCGGCCAGGGCGCCAGGAGCGCGCGCAACTCCGCCTGGGGATCGCCGCGGCCTCGCGGGTGCTCCTCGCCGCCGGCGCCGGGCAGCTGCTGGCCTTGAACCACCGGCGGCTAGGCCTGCGCGCCGTCGACGATCCTGAGGAGCGCGCGACTTACTTCGACAGCGTGGCGCGCAGCCGCAGCGAGCGCAACTGGTCCACCCTCTTCAGTGCCCACCAGATGGGCTCCTGCCGCATGGGTGCCGACCCGCGCACCGCGGTCTGCGACGCCGGCGGCGAGGTCTTCGGCGTCCGCGGCCTGTTCATCGCCGACGCCAGCGCGTTCCCCGCCTCCTCCGGCGTCAACCCGATGGTGACGATCATGGCCCTCGCCCACCACACCGCCCAGGGCATCAAGGAACGCACCTCCGGGGCATGACCCCCCGGCCGGGC
>DATDGZ010000582.1:0-5533 GCA_036521795.1 Thermoanaerobaculia bacterium | reverse complement strand
GTCGATCACCGGCCCCGAGCGCGCCGCCGACATGATCGCGCTCGGCGCCGGCCGCATCGTCAACGTCAAGCCCGGGAGGGTGGGCGGCTTCCGCCAGTCGCTTGCCATCCACGACCTCTGCGCGCGGCACGGCGTCCCGGTCTGGTGTGGCGGCATGCTCGAGAGCGGCATCGGGCGCGGACACAACGTGGCGCTCGCCTCGCTGCCGAATTTCACCTTGCCCGGCGATCTCTCGCCCAGCGAGCGCTACTGGGACCGCGACATCGTCGAGCCGGAATGGACGATGGACCGCAACGGCTGGGTCGACGTGCCGCGCGACCGGCCCGGGATCGGCGTCAGCGTCGATCTCGTGCGGATCGAGGCCCTGACGGTGCGCCGCGAGGAGCTGCGGGCCTAGGCCGAGGGCTGGGCCGAGGGCCTGGACCAGGAGCTCGCCCGACCGCCGTGCCCTATCGAATCCTTGCCGGCGCGGTCGTCGCTCTGCACCTCGGCTTCGTGCTCTTCGTGGCGGCCGGCGGGCTGCTCGTCTGGCGCTGGCGGCGGTGGGCCTGGGCGCACCTGCCGGCGGTCGCGTGGGGCGTGTGGATCGAGCTCTCCGGCGGCATCTGTCCGCTGACGCCGCTCGAGAACGAGCTGCGCCGGCTGGGCGGCGAGGCCGCCTACAGCGGCGATTTCGTGGGTCACTACCTGCTGCCGGTGCTCTACCCCGAGGGACTCGACCGCGGCACCCAGGCCGCCCTCGCGGCCGGCGTCCTGGCGCTCAATGCCGCGGTGTACTGGCGCGTCCTGCGCCGGCCGCGGCGCTCGCCGCCGCCGGCGTCGCCGCCGGCTCTCCGCTGAGGTCAGTCGCACTTCTCGGGTCCTGGCAGCCTGGCGCAGGTCTTGTGGTAGGGCTGGCCGGCGCCGAGATAGGTGCGCCATTCCTCGCAGGTCAGGTTCCGATTGGCCGTGCGGCAGGCCTCGGCCGCGAGCTCGTCCAGGCCGGTATCCCAGAGGATGACGGTCTTGTCCAGGCTCGCGGATGCCAGCCGTCCCTCCGGGCTGAAGGCGACATTGGTGACACCGTACTCGTGCACCGCCAGCGTGGCCAGCGGCTTGCGGCTCTCGACGTCCCACAGCATCACGGTCTGGTCCGCGCTCGCCGAGGCCAGCCGTTTGCCGTCCGGGCTGAAGGCAACGCCTTGGACCCCGGCCTGGTGGCCTGCCAGCGTGGCCAGCGGCTTGCGGCTGTCGAGGTCCCACAGGATCACGGTCTGGTCCGCGCTCGCGGAGGCCAGCCGCCGCCCGTCCGGGCTGAAGGCGACGCCGAGGACCCCGTCCTTGTGCCCCGCCAGTGTGGCCAGCGGTGTGCGGCTGTCCACGTCCCACAGGATCACGGTCTGGTCCAGGCTCGCCGAGGCCAGCCGCTTGCCGTCCGGGCTGAAGGCGACGCCTTCGACCCCGGTCTTGTGGCCTGCCAGCGTGGCCAGCGGCTTGCGGCTGTCGACGTCCCACAGGATCACGGTCTGGTCCAGGCTCGCCGAGGCCAGCCGCTTGCCGTCCGGGCTGAAGGCGACGCTGAGGACCCAGCCCTGGTGACCCTGCAGTGTGGCCAACGGCGTGCGGCTGTCGAGGTCCCACAGGATCACGGTCTTGTCCCAGCTCGCCGAGGCCAGCAGCTTGCCGTTCGGGCTGAAGGCAACTCCTGCGACCCCGTTCGCGTGCCCCGTCAGCGTCGCCAGCGGCCGGCGGCTGTTCACGTCCCAGAGGATCACGGTCTTGTCCGCGCTGGCCGAGGCCAGGCGCTTGCCGTCCGGGCTGAAGGCGACGCCGAAGACCCTGCCCTTGTGGCCCTCCAGCGCGGCCACCGGCTTGCGGCTGTCCACGTCCCACAGAATCACGGTCTTGTCCAGGCTCGCCGAGGCCAGCCGCTGCCCGTCCGGGCTGAAGGCGACGCCGTGGACCCGGCCACGGTGACCTTCCAGCGTGGCCAGCTGCTTGCGGCTGTCGACGTCCCACAGGATCACGGTCTGGTCATCGCTCGCGGAGGCCAGCCGCTTGCCGTCCGGGCTGAAGGCGACGCTTTGGACCCTGCCCTTGTGTCCTTCCAGCGTGGCCAGCTGCTTGCGGCTGTCGACGTCCCACAGGAAGACGGACTGGTCCCCACCCGCCGAGGCGAGCCGCTTGCCGTCCGGGCTGAAGGCGACGCCGAAGACCGTCTCCTCGTGCCCCTTCAACGTCGCCAGCGGCTGGCGGCTGTCGACGTCCCACAGAATCACGGTCTGGTCCGCGCTCGCGGAGGCCAGGCGCTTTCCGTCCGGACTGAAGGCGACGCCGTGGACCTGGCCCTGGTGCCCCTTCAACGTGGCCAACTGCTTGCGGCTGTCGACGTCCCACAGGATCACGGTACGGTCCCGGCTCGCGGAGGCCAGCCGCCTGCCGTCCGGGCTGAAGGCGACGCTTTCGACGAGGTCCTTGTGCCCCGCGAGCGTGGCCAGCGCTCTGCGGCTGTCGACGTCCCACAGGATCACGGTCTTGTCCCGGCTCCCCGAGGCCAGCCGCTTGCCGTCCGGGCTGAAAGCGACGCTGAGGGCGCCATCCTTGTGCCCTGCCAGAAACGCCGCCAGATGCGGGTGGCTCAGGAAGCGGCGCCGGAGGCCATCCAGCGTATCCGCTGTCGGAGCGATCCGAGCCGCTTCCAGGTTGACCAGCAGGGATACGGCGTGGTCGGCAGCCTGGAGGTGATCCGCAGCGTCGACCAATCGCAATCTCTGCGCCTGGTGCAGCATCTCGGCGGCCAGCGCCCGCGCCCGGCTGGCTTGCCACGCGAACCAACCGGCAAGCACGGCAAGCACGATCACGACCAGGGCTCCCGCAAGCACCAGCGCCGCGTTGCGCCGGTTGCGCCGCTGCTGCTCGAGCGCCTCCCGTTCCCGGGCCTTCGCCGCCGCTTCCGCCTCGCGGGTACGGCGGCCGTCGCGGCTCTCCTTGACCACGCGGGTCAGCACGTCATGGGTCAGCTCGAGCCGGCGCACGCTCTGCCGGTCGTCGACGCGCACCAGGCGGCGCCGGACCAGCGCATCCAGCGCCTCGGAGGTGACCCCGGGCAGGGCCAGCGCGTCCTCCAGGGCGTGGCTGTCACGGTAGCCGTGGCCGGTGATGAGCCGGTCTTCGACGAACTCCTGGAGGCGAGGATCGAGGCCCGCCATGCTGCGATCGTAGAAACCCGAGAGGATCTCGCGGTCCGCGCCCTCGAGGAGCGCGGGCGTGATGCGCTCGAGCGGCGGCGTCGCCTGCTGGCGCTTCTGGTTCAGCTCGCTGCACACGACGCTGAGCAGCGCCGGATCGATCTCGATCTTGGGGAAGTCCGCCGCGTGGACGGGGGGGCTGGGCTCGTTCTTCCAGGCTAACCTGATGATCCGCCGGGCGATCTCGTCGTCGACCAGGTGCCCGCCCGCGCGGGTGATCACCTCGTAGGCTTGGGTGCCGCTCATCGCCAGCAGGCGAAACCGGTTGTACATGAGGGAGGGCAGCCGCTGCTTGAGCCCTTCCATCTCGGCCAGGAAGTCTTCGCGGAAGCTCAGCATCAGCTTGACCGTCGAGCGCTTGAAATCGAAGCGTCTCGCCGCCGTGGGCTCGGCCTCCAGCGCCAGCCTGACCGCGTCAGGCGGCCGGTTCTCCACCAGGTCGCCCAGCTCGGCCAGGAAGGCGGCGGAACGGTCCCCCGAGATCTCGCTCTCCTGCCCGAGGGTGAAGATCTCCTCGAACTGATCGAACACGATCACCGGGGTCACCGGCCGGTTGCGTTCGCTCCAGAGCTCCGCGTCGCGCCGGTGGAAGAACGACCAGAGGCTCTCGTCCCCGGCGGCCTGGGCAGCTTGGACCCGTTCGGCGGCGCACCTGGCCTGCAGCCCGCGGAAGACCTGCTCGCTCAGTGCCGGCGCACCCTCGGCATGGTCGAGGCGCAGGTAGACCGGCAGGCAGTCCTCCCCGCGCAGCAGCGGGAACAACCCGGCCTTCAGGAGCGACGTCTTGCCCAGCCCGGAGCGCCCGAACAGCACCGTGAGCGGCTCGCGGCGGACCAGGCGCAGCAGCTCGCCCGACTCCGCCGCCCGGCCGTGAAAGTACTCGCGGTCCGTCTCGTCGAAGGGGTCGAGGCCGGGCCACGGGTTGTCGCGGCTCAGGCCCTGGCGTTGCGGCCCCGCCATCTCGCTCATGCCGCTCGCTGCCGGCGGTGGAAGGCGCGCACGAGCTCTTGCAACAGCTTGGCGACCTCGGGCGTGAGCTGGCCTCCGGGCAAGGTCGTACCTTGCGCTCTCTTGAAGGACTCGGGCAGGGAAGCCCGGTCGATGCGGGTGTCGTCGATCACCACCGGGACGATATAGGCCTCGTCCGGCGCCATCCCGCGAGCGAGGTCGTTGGCGTCGTTCCACTCCCGCCAGAAGTAGCGACGCCGGTTCTCCTCGCTCATCGCCTGGCGCGAGATCACCGGCAGGAACAGCGAGCATCGCTCGATGCCGCGGCGGATGCCGCGTGCCCAGGGCTCCGCCAGCTGCAGGGCCTCCTTGTCGAACCACACCTCCAGGCCGGCCGTGCGGAGGCCCTCGGCCAGCCTGCCGGCGGCTGCGACGTCATCGCTCGCGTAGCTGAGGAAGATCGCCCCTGGCGGGATGCTCCCGCCGCCCGTGATCGCCTCCCGCGCCATGGGATCCGCGCCCTGAGATCCAGCCGGATGGGCGGCGTGCCAGCGCTCGGCCAGCTCGGTCACGAATTGCGTGGCGCGCAGCGGCACCACGCGGGCATCGGCGCTGAAGCTCTCGAGGAACCGCGCCAGCCGGGCGTCGTGGGCGAGCTTTTCGCCCACCAACACGTCCCAGCGCCGGCGCTTCTGCGACAGCTCGAGGCTCCTGGCAGTGCGCAAGAAGAAGCGCGCGAGCCAGTCCCCGAAGTCGCAACCGAGAATGAGCAGATGGTTGCTGCGCAGCTCGTCGAACAGGGTCTTCGGTTGCCGCTGCTTGTCCTGCATGGCGTGCAGGAACTCCAGGAGGTCCTCGTCGCAGATGGCGTAATCCGGTGAAGCCGACGCCCGTCCCAGGAGATGGAAAACCACCGGCTGGCGGAGCTCGGCCTGCGGACAGGCGAGGTCGCGGACGGTGCTCGGCGAATAAGCGATCTGTTCCGCGCGCGGCCCGCCGCCGGAGCGCGCGGCGCCGACGGCGTCCGCCAGCAGCGAGTCGAAGGTCAGCGAGATGAACAGGTCGAACCCGGGGATGCCGGCGAGCGCCCGCAGCGCCTCGGGCGGGGTCAGCGCCGCGTTGCGCAGCAGCCGATGGATCTGGGCGTAGAGCTCTTCCCGCTCTCCCCGCCGGCGCAGGTGCATGGAAACCACGTCGTCGAGGCTGAAGTCCTCGGGGAGCTCCGCGGGAGGCAGCTTCAGCTCGGCCGCCAGGCGCTGCGCCAGCCAGCGATAGAGGGGCACGTCTCCTTCGCCTTCCCGCACCGTGACCAGCTCCGGACCGATGATGGGAACGACGGTCCGATCCTGGATGTAGTC
>DATDGZ010000581.1:0-10333 GCA_036521795.1 Thermoanaerobaculia bacterium | reverse complement strand
CATGCCGGCGGCGACCGGCTCCCTCACCGCCCAGGGCCATGTCTCGGGCACCGCGAAGACGCCGCGCGTGCAGGCCTCGGCGCACGGGCAGGGGCTGCGGCTAGGCACCCAGAGCGTCGGCGACGCGACCGTCCACGCCGACGTCGACATGGCGTCCTCGGGGCCGTTCCAGCTCGACGCCGACCTGCACGACGTCAACGCCGGCGGTCAGCTGATCTCCCGGCTGACCGTGCAGACCCGCGGCACCTCGGCAAGCCACACCCTGACGCTGTCGGCGGCCGGGCTGGGCGACCAGAAGAACGCTCGCTTCGACGTCGGGCTGGCCGGCGGGGTACAGGGTCCCCTGGGAGCACAATCCACCTGGCACGGCCAGATCTCGCGCCTCGACCTGCGCTCGTCGCCGGTGGGCGATTGGAGCCTGCAGCAGCCTGCGGCGCTCGAGATGGGCACAAGGGCCGTCGACCTGCGCAACCTCTGCTGGATAGGCACCGGCGGAAGCTCGACCTCTTCCTCCGGCGGCGCCTCTTCCACCGGCGGCATCTCTTCCGGCGGTGGCGCCTCTTCCGACGGCGCCGCAGCCAGTGGTGCCAAGTCTGGGGGCGGCGCCAAGTCTGCCAGCAGTGCGAGAGCGGGCGGTTCCGCCAGCGGCACCACCCCGGCGGCTGGGGCCGGCGCCCGCCTGTGCGCCAGCGCCTCCTGGTCGCAGGCCGGCCCCTGGGCGGGCGAGGCGACGCTCACGTCGCTGCCGCTCAACCTGATGAAGCCGTTCCTGCCTCCCGACCTGACGATCACCGGCGACGTCAACGGCAGGGCGGAGGCCCACGGCGGCAGCCGTGGCATCGCGGGCGCCGACATCGACCTCGCACCGGGACCCGGCGACCTGCGTTTTCCCGCCGAGCAAGGGCGCACGGTGACGGTGCACTTCGAGCGCGGCACGCTGCGCGCGCAGGCCGGCCCGGCGGGCGGCAACGCCACGGCCAGCCTGGCGTTCGCCAAAATCGGCACCTTCGACGCGCGGCTGCGGCTGCCGCGCCTGACCCAGGGCGTGGTGCTCAAAGACCAGCCGCTCGGGGGCACGATCGCCGTCCACTTCCGCGACCTGACGTTCCTCGAGGGCTTCGTGCCCGACCTCCGGCGCCTGGCCGGATCGCTCAACGCCGATCTAAGCCTCGCCGGCACCGCCGCGGCGCCGCGCCTGACCGGCCAGGCGCGCCTCGAGGGCGGCCGCGCGCAGGTGCCGCTCTACGGCCTCGACCTCAAGGACGTCCGGCTCGCCGCCACCGCCAGCGGCGGCACCACGCTGGCCATCGACGCCGGCGCCACCTCCGGTCCCGGCTCCGTCCACATCACCGGCAGCGCCGGCCTGATGCCGAGCCCCTCGGCGCCGGTCCATCTCGCCGTGACCGGCAGCCGCTTCGCGGTCATGAGCACGAAGGACATCCGCATCCTGGTGTCGCCGGACCTCAAGATCGACTACCAGGGCACGGAGGCCAGGCTCACCGGCCAGGTGACCGTGCCGGAGGCCCACATCCATGTCGAGAAGGCCCCCAAGGGCGGTCCGATCGAGCCCTCCAAGGACGTGGTGTTCGTGGGCGGCCTCAAGCCGCAGGCACAGCAGCCGGCGAAGGCCCCGCTGGCGCTCTACACCCGTGTGCGCCTGGTGATCCCGAACCCGGCGGTCGAGCTCGATGCCTTCGGCCTGAAAGGCCAGCCCTACGGCTCGCTGCTGCTGGTCGAGAACCCGGGCAGCACGACGGCCGCCGGCACCGGCGAGCTCGACATCGCGCCGGGGGGAACCTTCCAGGCCTACGGCCAGAACCTCACCGTCGAGCACGGCCGGCTGATCTTCGGCGGCCCGATCGACGACCCGGCGATCGACATCCGCGCGTCACGCGTGTCCGACGACCAGACGGTCACCGCCGGCATCGAGGCCAAGGGCACCCTCAAGGAACCCCTGTTCTCGGTCTGGTCCACCCCGGCCATGGGCCAGAGCGACGCCCTCGCCTACGTGATGCTCGGCCACGGCCTCAACTCGGCCAACCAGCAGGAAGGCAACCGCGTCGCCAACGCCGCCTCCTCCCTGGGCCTCGCCGGCGCCGGCATGCTGGCCAAGAGCATCGGCGCCCGCTTCGGCCTCGAAGAAGCCTCGATCGAGAGCAAGGGCAGCTGGAACCAAGCCTCCCTGATGATGGGGAGGTACCTCGCCCCGCATCTCTACGTCATGTACGGCATCGGCCTCTTCCAGCCCGTCAGCACCTTCCGCGTCCGCTACATCGTCAACAGCAAGTGGACCCTGCAAGCCGAGAGCAGCAGCGAGACCGGCGCCGACGTCCTCTACACCCTCGAGCGCGGGCGGACGAAGTAGCAGCCCGGGCGCTTCGTAGTTCGCCAGTCTCCGCACCGCCTCGACCTTCTCTGCACAGCTTGCTATTCTTCGGCGATCGTGCAATCGCGATTAGGCGAGGCGGAGAGGCGGATCGAGAAGGCTCGAACAAGGCAGGCCCTGAGCCTGAATCTTGGTGACTTGGCCTTGCGCGAGCTCCCTGTCAGCCTGGGAGACCTACAACAACTGCAAGTGCTCAACATCGCAAGGACGGCTGTGGCGGACCTGGCCCCGCTGGCCCGGCTGCAACAACTTCGCAGCCTCGACCTCGGTTACACGGACGTGAAGGACTTGGCTCCGCTGGCAGGACTCCAAGCACTTCAGAGCCTCGATCTCACAGCTTGCAATAGCGTGACGGACCTGGCCCCGCTCTGTGGGCTCCGGGAACTTACGAGGCTTACCCTATCGTTCACGGGTGTGATGGATTTCGGCCCGCTCGCCCGGCTTCAGCAACTTCAGTACCTGGACCTGTCACATACGCGGGTGACGGACCTAGCCCCGCTGGTGGGGCTGCAAGCACTTCAAACTGTCATCCTCCAGTACTGCGCGGAGTTGAGGGACCTGGCCCTACTGCCCAAACTCCAAGCGCTTCGGAAGCTCGATGTCTACGGCTGCCAGCTCGCGATTCCGGCGGCGATCCTTCGTGCCTTCGCAGACCACCCACATCTGACCGGTTTGGTGGCGGATGCGGCGGAAGGCGTGCCTCAGGAGGTGCTTTCTAATTTTTTTCTCCGCGACAACTGCCTCCCGCGGCTGCGCACCTACCTCTCCGAGCTGGACCTTGGGGCCGAGGCCGAGAACGAGGTGAAGATCATCCTCCTCGGCAACGGCGGCGTCGGGAAGACCCAGCTCTGCAGGCGCTTCCGGGGCGAACCCTTTGATGTGGCCGTCCGGTCCACACACGGCGTTCAGATCTGGCGGCAGGAGCTACGAATTCCGACTGGTGGCCAGGAGCAGGCCTTTCAGGTCAATTGGTGGGACTTCGGCGGACAGGACATCTACCACGGAACCCATGCTCTCTTCCTGAGCAGCCGCGCAGTCTTCCTGATCCTCTGGACCCCCAAGCTCGAAAACCGCGACGAATACTGCGAGGACGGCATCATCCTGCGCAACCAGCCACTTGCCTACTGGCTCGATTACGTGCGGACGCTCGGCAACTGTGGCCCGGTGATCGTCGTGCAAAGCCAGTGCGACCGAATTGCGGACCGGCGCCCCTCCCCGCCGGGGCCGGGAGATTTCGGCTTCTTTGAGAGCTCCTCCTACAGCGCCCAGGAGGATCTCGGGCGAGAGACCCTTGAGGGACATCTCCGCGACGCCCTGCGCTACCTGCTTGAGCTGAACGGTGCCCTAGAGATCGGCCATGGGCGCGCCGAGGTACGCCGCAGGCTCTACGAATGGCGAAACGAGGACCAGCAGCGCAAGCCCGAGGAGCGGCAGCATCGAACTCTCACTCTCAACCAGTTCCGCGCGCTCTGCAGTGAGGTCGGAGACATCGTCTCCTGGGAGCACGCCCTCGACTACCTCCACCACACCGGCGCGGTGTTCCACCGGCCGGACCTCTTCTCCGACTGCATCGTCCTCGATCAGGACTGGGCGCTCAACGCCGTCTATACCGTCTTCCACCGCGGCCGGGCTGTACCCTTGTTGAGAGACTCGGGACGCTTCACGCGCGAGGATCTCGCCCTGCTGGTTTGGCAAGAGCACTCGCTCGAGGAGCAGAGTCTCTTCCTTGGCCTGATGGAGAGCTGCGGCGTCTGCTTCAGCTGCGGCGAGACCGCTCGAGGAGAATCGCTCTACGCGGCGCCGGACCTGCTGCCAAGGTTCGAGGTCATCGCGCGCCGCCTCCATGCCTGGAAGGAGCATCCCGGCACGCCTACGTTGCGACTGGAGTACCGCTTCTTCCACCAGGCGGTGATCCGAGGCCTGATGAGCGAGATCGGCCGTCAAGCAGGAGACCTTGCCGAGTACTGGAAGTACGGCCTCTGGCTCAAGGATGGCCGCCGGCGGCGCTCGCGCTTATAGTCGTACTTGGGATCGAAGTCGAAGGTACCGAAGGCGCGCACGGCAGCCTGGCGCTTGCGCCGCGCGATGTACTCGCTCAAGGCTTCGTTGACAGTCTCTCGCTTCGTGCCGTGACCACCAAGCCTGAGGGCCTCGGCAAGCAGATTGTCATCAAGTGCAAGGTTGGTCGGCATGGGAATGCTCTCCGGCTCTACACAGAGCCTTACACATGCTTCCGGGGTCGTCAAGAGCCACCGGCCCGCGGGCTCAGATCCGCGCTTACAGCTCCGCCAGCCAGCTCTTGATCGCTTCGTCGAGGCGTCGGCGGTCGCGGTGGCGGGCTATCGCGATGGTTACCAGGCGGTCGGTGAGCTGGGGTAGGGGGACTCCGGCGAGCTCCCAGAGACGGGGGTACATCGAGATGGCGGTGAAGCCGGGCAGGGTGTTCAGCTCGTTGACGAAGAGGCTGCCGTCGCCTTCGAGGAGGAAGTCGACTCTTGCCATGCCGGCTCCTCCGAGGGCGGCGAAGGCGTCGACGGCGAGGGCGCGGATGCGCTCGGCGGTGGGCGGCGGGAGGTCGGCGGGGGCGAGGAGGCGGGCGGTGTCCTGGAGGTACTTGTCGGCGTAGTCGTAGAACTGGTTGCCGGGCACGATCTCGCCTACCGCCGAGGCTTCGATCCGCTCGTAGCCGAGCACCGCGCATTCCAGCTCGCGGCCGGCGACGCCGCGCTCGACCAGGACGGCGTCGTCGAATTGCAGCGCGAAGCGCACGGTGGTCTCGGCGCATTCGCGGTGGTCGAGACGCTTGACGCCGACGCTCGAGCCGCCGCTGCGCGGCTTGACGAAGAGCGGCAGGGGCAGGCGCTCGAGGCGCTCGAGGAAGGCGTGCGGGTCGCGCTCGAAGTCGGCGCGGGTGACCGCCTCGCAGGGGAGCACGGGGACTCCGGCGGCGGCGAGCAGCCGCTTGGTGAACAGCTTGTCGATGGCGACCGCGCTGGCCGTCACCCCCGGTCCGACGTAGGGCAGGTCGAGCATCTCGCAGAGCCCCTGCAGGGTGCCGTCCTCACCCCAGCTGCCGTGGACGATCGGGAAGACCACCTCGACGCCGGAGGTGAGCAGGGCGGCGAGGGTCGGCGCCACCGCGACGCCGAGCGGCGGGATGGCCTTCTCCTCGCCCGCCAGCAACGCCGCCGCCGCCGCGCGGTCGAGCCAGCAGCCGTCCTGGGCGATGCCCAGCGGCGTCACCTGGTGCCCCGCTTCCCTCAAGCCGCGCGCCACGGTCCTGGCAGAGGCGACCGACACCTGGTGCTCGACGCTGCGGCCCCCGAAGACGACTCCGACGTTGGTCATGAGCTCTCCCCGAAACGGCCCTTCCGTCTAGCGCGCCAGGTCGATCTGGCTGGCGCTCAAGACCTCGGGCAGGGCGCGCAGGCGGGCCACCACCGCGTCGCCCGCGGGCTGGTCGAGGCGCAGCACCGCCAGCGCCTTCTGCTCGCCGTCGCGGCGCGCCAGGTGGATGTCGGCGATGTTGACGCCCGCCTCGCCGAGCAGCGTGCCGAGCTTCCCCACCACGCCGGGCACGTCGCGGTTCTCGAGCACCAGCAGGCGTCCCTGCGGCCGGAACTCGAGGTGGTAGCCGCCGAAGCGCACCACGCGCGGGTCGCGCCCGCCGACCAGGGTGCCGCCCAGCTCGACGGTGCGGCCGCCGCCGCTCAGCGTCACCCCGAGCAGCTGCGCGTGCTCGGCGTGAGGGCTGTGGCTGGCGACGATCATCTCGATGCCGCGCGTCTCGGCGACGTGCTCGGCGTTGACGTAGTTGACACCCTCGTCCATGAAGGCGGTCAAGGCGCCCTTGAGCACCGCCAGGCCGCCGGGCTGGCGGTGCGATTCCTCGATCCCCCAGGCGTCGATCTGCAGGCGCTCGAGGGGCGCCCCGAGCAGCAGGCAGGCCATCTTGCCGAGAGTCTCGCCGAGGAGCATATAGGGCTCGAGGCGCCCGGCGCCGGGGCCGCCGCCGGCGCCGGCGCTGGCGCGGAACGGCAGGTTGACCGCGGCGATGGCGAACGAGCCCGCGAGGGCCGCCAGCACCATCTCCGCCGTCTCGGTCGAGGTGCGCTCCTGGGCCTCGCGGGTCTGCGCGCCGAGATGCGGCGTGGCGACCACCCGCGAATGGCGCACCAACCGGAGGTCGGACGGCGGCTCCTCGGCGAAGACGTCGAGGCCGGCCCCGCCCACCGCGCCGGACTCGAGCGCCGCCAGCAGCGCCTCCTCGTCGATGACGCCGCCGCGCCCGCAGTTGATCACCAGCGCGCCGCGCGGCAGCAGCGCCAGGCGCTCGGCGTCGAGCAGGTGGCGCGTCTGCTCGGTGAGCGGCGTGTGGACGGTGATCGCTTGCGACCGCCGCAGCAGGTCGTCGAGCGGCAGCATCTCGACCTCGAGCCGCCGCGCCGCCGCCGGGTCGAGATAGGGGTCGTGGGTCACCACCTTCATCTCGAAGCCATGGGCGCGCTTCGCCACGCGCTGGCCGATGCGGCCGAAGCCGATCACCCCGAGGGTCTTGCCCTGCAGCTCGACGCCGGTGAGCTTGCGGTTCCAGCCGCCCGCCTTGGTGGAGGCATCGGCCTCGGGCACCCGGCGCGCGACCGCCAGCAGCAGGGCGAAAGTGTGCTCCGTTGCCGAGAGCAGGTTGGCGGTGGGAGCATTGACCACCACGACCCCCTGCTCGGTGGCTGCCGTTACGTCGACGTTGTCGACGCCGATGCCGGCGCGGCCGACCACCTTCAGCCGCTTGGCAGCGTGGAGCAGCTCGGCGGTCACCTTGGTGGCGCTGCGCACCACCAGCGCGTCGAAGTCGCCGATGATCTCGGCGAGGCGCGCCCGGTCCGCCTCGCGCAGCTCGACGACCTCGGCGCCGGAGCCGGCGAGCAGCGCGAGGCCGGAAGGGTCCAGCGGATCGGCGATCAGGATGCGGTGCATCGCCTCAGGCTTCCTGCCCCGGCGGCACAGCTGCGAGCGCGGCGGCAGTGTCGCTGCCCGCGCCACCTACCGCGCCGCCCGGGGCCGGGGCATCCAGCAGGGCCTCGCCGCCTTGGCCGCCAAGCTCGCCGAGCTCTACGAGGGCGCCGTCGATCTCGCCCAGCAGCGCTTCGAGGTCGCTCTCGCGGACCTCGCCCATGTGGCCGATGCGGAAGGTGCTCGGCTTCCAATCGCCGTAGCCGCCGCCCACGGTCCAGCCGCGGCTGCCGAGCCGCTTGACCAGCGCCTGCGGATCGATGCCCGCCGGCGGCCGCAGGCAGGACACCGTGTGCGAGCGGGCGCCCTCGGCCGCGGCGAACGCGAGACCGCGGGCCGCCGCCCATTCGGCGGTGCGCCGGTAGAGCCGCTCATGGCGCGCCCAGCGCGCCTCCATGCCCTCGGCGAGGATGCGCGTCAGCTGCCGGTCCAGGGCGTAGAACAGCGAGATCGCCGGCGTGGTGATGGCGCCGCCCTCGCGGTGCTTGTCGCGGTAGCGCAGCAGGTCGGTGTAGTAGCCGCGCCGCTCCACGCCGGCGGCACGCGCGGCGGCGCGCTCCGAGAGGCTGAAGACGGCCAGGCCGGGAGGCAGCGCCAGCGCCTTCTGGGTGCCGGCGAGCGCCACGTCGAGGCCCCAGGCGTCGGTCTCGACCGGCGCCCCGCCGAGCGAAGACACGGCGTCGACCAGGACCAGGGCATCGCTCTCCTCGCGGATCGCGCGCGCGATCTCGGCCAGCGGGTTCATCACCCCCGTCGAGGTCTCGTTGTGGACCAGCGTCACGGCGTCGTAGCGCTTGCGCCGTAGCGCGCCGCGCACCAGGTCCGGATCGATGGCCTCGCCCCACGGCGCCGACAACCGGTCCGTCGCCTTGCCGGCGCCGCGGCTGATCGCGTGCCAGCGCTCGGAGAAGGCGCCGTTGGTGAGGGCGAGGACGCTGGCGGCGGCGGTGGAGATCACCGCGCTCTCCATGATCAGGGTCGAGCTGCCGGTGGCGATGAGCGCGTCGCCCGCGGTGCGCAGCACGGCAGGCAGGCGGCCGGCGATCGACCGGTAGAAGCTGCGGAACCCGGCCGAGCGGTGTCCCACGACGGGCGCCGCCATCGCCTGGCGGGCATCCTCGGGGACGTAGGTGGGACCGGGGAGGAAGAACTGGATCTTTTCCATGACGGAGGACCTTTTCGGGTTGGGTGATGAAGCGCTCGTTCGCGAGAGGCTGGGGATCGGCGTGGATTCGAGCGGCCGATGCCGCATTGTGGCAAAACGGGCCCGGCCCCCGCAACCCGCGGCAGGCTACTCCCGGTCCCAGGGCCGCGGCCGGCGGAGGGCGGCCAGCAAGCCGGGGGTGTCGAATTGCTGCGCCGCGGCATCGGCGGCGAGCGCAATCCGCCAGCCGTCGCCTGATGGGAAGAGTGCCGGCGCCGGCGCGAGTGGGACGCCCTCCGGCGCCGGCGTCTCCCCGCCACGCACCCGCACCAGCACCAGCGCGCAGCCCGGGAAATGCTCGCGCAGCAGATCGCGCAGCACCGGCTCGCCGCGCAGGGCCTTGACGGCCACGCTCCGTCCGCTGCCGGCGGCCACCGCGCGCCGCGCCCCGAACGCCGCCGCGCTCTCCAGGCTGGCGGCGGCCGGCTCCGCGGCTCCGAGCTCCAGCCAGCCGGCGCGCAGGCCGGCGGCGGCGAGCGCCGCGAGCAGCGCCGCGAAGCGCTCCGGTCCCTCGTCGACGCGCAGGAGGTGGGGCGGCCTCAACCGGCGCTCCCTGGTCCGGCCGCGATCCCCCGCGCCGGGGCCTCCGGAACTGAAGGCTCCGGATACAGGAGGATGCCGCGGCGCTCCTGGCGAAAGCTCTCCTCGTCGGCCGTCCAGCTGTCGATCCAGGCATTGAGCGCGCAGGCATCCAGCGGGGCGTCGCCGTCGCCACCGGCGGCGGCGAGCGCGGTGCGGCACTCCGGACCGCCGGTCAGCAGGTCGATCGCCGGGCGGTCGGACTCGAACTCGTAGGCGGCGCGACGCCAGATCAGCTGCCGCGGCGCCACCTGCGCCACGGCACGCAGCAGCTCGACTCCGGTGCGATAGGGCAGCACGCGGCGAGGGTCGGTCACCACCAGCTCGACGCCGCCGCAGATCTCGCCGCGATGCTTCTGGAACTGCGGCCGGAAGAACGTCGGCACGAACGCCACACCTGGCAGGCCGCGAGCGTCGAGGTGGTCGGCGAGGGCAACCGGATCAAGGCCGGGAGCGCCGGTGAGGTGGAAGGGCCGGGTGGTGCCGCGCCCTTCCGAGAGCTCGGTCGCCTCGACCAGGCAGCCGCCCGGATAGATCAGCGCGGTCGACGCCGCCGGCATGTTCGGCGACGGCGCGATCCAGGACAGGCCGGTCTCGGCCCAGAGCATGGCGCGGTCCCAGCCGGCGAGCGGCCAGACCTCGGGCGCCGCGCGCCAGCCGCCGCGCCGCGCCGCCAGCAGCACCAGCTCCCCCAGCGTCAGCCCGTGCCTCACCGGCAGCCGGAAGGCGCCGACGAACGACTGGTAGCCCGGCGCCGGCAGGTTGCCTTCGATCACCACACCGCCCAGCGGGTTCGGCCGGTCGAGCACCCAGACCTCGCAGCCCGCATCGAGGGCCGCCGCGGCGGCCCAGACCGCGGTCGCGGCATAGGTGTAGTAGCGCGACCCGACGTCCTGCAGGTCGACGATCAGCAGCTCGAGGCCCGCGAACGCCTCGGCGCGCGGCCGCAGCGTCTCCGCGGCGTCTCCGTACAGCGACACCAGCGGCGCGCCGGTCCACGGATCGGTGCCCCCTGCCGCCGGCACCATGTCCTGCTCGATGCCGTAGAAGCCGTGCTCGGGTCCGAACAGCGCGCGCGGCGGCCCCGCCTCGCTGGCAGCCAGGGCGCGATGCACGGGCCGCAGGCCGCCGGTCACCGCGGCGCCGTGGGCGAG
>DATDGZ010000580.1:0-7580 GCA_036521795.1 Thermoanaerobaculia bacterium | reverse complement strand
GCCGGCGCCGCAGCCGATGCGCGAGCTGCGCTTCCCGGCTTTCGAGCAGCGCACGCTGCCGAACGGCCTGCGCCTGGTCGTCATCGAGCGCCACGGCGAACCGGAGGTGAGCCTGCGGCTGATGCTGCCGGCGGGCAAGCTCTACGAGCCCGCCGGCAAGGCCGGCCTGGCGAGCGCCACCGCCGATCTCCTCACCCAGGGCACCGCCGGCCGCTCGGCGCAGCAGATCGCCGCTGCCATCGACGGCGTCGGCGGCTCCCTCGACGCCGGCTCCGGCGCGGACTTCGCCTATGTCACGGCGTCGGTCACCTCCGACCAGCTCGACCTCGCCCTCGAGCTGCTCGCCGACGTGGTGCTCCACCCCAGCTTCCCCGCCCCCGAGATCGAGCGCTGGCGGCACAAAAGTCTGAGCAGCCTCGAGCTGCAGCGGGCCAACCCGGGCTATCTCGCCGAGATCGCTTTCCAGCGCCTGGTGTTCGGCACCTATCCTTACGGAGCTCCCGCGAGCGGTACGCCGGAGTCGGTGCGCGGGTTGACCCGCGACGACCTGGCGGCCTTCCACCGCTCCCATTACCTGCCCAACGGCGCGATCCTGGCGGTGGTGGGCGACTTCCGGCCGGACCAGGCGCTGGCCGGGGTCGAGCGGGTCTTCGGCGCCTGGGCGAAGGGCGCGGCACCGCGGCCGCCGGCGCTCGAGCTGCCAGCCTGGCCGCGGCAGAAGGTCCTCGTCGTCGACAAGCCCGATGCCGTCCAGACCCAGATCCGCGTCGGCCAGGCCGCCCTCGCCTATACCGATCCGGACTTCTTCACCGCCACGGTCTACGGCACGGTGCTCGGCGGCAGCTCCTCCGGCCGCCTGTTCAAGGAGATCCGCGTCAAGCGCGGGTTGGCCTATGGCGCCTATTGCGGCTTCTCCGAGCAGCTGGTCAGCGGCAGCTTCGCGGCCCGCACCTCGACCAAGACCGCCTCGACGATGCAGGCGCTGCGCCTCACCCTCGACGAGATCGCCGGCATGGCCAAGGCGCCGGTCCCGGCGGCCGAGCTGGAGGAGGCCAAGACCTACCTCAACGGCGCTTTTCCGCTCGAGATCGAGAGCGCCGGCGACGTCGCCGCGCGGGTCCTCACCACCCTCGGCTACGGTCTCGGCCGGGAGTTCCTGGACAGCTACCGCGACCGCATTGCCGCGGTCACCGCGGCCGCGATCCAGCGCTTCGCCGCCACCCGCGTCCACCCTGACCGGAGCGTGGTGGTGCTGGTCGGCAACGCCGCCGCCTTCGGCCCCGAGCTTGCCAAGCAGCTGGGGCCCTTCGAGACGATCCCCGCCACCGAGCTCGACCCTGTAGCACCCGATCTCCGGCGCCGTCCCATTGCGCCCGCGCCGGCACCGCGGCCAGGCAGCGGCCGCGGTCCCGGCGGCTGATTGGCGAACCCGCCCCCCTCGGCCGGCCGGCCCCTGTCCGCGGCCGGCGAGGCCTGGCGGCTGGCGGCGGCGTTCGCCGTCTACGCCCTGCTCGCCGGGCTCTACCTGCGCCCGATCTGGCGCGTCCTCGGCACCCACCTCCCGGCGGGCCTCGGCGATCCGCTGTTCGTCCTCTACATCCTCAAGTGGGTAGCACACGAGGCGCACCGCGGCTTCGCGGGCTTCTGGAACGCACCGTTCTTCTATCCGGCGCGCGACGTGCTCGCCTACTCCGATCACCTGCTCGGCCCAGGGCTGGCGGCGGCGGCCTTCACCGCCCTGGTGCCCGCCGGTCTGCCGCGCTGGGTGCCCGCCTACAACCTCCTCCTCTGGTCGTCGTTCGCCGCCACCGGCCTCGCCGCCTGCTTCGTGCTGCGCCGGGGCGGATTCGGCTGGGCGGCGGCATGGTTCGGCGGCGTCATGTACGCCTTCTCGCCGTTCCGCTGGGACCAGCTCACCCACCTGCAGGTCCTGCTCATGCAGCTCATCCCGCTGACCCTCTGGAGCTTCGACCGCCTGCTCGAACGCCCCAGCCGCTCGCGGGCCGCGCTCTTCCTGGGCTGCTACCTGCTCCATCTCTCGGGCGGGTGTTACCTGGCCCTCATGATTCACGTGCCGCTCGCGGTGCTGCTCGCCAACCGTCTGCCCGAGCTTCGCCGCACCGGCCGCTGGCGCGCCGAGCTGCCGCTCCTGGGCGGCACCGCGATGATCGCCGCCGCGGCGGCCGGCTCGCTCTTCGGCAAGTACCGGGAGGTGGCACGCGCCGCCGGCCTGCACTGGGGGCCGGGCGTGCTCCGCACCTGGGGAGCGAGCCTGCTGTCGTACCTGACGCCGTCGGAGTCGAACTTCTACTCCGCGCTGCTGCCGGAGCTCCTCCACCGGCCCGAGAACACGCTCTTCCCGGGCTGGCTGGCAGCCGGCCTGGCGCTGCTCGGAGCCTGCGACCTGTGGCGCCGGTCCCCGGCGGCACCCGCGACCCCGGAGGCACAGCTCCCCGCGTGGCGGCGCGTAATCCTCGCCGCCTTGCTGGCGCTGGCCGCCGTGGGCTGGCTGGCCGGCGAATTGCGCACCTGGAGCGCACCGGCGGCGCCGCTCTTCCACCTCGAGGGGCTGCCGCTCTGGTCGACGCGCAACTACCAGGTGCCGCTGGCGCTGGTGGCGCTGGGATGCGGCGGCTGGCTGTTCTTGCGGCGGCGCTGGAAAGGGTCCCGGGCATCGCGCTGGAGCGAGCTCGATCCCTGGCCGCGAGGCCTGCTGGCGGCGGGCGCCGTCACCGCCGCGCTCTCGTTCCCGATTTTCTTCGATCCCCTGGCGCGGCTGCTGCCGGGTCTCGGCGCGATGCGCGTGCCGACGCGCTTCAATGCCTTCACGTCCCTGGCCATCGTCTGGTTGGCGGCCGCCGCCGTCGATCGCCGGCTGCGCGGGTGGCGGCCGGCGGCGCGCCGGCGCAACGCGCTGATCGTCACCGTCCTCGCGGCGCTGCTGCTGCTCGAGGTCTGCCCGCGGCAGGCCGGCTGGGAGGAGCTCGAGGAGGAAGACGACTTTCCCGACGTCACCCAGTGGATCGCCGACCAGCCGGACATCCATGCGGTGCTGGAGATCCCGCTCACCGATCCGTCGTTGCCCGCGCCCTACCTGGTGAACGTCTCCTACATGTACTACAGCACCCTGCACTGGAAGCCGCTGGTCAACGGCTACAGTGCCCACGCCCCGTTCACCGCGGAGTGGCTGAGCCATCGCTGCTGCTGGCCGGCGCCCGATGCCGAGACCCTGGCGCGGCTGCGCCTCTGGGGTGTCACCCACATCCTGATCCATCGCTCCGAGCTGCCGCTCTGGCAGCGCCAGGAGCTCGAGCGCTGGGAAGCCACCGGCCAGGCCGAGCGGCTCTATGCCGGCGGCGGCGACCGCGTCTATCGCATCCGGCCGGGGCCTGCTCATTGATGCGGTCCCTCCCGGAGCCCCTCGCTCGCCGGCTGCTGTGGATGCTCGTCGCGCTGTGCCTGGCCGTCTTCGCGGCGCTCGCGCCGCATCTCGTCTATCCTGACCTCAACCTCGACTACCCGTTCGTCGACGGCGACTCCCACGACTGGATCGCCAACGGGCTGTTCTTCGCCGGCCACGACGTGCGCTACTCCGGCCGTCCGCCGCTGCTGCCCCTGGCGCTGGCGCTGCTCGACCGCCTCGGCCTGCTGCCCTGGTGGCCGGTGCTCAGCCTCGCCCTCTTCCTGGCCACCGTCGTGGGTTTCTACACGCTCGCGGCGCGCCTCTTCCCGGCCGCCGCCGCCTTCGCCGCGGCGCTCCTGCTGCTGGCCGACTACTCCCTGCAAGGCCTGGTCCTTGACCTCATGGCCGACGTCCCCGCCTCGTGCCTGCTGCTATG
Source organism: Thermoanaerobaculia bacterium (assembly GCA_036521795.1). GTDB lineage: Bacteria > Acidobacteriota > Thermoanaerobaculia > Multivoradales > UBA5704 > JASLEW01. The sequence goes on along the minus strand of DATDGZ010000580.1, from coordinate 3,741 downwards.
GAGCGCCCGAGCGTTCCTGCTCGCGCGAGCGGAAGGGGCCAGCGGCGCGGCGGGTGCCAGCCGGACGGCCCCGCCGGGCGCGGGCGAGCCCGGCGGCGCCGGCCGCATGGAGGAGGCGGCCAAGGCTGCGGCCGGGGAGGCGACGGCGCAGGCTGCGGCGAAGGTTGCAGCAACAGCCGCGTCGCGCCCTCGGCGCTACGTCTGGAGCGGGCTGCTCGCCGGCCTCTCCGCCCTCACGCAGCCGATGGCCCTGTTGCTGCCGCTCGCGGCGGGAGTCACGCTGGCGACGCGGCGCCGGCGCGACCTGGCAACCCGCTGGCCCTGGATCGGCGCGGCACTGGCGCTCGGCTGCCCGGTGCTCTGGGCCCTGGTGCGCCGCATCGCCTTTGCGTCCTACGGCGAATCCCTGCTGAATCACCGGCGGCTCCTCGGCTTCCATCTCTCGGCGGTGCGTTTCTATGCCGGAAGCCTGGCCTCGCTGCTCGGCATCCCGGCCTGCCTGCTGCTCGCCGCCGGCATCGTTCTGGCCGGGATCGGAGCCTGGCGCCAGCGAGATCCCGAGCAGACCGCGGCGAGCCTCCTTACCCTCCTGCTCTTCGCCTGCCTGCTCGGCTTCGTCGTCTTCTTCTACCTCTGGGACGCCAAGCGCTTCCTCGTCTACAGCGTCTGGCCAGCCGCACTGCTCATCGCGGCAGCACTGTCGCCGCTGGCCAGGATGACGCGGCCCTCGGGCCGGCTCTGCTTCGTGGCAGCGTCCACGCTTGCGATTGGCGGCGCGGCCCTCCCCCTACCCGAGCCCGCTCGCGACGGCACCTGGGCCGCCGTCAGCCCGCTGCCGCCGCTGGCCGCTCATCTCGCGACCGGCGCCGGCGTGATCCCCCTCTCTCCAGCCGACCTGGCCCGCTGGAGCACCTTCGGGAGGGCCGCGGGCGCCTGGGCCGCGCTGCCACGCCCCGAGATCCGCAGGCCCAATCCGTCACTCTTCGCCGCCGCCGACTCGGCCCTCTATCTCTACGATCGCCCCGAGGACGGCGGCGGCCGCTACCGCACCCTCACCCGGCTCTCGAACGCCCTGCACAAGCCCGTCCGCTTCGTGCCCAGGGCGGTGCTCACTCCCTACTGGCGCCTGCTCACGGTCACTCCGCTGGCCCAGATCGCGCCCGACTACGACGTCTATCGCGTCGAGCTGCCATGCCTTGCCGCCACCTGGCTGCTGGTAACACCAGCCGACCGACCACTCGACCCGCTGCTACTACGTCCCGCGGCCGCAGGCGCCAGCAAGCCCCCTCCCGGCCTCGCGCGCGCAGTAGCGGAAGCCACCGCGATCGCCGTCTGGGTAGGCCGTGGCAACGCTTACGTCGCGCTCCTCCCCAGTCCGGACCGGAGCGACCCGGCGGAGCTCTATCTCCTCGCTCTGCTGCGGACCACCGAGCTCTACGTCCCCGAACCGAGCGCCGCCGCCGCCACCCGCTCCCTCCTCGCCGGGTCGCAGGTCGAAAGCGAACGGCAATTCGGCAACGCCCGAGTCCTCACAACCCGCGTCCGCGGCCTGCGCACGGCAGTGATCCTCATGGGCCGTGCTGACACTCGCACCAACGGCGGATAGAGTATCGATGTGCAAATCGAGGCCTCGAAGCTGCGCGAGGATCCCACCACCGCTCATTCGTAGTGCAGCGCCTCGATCGGGTCCAGCGCCGCGGCGCGGGTGGCGGGATAGAGGCCCGAGGCGAGGCCGACCGCCATGGCCACGCCGGTCGCCAGCAGGATCGCCGCCGGCGTCACCACGGTGTGCCAGCCCGCGAAGGCCGCGACCGTGCGGGCGATCGCCAGCCCGGCGGCGATCCCGGTCAGGCCGCCGATCAGGCTGAGCGCGAAGGCCTCGACCACGAACTGGAAGCGGATGTCGCCGCGGCGCGCGCCGACCGCTCGCCGCAGCCCGATCTCGGCGGTCCGCTCGAGCACGGTGGCCAGCATGATGTTCATGATGCCGATGCCGCCGACCAGCAGCGAGATGCCGGCGATGCAGCCCATGACCAGGTTGAACAGCCGCTGCGTGCGCCGGCTCTGGGCGAGCAGGACCTCCGGCACCACGATCTCGTAGTCGGCGGCGCCGCCGTGCAGGCGCTCGAGCAGGTTGCCGATCGGCGCGGCCGCCAGGGCGGCGCTCACGCCGGGCTCGAGGTTGACCAGGATCTCGTCCAGCGGCGATTGCAGGACCGGCCGCTCGAACTTGCGCTCGGCGGTCGCCGCCGGCAGGTAGAGCTCGTGCGCCGGCGAGCCCAGTGCGACCCCTTGGAAAGTCTCGCCCCCTGAACCCTCGTCGCCGGCCAGGACCCCCACCACCTCGAGCCAGACGTCGTCGACCTTCACCAGCTGGCCCAGCACCGGCCCGACGCCGAACAGCTCGCGCCGGACCGCCGCGCCCAGGACGCAGACCTGCCCGTGCTCGCGCTCGTCGAGCGGGTCCAGGAAGCGCCCCTCCGCGATCGCGAGGTGCGAGATCTCGGCCTGCACCGGTTCGACGCCGGAGACCTCGACGCCCGTGGCCCGGCGGCTCGCCGACCTCACCTCGTAGGGCTCGATGCGGACCCGCAAAGCCACCCGGTGTACCCCGGGCACGCCCTCGGCGATGGCGGCTCCGTCGCGGTCCGAGAGGCCGGGCGAGCGGCGCCGGACCTCCTGTTGCTCCGCGGGGCTCAGGCTCTTCGCCCGCACCAGCACGTTGTGGAGGCCGAGCCGCTCGACCAGCGCCAGGGCCTCCCGCTCGGCGCCGGCGCCGATCGAGAGCATCGCGATCACCGCTCCGACGCCGAAGATCATCCCGAGCATGGTGAGGGCCGATCGCAGCTTGTGCGCCCCCAGGCTCGACAGGGCAGCGCGCAGCGCCTCCCCGGGGCTCAAGGCCGAGCTGCCCCCCCGCCGCGGCCCGGCGTCACCCCGGCGGGCGATGCGGGCAAGGCGGGCGAAGCGGGCGCCGCCGGCGCCGGAAATTGGCGCGCGGCGTCCGCCGCCGGATCGCGCAACGCCACCAGATCGCCGGCGGCGACCCCGGTCTCGACCACCGCCGCGCCCACGCTGGCAGGGCCGAGCGTCACCGGCACCGGCTCGAAGCCATGCGCACCGCCACGCCGGCGGTAGACGACGGTGCCGCCGCCGCGCTGGAAGAGCGCTTCGCGCGGCACCACCAGCGCCCCCCGGCGCTCCTCGAGCCGCAGGCGGGCGAGCACCCGCTGGCCTGGCTTGACCGTTCCCATCGCCTTCAAGCTGCCGGGCGCCAAGGCCAGCGTGACCGCGAAGTACTGCACCGGCGAGCCGCTCAACCGGGGCTTGGCGAGAGTATCGACGCGGGCGATGCGGGCCGGGAGCTCCACCCCGGGTCGGGACTCGACCACCACCGTCGCCGGCTTGCCCACGGCGAGGCCGCCGGCGTCGGCCTCCAGCACGTAGACCTCGGCCTGCATCTCCGAGAGGTCGGGGATCTCGGCCAGCGGCATGCCGCTCCAGACCGTGTCGCCCACCCGCGGCGGCTCGGTGCCCTGACCGTAGCGGTTGAAGATCAGCACGCCGTCGTTGGGGGCGGTCACCTGCAGCGCCTGCAGGCCGGCCCGGGCCCGGCGGATGTCGGTCTCCGCCCGGCGCAAGTCGATCGCCAGCAGGTCGAGGCTGGCGCGCCCCAGCTCCTGGCGTCCGGCCTGCTGCTCGCGGGCGTGGAGCTCCTTGCCGGCGGCCAGCTGCTGGTCC
>DATDGZ010000579.1:0-7163 GCA_036521795.1 Thermoanaerobaculia bacterium | reverse complement strand
GCCGGCAGCCGCCGCTGCTGCTCGGCGAGGCGCCCCCGCCAGTAGGCCACCTCGGGCAGATCCTCGTCCGGGCCGCCGGCCGCCGCGCGATCGAGCCAGGCGCCGGCACGGTCGGCGCGGCCGCGCACCAGGTCCGAGGCCGCCAGGAACATCGCCGCGCGCCGCGCCGAGTCGCGCCACTGCGGGCTCGAGCCGAGCATCGACAGGACGGACGCGGCGGTGGTCTCGTTGCCGGTGCGCCACTCGAGGCGCAACGTCGCCAGCAGGGACGGCGCCGCCCACTCGCCGCTCGGCTCGGCCAGGAAAGCCAGGCGGAAGCTTGCCACCGCGCGCTTCCAGTCGCCCGGCATCTCGTACGAGCGCCCCTGCTGCAGGAGCGCCCGGGCGCGCTCGGCGGCGCTGGGGGCGCCTTCGGCGACCTCGCCGAAGGTCTTGGCGGCGGCCTCGAAGCGGCCCTGCCAGAAGTCCGCCCGGCCCAGGGCATAGCGGGCCTCGGCGAGGTCGCGGGGCGATGGCGACCGGGATTTGGCGCCGGGGGAGCCGGGGGCTCCGGGGGCGCCGAAGACGTGCGCCAGCTGCCGCACCGAGCGATCGAGCTCGCGGTGCTCGAAGAAGGTCATGCTGAGCAGGAGCGGCACCCGGCCACGTTCGCCATCGGGGGTGAGAGCCGCCAGGCGGTCGGCGGCCAGGCGGGCCACGTCGTCCTCGTGGTTCTCGTCGAGCAGGGCGATCAGCAGAGACCGCGCCGCCTGCTGCGGCGTGACGCTGACGCGGGGATCGGCCGCGGCTCCGGCGGTGGCCGGTGCCGCCGCTTGCCTCGGGGTCGCCGCCGCCGCCGCCGCCGCCGTGGTCGCCTGTCGCGGTATCCGTTGCAGGTCACAGTCGGCTTGCGCCAGCTGCACCTGGCGCCGCTCCGGGGTGGCCAGCTGGTGGGTGCGGAAGCCGCGCAGCAGCCGGCAGTCGCCGCCGCGGGCGAGGCTCTGGACCAGCAGCCGCACCGCTTCCGGCGCCAGCGGCGACCCTGGCTCGGCGGCGAGGCCGGTGGCGAGCAGCCCGGCCGCCACCTCGGGGTGGCCGAGGCGGATCTGCTCGGCGGCGAGGCGGTAGCGGCTGTGGAAGGCGAGCCTGGGCGTGGCGGAGATGGCGTCGACGAAGGCCGGCACCGAGTCGGCCGGCCTGCCGAGCAGCTCGAGCAGGTGACCGCGCAGGTAGTCGAGGCCGATCTGCCGGCCGGCGGCGGGCCGCTCCGCGGTCTCTTCCTGGACGCGCGCGAGCGCCTCGCGATGGCGGTTCGCGAGCTCGAGAGCCACCAGGGCCGGACGCGGGTCGGCCGTCCCCAGCGCGGCAGGCACCACCAGGGCGGCCGGCGCCAGGGCCGGCGCCACGGCCGGCGCCAGGGCGGGTGCCAGGACCGGCGCGAGAGCGGGGGCCAGGACCGGCGCGAGAGCGGGGGCCGGCTCCGCGCCGGCCGTCACGACGGCCAGGACGGCAAGGATGACGAGGACGAGGTCGCGCGGGAGCCGGGGCGGGATCGGGGTGAGCATTGGCCGGGAGCGGCGGTGCCGTGGCGGGCCGTCCGCTTCCCGGGGGGCCGGCGAGGCGGCCGCCGCCGCGCGCGAGCGGCTTCAGGTGGCCATGGACTCCGCCACGCGCGCCACGTGTGCGCCCAATCCCTGCAGTTTCAGTTCCATGCCTTCGTAACCGCGGTCCAGGTGGTAGATGCGGTCCACCACCGTGGTGCCCGCCGCGGCGACGCCGGCCAGCACCAGGCAGGCCGAGGCGCGCAGGTCGGTGGCCATGACGGCGGCGCCGGTCAGCTCGGTCGGGCCGTCGACGCGCGCCGAGCCGCCGTCGACGTGGACGCGGGCGCCCATGCGCGCCAGCTCCGGCGCGTGCTGGAAACGGTTCTCGAACACGGTCTCGCGGATCGTCGACGTCCCCGCGGCGCGGGTCATCAGCGCCATGTACTGGGCCTGCAGGTCGGTGGGGAAGCCGGGATGCGGCGCGGTGGTGACGTCGCGGGCGCGCAGGCTGCCGTCGCCGGCCCGCGCCCGCGCCCGGATGCCGGCGGGCGAGACCTCGATCTCGACCCCGACCTCCGCCAATTTGTCCAGCAGCGGCGCCAGATCGGCGGCGTTCGCCTGCTCGAGCAGGACGTCGCCGCCGGTGATCGCGGCGCCGATCAGGTAGGTGCCGCCTTCGATGCGATCCGGGATGACCCGGTGGGCGGCGCCGCCCAGACCGTCGACGCCGTCGACGACGACGGTGTCGCCGCCGGCGCCGGAGATGCGAGCGCCCATGGCGTTGAGCAGTCGCGCCAGGTCCGCCACCTCCGGCTCGCGGGCGCAGTTCTCGAGCACCGTCGTGCCGCGCGCCAGGCAGGCGGCGAGCAGCAGGTTCTCGGTGCCGGTGACGGTCGGCAGGTCGAAGCGGAAGCGGGTGCCGGCCAGGCGGCTCGCTCGCATCTCCACGTAGCCGCCGGCGAGCCTGACGTCGGCGCCGAGCGCCGCCAGCCCCTTGAGATGCTGGTCGATGGGCCGCACGCCGATGGCGCAGCCGCCGGGCAGCGAGACGCGGGCGAAGCCGAAGCGCGCAAGCAGGGGTCCCAGCACCAGGACGCTGGCGCGCATGGTCTTGACCAGCTCGTAAGGCGCGTCGGTGGACGAGCTCGGCCGCGCACGCTGCAGCACCAGGGCAGTCTCGGGACGCCTCTCCGGGCTCTCTGGGCTCTCCGGGCTCTCCGGGGGCTTCGGGTCCGCCGGGAGGTCCTGGCCGGCGGGACCCTCGGTCGCCGCCGCCTCCCGCTCCTCGCTGCCGACGCCCAGGTAGTCCAGCAGGCGGCGCATGGTGCGCAGGTCCCGCACCCTGGGGACGCGGTGCAGCGTCAGCGGCTCGTCGGTGAGCAGCGATGCCGCGAGGGCCGGCAGGGCGGCGTTCTTGGCGCCGCTCGCGCACACGCGGCCGACCAGCGGGGTCGGACCCGAGATGTGGAACCTGTCCATGGGCACTCCCCTCCCGCGCGCTCCCGGCTCCCGCTCGCGCGCTCCCCCGGCAGTCGGCAGCCGGCTGGCGGCCGGCGGGCCGTCAGCGCTCCGGGCCTCCCGGCGGGCGCCGCAGCACCAGGACCCGCGGCACGCCGGCGTAGTCGCGATGCACGCCGGCGATCTCGAGGGCGGCGGCGGCGGCGTGCCGGCAGGCCGCGTCGAGCTGGCCGGCGCCGATCTCCACCACCAGCGGTGCTCCCGGGCGCAGGCGCGCACACTCGCCGAACAGCCGCGCCAGCACCGCGTCGCCGCTGCCGGGCGAGAAGAGTGCCAGGTGAGGCTCGAAATTGCAAACCTCTGCCGGCAGCCCCGGTGCGTCGCCGGGATCGACGTAGGGCGGATTGCTGACCACCAGGTCGAAGCGGCCGAGGTCGAACGCCGCGGTGAGGTCGCTCGCCACCGCGGCCACCCGGCCGGCGACGCCATGGCGGCGGGCGTTGCCGGCGGCCACCGCCAGCGCGGCCGGCGACAGGTCGGCGGCGACCGCCCGGGCGCCGGCCAGCTCGAGCGCCAGGGTCACCGCCAGGCAGCCGGAGCCGGTGCCGACGTCGAGGATGCGCGGCGCCGGGGGTAGCGCGAGGGCGAGGGCCGCCTCGACCAGGTGCTCGGTCTCGGGCCGCGGGATGAGCACCCGCTCGTCGACCGCGAAGCGGCGGCCGTAGAACTCTCTCTCGCCGAGCAGGTAGGCGACCGGCTCGCCGCCCAGCCGCCGCGCCAGCAGCTCCTCGAAGCGCGCCGCGGCGGCCGGCGGCACGGGCTGGTCGTCGCGCGCCATCACCTGTGCCTCGGAGAGGCCCAGCACCGCGCCGAGCAGCAGCGCGGCTTCGCGTGGCGGCGCGAAAGCGGTGTCCCCGAGCCGGCGGCGCCCCTGGCGCAGCAAGTCTCCTAGTGCCTCGTGGCGCAAGTTCGTGGCCTCAGTCGGCGAGGCATCCGCGCCGGCACGATCGGCCGATCAGTGGGCGCGGGCGGCCGCTTCCATCTTCTGGGCCTGGAAGTGGGCGACGAGGGGCTCGATCAGCGGATCGAGGTCGCCCTCGAGCACCGCCGGCAGCTGGTGGACGGTGACGCCGATGCGGTGATCGGTGACGCGGTTCTGGGGGAAGTTGTAGGTGCGGATCTTCTCCGAGCGGTCGCCGCTGCCGACCATGCGGCGGCGCTCCTCGGACTGTGCCGCTTCGGCCTTCTCGCGCTCGATCTCGAGCAGGCGCGCCTTCAGGACGCGCAGCGCTTTCGCCTTGTTCTTGATCTGGCTGCGCTCGTCCTGGCAGCTGACGACGATGCCGGTCGGCAGATGGGTGAGGCGCACTGCCGAGTAGGTGGTGTTGACTCCCTGGCCTCCCGGACCGGACGAGCAGAAGCGGTCGATGCGCAGGTCCTTCTCGTCGACCGCCACCTCCACGTCCTCGGCCTCCGGCAGCACCGCGACGGTCACCGCGGAGGTGTGGATGCGCCCGGAGGCCTCGGTCTCGGGGACGCGCTGGACGCGGTGGACCCCGCCCTCGTACTTGAGGCGGCTGTAGGCGCCGCGCCCCTCGACGATCGCCGAGATCTCCTTGATGCCGCGCACGCCGGATTCCGACAGGTCGATGACCTCGACGCGCCACCCCTGGCGCTCGGCATAGCGGCTGTACATCCGGAACAGCTCGGCGGCGAACAGCGTCGCCTCGTCGCCGCCGGTGCCGGCGCGGATCTCGAGCACGATGTTGCGCGCGTCGTTGGGGTCGCGCGGCGTGAGCTCGCGCCGCAGCTCCTCCTCGAGCTGCTGGATGCGCTGCAGCAGCTGCTCGCGCTCCTCCTGGGCGAGGGCGAACAGCTCGTCGTCCTTGCCGAGGCCGGCGAGCAGCTCCTGGTTCTCGGCGAACCGGCGCAGCGCCGCCGTGTGCTCGCGGTAGAGGGCGACGACGTGGCCGATCTCGGAGATCGCGCGGTTGGTGTCGGCGTAGGCCTTGTGGTCGGCGAGCAGGGCCGGGTCGGCCAGCCGTTGCGTCAGCTCGGAGTGGGTCTTCTCGAGCTGCGCCAGCTTCTCGATCATGCCGGGATCTCCCCGCCGGCGGCACTACCGGCCAAGGTGACGAGCACCGGCGCCTCCTCGCGGGCCTCGGCGGTGACCGCCGTCGCGACCGTCGCCGCCGTCTCGGGCACGGCCGCATCTCCGCGCGCCGCACCGGGCGGCGCCTCCGGCAGCAGGCCGTCCTCGCGCAGCGCCTCCTCGAGCGCCACGATGGCCACCTCGAGCATGCCGTCGGTCGGCTCCTGGGTGGTGATCTTCTGCAACATGAGCCCCGGGAACACCAGCGCCGCGAACAGCGGCGCGGCGCGGCGGCGGGCGGTCAGGCGCAGCACCTCGTAGGAGAGTCCCGCGATCACCGGCACCAGCAGGAGCCGGCCGCCGAACTTGACCAGGAAGGGCGCGGTCTTCGGGATCAGGGCGAACACCAGGATCGACACCAGCAGCACGAAGAGCAGGAAGCTGGTGCCGCAACGCGGATGCAGGCGGCTCTGGGCGCGCGCGTTCTCGACGCTCAGCGGCAGGCGCCGCTCATAGGTAAACACCACCTTGTGCTCGGCGCCGTGGTACATGAACACCCGGTGGATGTCGCGCAGGCGCGAGATGCCGTACAGGTAGGCCAGGAAGAACAGCGCCCGCAGGCCGCCGTCCAGGAGGTTGAAGCCGAGCCCCGAGAGCGGGCCGAAGAGGTGGCGCTCGGCGAGCTGCGTGAGCCAGAGCGGCAGCAGCAGGAACACCAGCACGCCCAGCCCGAGGCCGAACGCCATGGAGCCGGCCACCGCCCAGCCCGAGCGGTCCGGGGCGGGGCCGGCTGAGGCGGAGGGGTCCAGTGCCGGGCGATCGCGGTCCGCGGGTGCGGTAGCGGCCGCGGGTGTCGAGGCTGGCGCCTCCGGGCCCTGCTGCCGCTGCGGACCGCCGGCGCCGCCGGCCGCCGGGACGGCGGGGACAGCCGGTGTGGCGGAGTCGGCCGGGCCGGTGCCATCGGCGGCCTCCACAGCGGCGATCGCCTGCTCGGCGGAGAAGTTGAGCGCCCGGATGCCGATGGCCAGCGACTGGAAGAGCACGCCGATGCCGCGCAGCAGCGGCAGCTTGAACACCGGGTAGCGCCGGGCCAGGCTGGGGACCTTGCCGCGCTGCAAGGCGAGCGAGCCGTCGGGCCGGCGCACGGCGATGCCATAGGCGCCGGGAGAGCGCATCATCACGCCTTCGATCAGCGCCTGGCCGCCGACCAGGAGCTCGGCTTCGGGATTCGCTGTCTGGGAGCTGGTCATCGGGGACGTCCGGAGGCGGCGAGAACGGGCCGCAGGATCTGCAGGATCAGGACGGTGACCGGGGCCGCGGCAGGCGCCGGAAGGCCGCGCCGGCCACCCCTGCGGCGTGGCGCGGCCGGGCGCCCGCCGGTGCTCGGAGCCGCGCCCCGGCTCGGTGCCGAGGTCAGGCCGTCTGGCCGTAGCGGCGCTTGAAGCGCTCGACGCGGCCGGCGGTGTCGATCAGCTTCTGCTTGCCCGAGAAGAACGGGTGGCAGGCGCTGCAGATCTCGAGCCGTAGCTCGTCCTTCGTCGAGTGGGTCTCGAAGGTGTTGCCGCAAGCGCACACCGCGGTCACCAGGTGGAGATGCGGATGGATGTCTTTCTTCACGGTCGGCTCTCTTCTCTGTCTCGGTGTCCTTCAGTGTTCGGTGATCAGGTGATCACGTGCGACGGCCAATCCAGGAACGGGCTAGAGTAGCTGATCGCGCTCCCCCCTGGCAAGGTCCGGATCACGCCAGCCCTTAGAAGCGCCGGACCAGGGGAAAAATTCCGTGGCTGCAGGTGGCCCAGGCGGCCGCACGTGGCGAGGCCGCTACAATGGAACCCCGATGACCTTCCACGACGACTGCCTGGTGCTGGACGGGCATACCGACCTCCCCACCCGCCTGTGGGAGGCCCCCGCCGACCTTGGCACGCGGCTCGGCGACCGCCACATCGACCTGCCGCGCCTGCGCGAAGGCGGCGTCGACGCGCTGGTGCTGGCCCTCTACGTGCCGCCCTCCATGGCGCCGGGCGCCGGCTGGGAGCATGCGCGCACGCTGCATCGCCTGGCGCTGGCCGCCTTGCCCCCCGGGATGGAAC
>DATDGZ010000578.1:0-7524 GCA_036521795.1 Thermoanaerobaculia bacterium | reverse complement strand
GACGGCGGGCCAGCGGACGACCAGGGTCCGCCAAGCGCGCAGCCAAGCGTGAGCCAGCCAGCTGTGCGCCAGCCCGCTGCGCGCCAGCCAGCCGCCCGCGGAACGCCCGGGGCGACGGCTCACCGTGGGCCGCCGCCGCTGCTGCCGCTGCTGCCGCTGCTGCCAGGATCGGTGGCGGGCGCCAGCAGGCCCTGCAGGCCCTCCAGACCCGCCAGCACGTCCGGTGGCGCCAACCGCGGCGGGTCGAGGTAGACGCGGTGCCAGACTTCGACCAGCACCAGCAGGTGCAGGCGATTGCGGTCGAACGGCCGGCCCGCGCCCCGCCGCAGCCGCGAGAGGAGCCGGCCGACGGCGCGCGGTTGGAACAGGCCGCGCGCGTGCGTCGCCGGCCCCAGCAGGGTCGCCGCGAGGTCCAGCATGCCGGCTGCGTCCCAGAGCCGGAAAGGGTTGGCCTGTCCCAGCTTGCGGCGCGCCGCGATCGCCGGCGGCAACAGGCCGCGCGCGGCCTCGCGCAGCACCATCTTCTCGTTCCGGTAGCCCACCTTGAGCGCCAGCGGCACGCGCTCCGCGAAGGCCACCACCCCCGCGTCGAGATAGGGCAGGCGCGCCTCGACCGCGTGCGCCATGCTGAGGAGGTCGACGCGCGCCAGGTGGGCGTTGGGCAGCTGGACGCGGCGCTCGTAGTCGAGCAGGCCGGCAAGCCGCGCCGCGCCCCGCAGGTCGAAGGGCGCGCCGAGGTCGGCCGCGCGTGGCTCCCGCCGGCCGCGCGCGGCAGCGAGCGCCGGACCATAGAGATCGGCGGCGGCGCCCGGCTGGCGTGTGCCGTAGAGAGCCGCGGCGGCGGACCGCGGCAGCCAGCCGAGCGGCGGCAGCGCGGTCTTGAAGCGCAGATAGCCGCCGAAGAGCTCGTCGGCCCCCTCGCCGACCAGCAGCACGCGCACGTCGCGGGCGGCGCGCTCGAACAGCATGTCGTTCGGCACCAGCGGCCCGGTGCGCGGCTCTTCGGCGTTCCAGAGAACCCGCGGCAAGCGCGCCCAGAGATCCTCCGGGCGGACGGCGATCTCGGTGTGCTCGGTGCGGCAGCGGTCGGCGACGCGATGCGCGAACGGGCGCTCGTCCTGGTCGCCGGGGCAGCCGATGGCGAAGGTCTTGACGCCCGGCCCGGCGCGCTCGGCCATGAGGGCGACCAGCAGGCTCGAGTCGAGACCTCCCGAGAGCGAAGCCCCCACCGGCACGTCGGCCTCGAGATGGCTCTCGACCGCCGCGGTGAGGCGCCGACGCAGCTCGGCGGCCAGGGAGGCGCCGCCGGCGCCGCGGGTGGCCACGCCCGCGGATGCCGTGCCGGCGGCGCCGCCCATGCCGGCCGCGGCCGTCCCCAGCCCGGTGGCGGCAGGCGCGACAAAGGACGCCAGGCGCGGCTGGCCGTCGCCGGCGATCGCCAGGCAGTGCCCCGCCGGCAGGCGCGCGATCCCGGCGAACAGCGTGCGCGGACCAGGCACGAAGCCGCGGCGCAGGAGGCCGTCGAGCGCTTCGAGATCGAGCCGGCGCGGCAGGCCCGCCGCGAGGAGCAGCGCTTTCGCCTCGGAAGCGAACCACCATCTCCCCTCGTGCCAGGCGTAGTGGAGCGGCTTCATGCCGCTCGCGTCGCGGGCCAGCACCAGCTGCCGGCGCGCCTCGTCCCAGAGCGCCAGGGCGAACATGCCGTGCAGCGCGGCCAGCGCCGCGGCGCCCCCCTCCTCGAAGGCGTGCAGCACGACCTCGCTGTCCGAACCGGTGGCGAAGCGATGCCCGCGCGCCTCGAGGCGGCGGCGCAGGTCGCGGTGGTTGTAGATCTCGCCGTTGCAGACGAGGTGGAGGCTGCCGTCCTCGTTGGCCAGCGGCTGGGCGCCGCTGGCGAGGCTGACGATGGCCAGCCGATCGCAGCCCAGGGAGGCCGCCGGCAGGGCCACCTCGCCCTCGCCGTCCGGTCCGCGATGGCGCAGCGCGAGGCGCAGGGCGGCCAGGCTCTCGGGCGCCGGCGGACCGGTGAAGCCGAAGATGCCGCACATCCTCAGGAATCCTGCGCCGGCGGCGTGCCGCGGCAGCCGGCTGGTGGCATCTCCCTAGCCCGCCTTCTCGACCTGCATGGCGAGCAGATAGCCGAAGCGGCCGGCCCAGTGCCAGCGTGTCTCGATCGCCTCGAACGGGACCACCAGCGCGCCGGTCAGCCGCTCGGCGGCACTGTCGCGCAGGTGGAAGAGCACGTCGAGCATGCGCAGCGGGCCGGGCGCGATCAGCAGTCCGCCGCGGTCGAGCACCTGGAAGCCGGCGCCGGTGAGGTCGCGGCGCAGCTGCCTGGCGCCGAAGGACCTCTCGGGCGCGTAGGGGTACGCGTCGAGCGCCGAGAGCCCGGCCACCAGCAGCGGACGGAGGAAGAGGTTCCAGCGATGCGGCACGCCGACGATCGCGCGCCCGCCGGGGCGCAGCACGCGCTGCAGCTCGCGCAGCGCCTGCCGGTGCTCGGCGATGTGCTCGATCGTCCCCATGGTGTAGGCGAGATCGAAGGCGCCGTCGGCGAACGGCAGGTCGCGGATGTCGGCGCGCAGCAACCCCGGCTCGAGACCCGCCTGCCGCGAGGTCTCCTGCGCCCGCGCGGTGACCACGCCGCTGCCGTCGAGCGCCACGACCGCCGCCCCCTGGGCGGCCATCCAGTGCAGGATGCGGGTGTTGTAGGCCTCGTTCCAAAGATCGAGCTTGAGGATGCGCCGGCCCGCGAGCGGACCCAGCCAGCGCTGGATGAGCGCGATCTCGCAACGACGATAGTAGAGAGTGCTGCGCGCGCGCGAGAAGTCCCGGAGCGACGACGCGACGCGCTCCCAGGCCTCGCGCTCCCGGACGCGATGGCTCGCCGGCACCGGCGCGACCGGCAGCCCCGCCGCGGCCAGGCCGGCGAGTCTCTTGCGCACCGCGCCCGGCGTCATGAGCGACGGCTGTGTCGAGCTCGGGCTCTGCTTCTGCTCATGAAGGAATCCGCGAGGGCGCCGTGGCCGCACCGGCAGCTCTCTCCGGCGGGCTCGTGAACGAAAGGGTCGAGCGCAATATGGCACGGCCGGTTCAAGTCGGTCAAGGCAGTGCTAGTGGCTGGCTCAGCGTCAGGGCGACGTCGTCATGAAGCCCGTTTCCATCTCCAGCCATCGGCTCGGCGGGACCTGCACGCCGTTGGCCTACGACGCGCGATAACGGATCTCGACCAGGGGCACCTGCCAGCGCTCGCAGCGCAAGCTGCCCTGGAATTCGGGCTCGGAGTCGGCCCGCCGCCGCTCGACCACCGCCACCACGCGCACCTCCTCGGCGCCCGCGATGGCGCCGGCCCGCTGCTCGCGGGCGCTCCGCGCCAGTGCGGCCACGGGTAGCCCCGAGGCGTCGAGCAGCTCGACGTACCCGCTGCCGTTACGGCGCAAGACCAGCAGGCTTCCCGGCTGCAGCCGGGCGAGACGCTCATGGACCGGATCGGTCGCCGGCCTCCTCCCGGCGTAGTCGAGGAACAGGTCGCCCATGCCGAGAAAAGCGACCCGGCGGGCGAGGACGGAGGCGGGCGGCGGCTCGAGATCCAGCTCGGGCTCGCACAGGTCCAGTCGCGGGCTGCTCTCCCGCAGCTCGCGCACGAAGGGATTGCCAGTGTCACGGCGCGAGAGCAGGGTGAGGGTCTCGCGCGCGCGGGTCATGCCGACGTAGAAGAGACGCCGCTCCTCCTCCACCTCCTCCTCGGGCGCCGCCTCCATCCCCGGGCGGCCGCCAAGGGCCCGCGGGCACCAGCCGCCGTCGGCCAGCACCACGTGCGCGAACTCGAGCCCCTTGGCCGCATGGACCGTCCCCAGCAAGACGCCTTCGCCGCGCGCCGGCTCACGCCGCCGCTCCGCCAGGGCTTGATAGAGGAACTCGAGCGCCTGGCCGGCAGGGGTCCCCGCATTGCCGCTGGCATCGGCCCATTCCACGAGCAGCTCGCGCAGCAGCGACCACCAGGGATGTCCAGGCGGCCCGTCCGCCGGGCAGCGCGCCAACAGATCGGCAGCATGGCAGATCGCCGCGCGACGCTGCGCCAGCGTCTCGAGGAAGCCGGCGATCTCGCGGATGCGATGGAGTGGCGGCAGGCGATCGTCCTCGTCGGACCAGCGCACCGGGATCTCATGGTGCTCGCACAGCGCGCGGATCGGCTCGAGAGCGCCGTGGGTGCGGGCGAGCACCGCGCAGCGCGGCCAGGCCAGCGCCGGGTCGAGTCGCCGCAGCTCGCGGAGCCATGCCGCCACGGCCGCCGCCTGCTCGGCCGCGCCAGCGACGCGAAGCAACCGCACGCGGCCGCCGCCGGCGGGCTCTTGCGGCGCCCAGCGGCCGCCGGCGGGCTCCGCTGCACGCGCCGCGTCGACGCGGATCGGGTGATCCCGCTTCAGGCGCGCGCGGTTGGCGGTGATGAGCAGGTCGGCGGCGGCGATGATGGCGGCGCTCGAGCGGAAGTTCTCGACCAGGTAGTGAACCTGGGCGGAATAGTCTTGGTGGAAGCGGCGGATGAACTCGGTCTTGGCGCCGTTGAAGCCGTAGA
This sequence comes from Thermoanaerobaculia bacterium, assembly GCA_036521795.1. Lineage (GTDB taxonomy): Bacteria > Acidobacteriota > Thermoanaerobaculia > Multivoradales > UBA5704 > JASLEW01. The sequence continues at coordinate 2,948 of DATDGZ010000578.1, read as the reverse complement.
TCGTCTGGTCGTCGTCGCCCACCGCCAGGATGGACAGCTGGCGGTCGGGGTCGGCCTGGCGGCGGCCGGCGAGGTTCGAGAGGAGCTCATACTGGTCATCGTTGATGTCCTGGTACTCGTCGACCAGGATGTGGCTGAAGCCGGCCAGCAGCCGCTCGCGCAGCGGCGTGCCCAGGCCGATGGCCGCCGCGCGATCGTCATCGTCGGGGCTTCCCCCGGACGCGTCCCGACCGTCCTCGCCCCCACCATCCGCGGCGCGCAGCAGCCGGTTGGCATCGGCGATCATGCGGCCGAAGTTCGGCTCCTCGCCGCGCCGCGCCGCCTCCGCCAGAGAGGTGCCGGTCAGCAGCAGGGCGAGGCCGTGGTAGGTCTGCACGATCACCCCGCGCGCGTCGTCGCCGACCAGGCGGCGCAGGCGCTGCGCGACCTCGCGGGCGGCGCTGCGATTGAAGCAGACCACCAGGATGCCACGTGCCGGCACCCGCTCGACGCGCAGCAGGTAGGCGCAGCGGTGCACCACCACCCGCGTCTTGCCGGCCCCCGGACCGGCGAGAATCAACAGGTTGGCCGCGGCAGGTGCCGTCACCAGCTCGATCTGCGCCCGGTTGGCGAGGCTCTCGACGATGGCGCGAAACGACTGGTGGCCTGTGGCGCGGCCGAGCATCGCCGCCTCCTCCCCGGGAAAGCGCCGACGGACGAAGCTCTCCCGGTCCAGCGTGAAGTAATCGTCCACCAGCGCCAAGGCATGCTCGCCGTCCCTCAAGCCGACCTCGGCATAGCGGGCCATGACGTGAATCTGCGCGGTGCGCTCGGTGTAGTGCGCGGCCAGCGGCGCGTAATCCCTGTCGCTGAAGCCGCGGCCGCGGGACTGCGGCTGGATGCGAATGGTCAGGGCTTGGCGGAAGACGGCCAGGCCATGCTGCAACTGGATGACTTGCTGTTCGTGCAGGAAGAGCAGCGCTCGCTCGACGGCGGACAGCGGATCGGCGACCTGCTCTCCGAGGAGGAGGTCGCGGCACAGCGCCTGGACCAGGTCGTCGAGGGCGAAGGCCACCTGCACCTGCCCCGAAGCCGGCCGCGCTCCCGGCCGCGGCTCCGCTCCGGCCGCCCCCGCCGAGCCCGGTCCAGCCGACGCTGGTCGCTCCGGTCCGGCTGCCGGCGCCTCCTCCTCGCCTGCCACCGGCGCCGACGCCGGCGCGCCACCCGGCGTTGGTTCTGGGCCCGTGCCTGCCGGCACCCGGGCGAGCAGCGTGGCGAGCACCAGCCGGGCGACGGAGCGGCGGCGCTCCGCGAGCGCGGTCAGCTCGGCCCAGCGTCCCTTCAGCCGCACCCCGCAGTGGTCCCGCGAGCGGTAGGCCAGGTCCAGGAATCCTTGCCTGCCAGGCCCCATCTTGTCCCGGCGCGCCAGCCCTTGCAGCAGCTGGCGCAGCGTCTCGGGATGGCTGGCCAGGCCGCCGTCCACCAGGCCCTGGTTGAGCCGCCGCAGGGAGAGCTCGCACCACCCGCCATCCTCGGCCTCCGGCACCGCCTCGCGGAGTGCCTCGAGCATGCCGAGCTCGAGGCGGCAGAGCGCCTGCAACCTGGCGCGCGCCGAGCCCCGGCCGCCGCGCCGCGGCTGCAGATAAGCAGTCAGCTGCATGCCGGTCTCGATCAGGCCGTGCTGCGCCATCTCGTGAAGCGCCCGCAGCACCCGCTCGCCGGCCAGCTCGGCCGCCGCGGCTGCGGCGTCCGGGGTGCCCGAGCCATCCGGGCCGTGCGCGACGTCCGCGTCTCCTCGGCCTTCTGGACCGCCTGCTCCATCGGCAGCCTCCGGACCGCCCGCGCCGGTCCGGGTGCCCGCGGCCTCTCGGCCGGCTTCATCGACGTCGCCGGCTCCGACGCGGCCGAATGCCGGCAGCTCGGCGAGCTGGTCGGCGGTCAACCCCTCGTCAGGGTCGCATGCGAAGAGCGCGGCAAGGATCTCCAGCCACAGCGCGCGCTGGCGCGGCGACGGTCGCGGCATGACCTCGTCGATCCGCCGGGCAGCCACCTCCAGGCTCGAAACCAGCGGCCGCCCTTGGAAGACGCGGGTATGGTTGTGGTTGCGCTCGACGAAGCCCGCCCGCTCCAGCCATGCAACCGCGGTCTTGACCTTGGTGTCGGCACCGCGGTCCGCGGCATCGATGCCGGTCTCGACACCCTCTCCGGCCAGCAGCTCGCCGCTGGTGACCACCACCTGCCCGTGGCCGCCGCCGCGCTGCCGCCGACCGAGCCGGCGCAGGCCGAACAGGATCTGGACGATATCGCGGCGGCTGACGCGGCTGGCGGCGGCGAGCCGGAACTGGCGCTCGACGTCGGGCTCGGCGAAGAGCAGGATGCAGCTCGCCCGCCGGCGGTCGCGGCCGGCGCGTCCAGCCTCCTGCAGGTAGCTCTCGAGTGAGCCGGGAATGTCGGCGTGCAGGACGAGCCGCACGTCCTGCTTGTCGATGCCCATGCCGAAGGCGTTGGTGGCGCAGACCACCGGCAGCTCGCCATGCACGAACAGGTCGAGGATGCGCCGCTTCTCAGGCGCCCGCAGGCCGGCGTGGAACGCCTCGGCCCGCAGGCCGTGCTCGGCCAGGTGACGCGCGCCGCGGTCAGCGCCGGCCCGGGTCGCAAAGTACACCAGCGCCGCCCCCTCCGGAGTCGCCGCGAAGTGCACGCCCAGCAGCTCGCGGATACGCGCCAGCTTCGCCGCCGGCGCGACCGCCTCGACCGCGAAGCCCAGCTCGGGACGGCGCGCGCTACCGCCAAAGACCGCCAGCTCGGCTCCCAGCTCACGCCTGAAATGCTCGACGATCTCGCGCCGCACGTCAGGCTTGGCGGTGGCGGTGAAGCAAGAGACCGGCGGCGGCGCCCGCTGCAGGCGGCTGGCCAGCTCGCGGATGACGCGGCTGGCATAGAGGTAGTCTGGTCGAAAGTCGTGCCCC
>DATDGZ010000577.1:0-56818 GCA_036521795.1 Thermoanaerobaculia bacterium | reverse complement strand
GATTACAAGAGCGGCGCGCGCAAGGGCGCCTACTGGGGGATCGCCACCAAGATCGCGTCGTTCAAGGTGCCCGGCGCCCTGCCGTGCCCGCCCGAGAAGACCGCTGTCCTCGCCCGGTACCCGACGCGCCTCGCCAAGGTGACGCCAGCGATCCAGCAGCGCCTGATCAACTGGGGCTACGCGATCTGCGACGCGGCGATGCGGGCGTTCGTCGAGAAGACCGCGCCGCCGCCCGCCGGCTTCCCCTACCCCGCCCAGGGCGTGGGCTGAGGCGCGAGGCGCCGCTTGCGCCGCATTTACGCCCGGTGGTATAGTCACAGGGCACCCCATCGACAGGCCGCGCTCGCGGCCGCCAGACTGGAACCGACATGCCCAATCCTGCCGTACCTCGTTTTCGCGTCCAGTCGCCGCTGCTGCAGGTCCTGCGCGGCGGGCTGAGCGGCCGGCTGCGCCGGGTCGTGCTGCCGCTGGCCGCGGTGCTGGTGCCGCTGCTGTTCGTCCGCGCCTGCCTGGTGACCTACGTGCCGCCTGACCGCGTCGGCATGCGCCAGGTCGCATTCGGCCCCGCCAAGGGGCTGCAGAAGGAGCTGGTGCGCCCGGGCTACCGGCGCGAGATCAGCGGCTACGAGCAGATCCGCACCTTCCCGCACGACCTGCAGGTGGTCGAGTTCACCAACAACCCGCAGGAGGCGGGCGCCGGACACCTGAAGGGCGCCGCGATCAAGGTGCCGACCGTCGACGGTTACCCGGTGGACCTCGACGTGACGGTGCTCTACCACATCAAGGACCCCTTCCTGGTGGTCTCCAAGTTCGGCTTCGGCAACGCCTACGAAGAGGCGGTGGTGGTGCGCTTCACCGACCCGCTGGTCAAGCAGTTCCTGGGCGAGCTGCTGGCGGAGCAGTTCTACGGCAGCGAGCGCCTGCTGCGCGTCGCCGCGCTGAAGGCGGCGCTGGCGCGGAACCTGGCCGACAACGGTCTCGCCCTGGCCGACGTGCTGATCCGCCAGTACGAATACCCGGCGACGTTCCAGGCGCTCACCGAGCAGAAGAAGATCCAGGACCAGTCGGTGCTCACCAACCGCGCCCTGGCCCGCCAGGCCGAGGTGCAGACGCGCCTCAACCAGGTCGCCACCGAGGGCCAGAACCTGATCCGCATCAAGGCGGCCGAGTTCGCGGCGCAGATCACCGAGATCAACGCCAAGAAGGACCTCTACGAGCGCCAGAAGCGCGCCGAGGCCGACCTGCTGGTGCGCAGCGCCGAGGCGTCGGGCACCGAGGCCATCAACCGCGCCATGGAGGGTGCCGGCTCGGACAAGCTGCTGCGGCTGAAGCGCGGCCTCGCCCTGCTCAACAGCATCAAGGGACCGATCTTCATCTCGGAAGATCCCACCGACTTCTCGAAGATCGTGTCCAGCCACTGAGATCCCTGGCCCGACGCTCGCGGCCGCCGCGGAGAACCTATCGTCATGCGACACTCCTCTTCCACGACCCTGCCGATCCGGGCGGCGCTTGCGCTGCCCGCGCTGCCCGCGCTGCTCACGCTGCTCTCGCTAATCTCCGCCACGGCCTGCACGCCGCACCACACCGGACCCACGGAGGTCGGCGCGGTGTTCAACAAGCTCACCCATTCGCTCGAGATCAAGCCGGCGGGCGCGACCTATTTCTTCCTGCCCTTCGTCAACGATTGGAACACCTACGACATCTCGCAGCGCAGCCTGATCATGAACGCCGACCTCAGCAGCGGCAACCGGCGCGAGAAGGACGACCTGCGCTTCAAGACCCGCGACGGCAACGACATCGACACCGACGTCACGGTGCGCTGGCGGATCGATCCCAGCCGCATCGGCGCCATCTGGCGGAACGTGGCGCCGAGCAGCGACGAGGTCGAGCAGCGCCTGGTGCGGCCGCTGGCCCGCACCTACGTCCGCGACGTGCTCAACCGCCTCGACTCGGAGGAGTTCTACAACCCGAAGCTGCGCTTCGCCGCCGCCAACGACGCCACCAACCTGCTGAACGAACGGCTGCGGCCTTACGGCGTGATGGTCGAATCGGTGCTGCTCGGCGACTTCTCCTTCAAGCACGACTACCAGCGGCTGATCAACCAGCGCAAGGAGGCCGAGAAGCAGGCCGAGAAGCTCGAGGCCGAGATCCACGCGACCCAGGAGGCCAACCAGGCGAACCTGCAGGCCAAGGTGGCCCAGCTCACCCAGGAGCTCACCGCCGCCCAGGGCGGCTTCGAGCAGGCGAAGCGGGCGGCCGACGCCTACCTGGTCAAGCGGCAGCAGGAGGCGCAGGCCACCCTGGCCGAGCGCAGCGCCAGCGCCGAGGGGATCCGCCGCGAGCGCGCCGCGCTCAACAGCAGCGCCGGCGACGCCTACGTCAACCTGCGGCTGATCGAGGCGCTCGAGAAGAAGGAGATCCGTCAGATCCCGAAGCTGCCGAACGGCAATATCATCATCGACGGCAACCGGCTGCTGCAGCAGCTCGGCGTGCTGCGCTACCAGCAGGGGCGCGACGCCGAGGCGCCGAACCCGGCGCCGAGCCCGCCGAACCCGCAGTAATGACACCGTAGGATCCGCCATGTTGAACCTTGCCGGCCGCGAGTACGACTTCGGACCCGTGCTGTTCGCGGTGCTGCAGGACTGCGAGCACCGCCGGCGCAGCCTGCCGCCCGACGACGCCGAGGCGGCGGCGCAGCTGGCCGAGATCGCGCGTGAGAAGCTGGCCGAGATCGCGCCCTGCTACGTGGAGGCCGGCGGCACGCCCGCCTACTGGCGCGAGCTCGAGAGCGAGGTGCTGGAGACCGCGCTGCCCCAGTACGCGCGGGCGGCGGCGGCCCAGACGCGCCTGGAGCTCGACAGCTACGGCCTCTGGCGCCAGGGCGACCCGCTGTCCCGCCTGGCGCTCGCGCTCGCCGGCCTGACGGTCGGTGGCCTGATCGTCAAGGCGCCCTTCATTCCGATCTTCGACGACGCCTTCGCGTTCGTGCTGGCGGCCGCCTCCTTCTTCTACCCCGAGATCAAGCGCCTGGTCTTCGACTGGCGCCACTCCCGCCTGCTCAACCGCCTCATCGTGCAGGCGGAGCGCTACCAGCACCGCCAGCTGCCCTACGTCAGCGAGGCCGACCTGGATGCCGAGCTGCGCGCCGTCGGCACCGCCGCTGACAAGGTGCCGGCGAAGCCAGGAACGGCGGCAACGACGGCGATGTCGGCGACGTCGCCGCTCTCGATCTTCGCCCCCGCGAAGGCCGTCGCGCCGGCGAAGCCCCCCGCGCCGCCGCCACCTGACGACGCCGCGCAGGCCCGCGCCGCCGGCAACGGCGAGCCACCGCCCGCGGGCCCCCGCCCCCGGGCCGTCGGCCGACACTGAACGCCGCTCTCCGTGGGCAGCGGTCAGCCCGCGGCGGCTGGCGCATCCCGGTCGCGGCAGCCGCCGTCGCGATGCTCGAGGGCGCGGCGCAGGCCGGGCGAGATCGCGCGGGTACGGCGGCCGACGTCGAGCACCCGACCGTCGGCGGCATGCCGCATCACCACCAGCGCCGCGTCGCAGGCAAGCCGGCGGGACGTTTCCGCGGAAACGTGCGTACCGTCGGCGAGGCAGGACGAGCCGCCCTCGCTGGCGGCCGGCACCGCCTCGGCGTCGACGTGCACCACCACCTGGTAGCGGTCGCCGCGGCTGCCGGGATCGAGGGCGCCGGCTCCGGCAGCCGGCAGAAGGAGGCGGCCCGCTTGACCGGCTTCCGACCCGCAACCCTCAGCACGTGGGAGACAGGCCGTGGCGCCCACCCGAACGGGACTACGGTCCGATCCCGTGCAGCCGGACCAGCGGGCCCTCGAGGGCGTGCGGGTCGCGGAGGTCGACGTCGCCGGCGATGGCCCAGAGGTGGTCGCCCTGCGGGTCGAGGAGGGTCTGGCGGATCTCCCAGGTGCGGTCGCCGGTGCGCTGGATGTGGGTGAACTGGTGGCGGCGCGCCTCGGGGGTGAAGAGCAGCTCGCCGTACTCGGCGAAGAACGGCGCCAGCTCGCGCTCGAAGCGCTCGGCGTCCCATGATGCTTCCTCGCCGCCGGCCGGCGCCTCTCCAGCCGGCAGCCCGCCGCGCACCGACTCGGCCGCGGCCTCCCAGTCGCGCGCCGCCAGCGTCCGCGCCAGCAGGTGCATCTCGGCGCGCACGCGGGCGCCGAAGGCCTTCGGGTCGGCGGCCAGCTCGCGGATCCAGAGGGCCTCCGCGGCCTCGTGCTCGCGCTCGCGCTCGCGCCGCAGCTCGGGATGCAGCAGCTCTTCCCACTCCTCGAGCAGGCTGGTGTCGGTGCGCTCGAGCAGGGCGCGGAAGAAGCCCAGGGCGTCGAGCACCGCCTCGCTGCGGGCCGCCTCCGGGACGCTCTGCTTGAGCGTCTTGTAGAGCTGGGAGAGGTAGCGCAGCAGCACGCCCTCGCTGCGCTCGAGGTGGTAGCGCTTGACGAAATCGCTGAAGCCCAGGTAGTCCAGCAGCATCTCGCGGCCGATCAGCTTGGTGCGGATGTCGCGGCCGCCGACCCAGGGATGGTCGCCGCGGAAGCGGTGGAAGGCGCCATGGAAAAAGTCGACCAGCGCCGGCGGCGGCTGCGGCGGACCGACCTCCTCGAGCCGCTCCATGCGCTCTTCGTAGGGCACGCCGTCGGCCTTCAGGCGCGCGACCAGCTCCTGCTTGAGCTTGTCCACCTGCCGCCGCAGCACCATCTCGGGGTCCTCGAGCACCGCCTCGACCAGGCTGACCACGTCGGCGGCATAGCTCTCGGACTGCTGGTCGAGCTGGCCGAGCGCCTCGATCAGGAAGAGCGACAGCGCCTGGTGGAGCGAGAAGTCCCATTGCAGATCGCGGTCGACCACCACCCATCGGTAGGGCCCGGCCGTGTCGCGCGCCAGGTGCACGACGCCGGCGCGATAGAGCGAGCGCACCAGCACCGCCGCTTCCGAGAGCAGCCGCCGCTTGCTCGCTTCGTCCTCGTGGCTGCGCGCGATCAGCTCGCGCAGACTGTCGAAGTTGCGCCGCGACGGATCGTCGCGCTCGGCGTCGCGCTGCAGCAGGTTCAGCACCGTGCCGTGGGTGAGGCGGAAGCGCGACCTCAGGGTCTCGGGCGGGCGCGTGATCAGCTTGTCGAAGGTCTCGCGGCTCCACGACACCTCGCCCTTCGGCGCCGCCGCCGCTCCACCGGGCTTGCGCCGCTTCTTGCCCGCCGCCGCCCCCCCCTTGGCGGCGGCACGCCGCTCGGCCTGGCGCTTCTCGACGATGTGCTCGGGCGCCTGGGCGACCACGCTCCCCTGGTCGTCGAATCCCTTGCGCCCGGCGCGGCCGGCGATCTGCTGGAAATCGCGCACCGAGAGCATGGCGACCTTCCTGCCGTCGAACTTGGCGAGGCGCGAGAAGAGCACGGTGCGGATCGGGATGTTGACGCCGACCCCGAGCGTGTCGGTGCCGCAGATCACGCGCAGCAGGCCCTGCTGCGACAGCTGCTCGACCAGCAGGCGGTACTTCGGCAGCAGCCCGGCGTGATGGACGCCGATGCCGAAGGACAGGAAGCGCCGGAGCTCCTTGCCGTACGGCGTGTCGAGGCGCGCGCCGCCGATCGCCTCGCGGATGCGGTCGCGCTCCTCGCGGCTAGCGATCCTCAGGCTGGTCAGCGACTGCGCCAGCTCGGCGCATTCGCGCTGGGTGAAGTTGACGACGTAGATCGGCGCCTTGCCGGCCCCGAGCAGGTCCTCGATGGTCTGGTGCAGCGGCGTCTCGCGGTACTCGAAGTCGAGCGGCACCGGGCGCTCGGCGGAGGTCACCAGCGCCACCTCGACGCCGGTCTGCGCCCGCAGCCGCTCGGCGATGCCGCTCATGTCGCCCAGCGTCGCCGACATCAGCAGGAAGCGCGTCCGCGCCAGGGTGAGGAGCGGGATCTGCCACGCGACGCCGCGCTCGGGATCGGAGTAATAGTGGAACTCGTCCATCACCACGTACGGGGCGTCGAGCTCCTCGCCCCGGCGCAGCGCCATGTTGGCGAGCACCTCGGCGGTGCAGCAGACGATCGGCGCGCGCGGGTTGATGGCGGCGTCGCCGGTCAGCATGCCGACGTTCTCGGCCCCGAAGTCGTCGCAGAGCGCGAAGAACTTCTCGCTGGCCAGGGCCTTGATCGGGCTGGTGTAGAAGGAGGTCCTCCCCTCGCAGAGCGCCTTGAAGTGGAGCCCCAGGGCGACCAGCGACTTGCCCGACCCGGTCGGCGTGTTGAGGATGACGTGGCGCCCGGCGGCGATCTCGAGCAGCGCCTCTTCCTGCGCCCGGTAGAGCGCGAAGCCGGCGTCCGCGGTCCACTCGACGAAGCGGTCCAGGACCTCCTCCGGCCCGACCTCTCGCCGGCGGGCCCCGGTCCCGGGCTCCGGCAGGCGCGCGGCGAGCGACGGGCGGGCGACCCGCGGGGCGGGCAGTGTGGTGGAGGGCGGCGGCGCGGCCATGGCGACCGCATTGTCGCACGGAGCTGCGAGAGCTTACGGCGCCGCCTCCCTCAGCAAGCCGTCGAGCAGGCGGCGCAAGGACGCCTCGTCCTCGAGCTTGACCTCGCCGGTCGGACTGCTCTGGGCGCGGATCACTCCGGCGCGGTCGATCACCACCAGCTGCGGGACCTGGAAGCGCTCCTTCGCCTCGCGGCCCAGGAACCCGTCCACCTTGTCCGCGGTGGTATAGCCGACCGGATAGCCGATCTTGGCGTTCGCCGCGAAGTCTCTCACCAGCGGCCCGCTGGCATCGTTGTCGAAAGCGATGCTGATCGGCTGGAGGCCGCGCGCCCCCAGCTCCTGGTGCAGCTTGGCGATCGTCTGCGCCAGGCGCCAGCAGTGAGGACAGCGGATGAGCAGGAGCTCGACCACCACCACCTTGCCCTTGAAGCTCGACAGCTGCACCTCTCTGCCCGCGGCATCGACGTAGGCGAAGGCGGGGGCCTTCCGGGGCACCGGCGCCGCGGCGAGCAGCCACAACGCTGCCGCAGCAGCCAGGCAAGGCACGGCACCGGCGAGCTTGCGTACACGCATGGTTCCACCCCGATTCCGGCTTGCCGTCAGGTCCGCTTCCACTTCTCCGCGATCCGCTTCACTTCCACCTCGGCGGCCCGCGCGGCTTCTTCCGGACCGAGCTCGCCCTTGACGACGCTGGCGAACATCCTGGGAAGGACGAAGGTATTGAACACCTCCATCGCCACCGGGTTGGCGAATCCAGGGAAGCCGAGATTGGGCGTCCAGTGCAGCGCGTCCTTCAGCTCCTGGTACTTGAAAGGAGGGTCGCCGCGCGGATCGTTCTCGAGCCGGACGATGAGGTTCGGGACCGTCTTCTGGTAGATCGGGAAATTACATCCCTGGCTGCGCTCGTAGACGTCCTTGGAATAGTCGATCAATTCGGTCAGGAACTGCTTGGCGCCTGCCGGGTTCTCCGCGAACTTCCAGACCGCGGAGCAGCTCGTGACGTGGGGCACCGCCATCACGTCGGCGGTGCCGGCCAGCGGCGGGCTGAGTCTGATTTTCCTGGCGACCGCGGGGTCGCCGGCTTCCGCCGCGCGCAGGAGGCTGATGGAGTTGATGGTGCACGAGGTCTTGCGTGCCACCATGGCCGCCACGTTGCCCCCGGGTTTCCAGCCGAGCTGCTCGGAGGAGCCGGCGTCCTCGCACAGCGCCTTGACGTACTTCAGGGCCGCGATGGTGCGGGCACCCTTGTTGATGATGGCGTTGCCTTGCGCGTCCAGGACGCCGCCGTGGAACGCGAACAGGAGGGTGTGCAGGGTGACGTTGCCCTCCAGGGTCGGTGTGAGGGCCAGGCCGCAGGGGATGCCGAGCTTCGCGCGCAGGGCTTTCCCGCCGCTGCGCAGGCTGCCGTAATGCAGCGGTCCCAGCGGCATGCCGACCTCGGCCCACCAGTCCTCGTAGTAGCACAGCGGCGCCGGCATCCAGGAGTCGGCGAACGCGAAGTACTGCTTCGTCACGGGATCGAACGTCGACTTGTGCCCGAGGCGATCGACGGTGCCATGCTGGAAGCTCACCGCCTGGTAGATCTCCGTGTGATCGATGACGTCCCGCTGGAACTCCGCCGGCGGCCAGGGGAACATGAAGAGGTCGTGGCCTCGACGGGCCGCGGCCTCCGCCGCCGCCCGCGCGGCGACCTCCTCGACCGGAATGTGATCGACGATCACCCTGGTGTCGTGCCGCTCGCCCCATTGCTTGGCCAGCACGTCCTCGAACCAGCGGTCGTACTCGGGCAGAAAATGGGCCCACTTGGCGATCCTGAGCGTCTTCTGCCGGGCTTGCCCGGCCCAGGCGCCGCCGGTGAACCCCAGGGAGGTGGCACCCGCCGCCGCGGTGGCCGCCAGCTTGACGAAGTCCCGCCGTGAAACCCTCTTGTCCTTGCTGCTTGACATGGTGTCCGTCTCTCCCCACACGAAGGCCCTGCCGGGGCGCGAGCCCCGGCAGGGCGGTCCAGCGAAGAATCACCTCGTCGCGGCTGACGCTATCGCGAAGCCGCCATCTGCTGCGAGACCGCCTGCCGCTGCGCCGGCGTGAGCTCGTTGCAGAATGCCCCGAAGATCTGCAGGCACAGGAAGTTGAGGGTGAAGGCCGGATCGAGCGGCAAGCCATTCGGCTTGTGCACCTGGTCGAGGAACGCATCCAGGGGGATCGCGCCGTTGCGCGGGTCCGGGAGAGCCGGGCAGATGAGCCAGACCGCGCCATGGTCGTCGCCGTTCGTAGCTTCCTTCCCTTCCGCGGAGCACGGTGGGCTCGGCGGCTCGGTGCCGAGGAAGCCGGGAATCGGGTTCGAGTTGACCACCGCCCCCTCCAGGAAGTTGGTCTCGTCGGCAGTCTTGATGATGGGGGTCCCGTCCAGCGTCAGCCCGTTCTTGGCGCCGAGGGCGGCCAGCATCTGGTGACACTGCGCGGTCTGGTTCGGGCCGAAGCCGGTGTCGATGTACCAGATGTAGGTGATGATCCACATGCCGAGGATGTCGTCGCAGAAGTAACCGAACGGCGCGCTGGCGTCGATGGCATTGCGGTTCGTGGAGAACCGCCAGTCCTGCCGGAGGGCGGGGGTGGCGATGCTGGTCACCGGGAAGCAGGGCGTGGTGCCGTCCCCCATGGTGCCGCAGGGCGTGGGCGCGAACACGCCGTGCGAGTCCACCTGCCGGAGCGCCCCGTAGGCCTCGAAGTTGCTGACGATGTCGGCCATCTGCACGCCGCGGGCGTTGGCGACGCCGGTGAAGAAGGTCTGGTCCAGCAGGAAGGCGATGAGGGAGATGAACTGCGTCGGGGCGCCGGTGCCGTCGTCGATGTAGCCGCCGGTGGTCGCCAGGACGCGGACGTTCTTACGGTCGGGGTCGGTGCCCGTGTTGTCGACCACCCAGTTCACGAAGCCGCGCGGCGCCGGTGGCCCCGTCTGCCTGAAGAACCCGAAGCGCGCCCCCCCGGAGGTGTCGAGCTGCGTCACGTTGATACCGTTCGCGGTGTAGAAGGCATCGTTGAAATCGAAAGCCGGAGGGTTGAAGGTGGTAAAGAGCGGGCTCTCCGGGGCATCGGTCTTGGTCTGCGCCGACAGCCGGGTGGCCGGCACGGCGAGCACCAGGAGGAGCAGGGCTCCCCAGGTGAGCACCGCGTGACCACGTGCGGCCGGCGCGTGTCTGCCTATGCTTTTCACGACTCTGTCCTCCTCCCGGGTCCGCTGCGCGCAGCAGCGCCCGGAATCAAGAAGTCCTTGACGGATGATCGTCCATGCGTCTCGCGTCGACGTGCTCGTGACCGGTACACGCCCGGCCTCATCCCCGGGCCATCGCCGGCTTCGCCTCCGGCTGCATGACCCATGAGACCGATTCGACGATCCATTCGGCGCGCGCCTGGCCCGGGCAGGCCGCCCACAGCATCAGCGGTTCGTTGCCGTAGCGGACGTTGCCGATGTGCTGGTTCAGGTCCTTGTCCACCTTGGCGCTCGGGTTGATGAAACCGAGGCTCCTGCGCAGCAGCTCGATGTCGGCGGGCGCCCCGGTCAGGAAGGTCCAGCCCGGCCGCGCACCGTGCATCTCGGCATAGGCCTTGAGCTTGGCCGGAGTGTCCTCCTCGGGCTTGAGCGAGATCGAGGTCATGAAGAGATCCCTGCCGACCCGGTCGCCGAGCAGCCTCTGGACCTTCGCCAGGTTGGCCGTGACCAGGGGGCAGATCTCCTCGCACTTGGCAAAGAAGAAATTGATGGTGACGGCCTTGTCCTTGACCAGGTCGTCGTAGAAGCGCACCGGCTTGTCGTCCTGCGTGCGCAGTACCACGTTGGGGAAATACAGCCTGCGGATGCGCTCGCGCGGCGAGGGCACGGCCTCGTCCGCTTCGGCGGTCCCGGCCGCGGCCAGCCCGCCGGCGATGCCTGCGATGCCCGCAGCCTGGGCGAACGACGCCAGGCCCGCCAGGCTCAATAGCTTCCTTCTCGAGGGTTGGTACATGACTCGCTTGTCTCCTTTCTGCTTTCTTCCGGAGGACGCGGTGGTGCGCCGGCGCCTAGGGCACCAGCACGTCATCCCCCTCCGCCTGCACGTGCCAGAGCCCCATCATGGCGTGGTCCTCGTGCACCACGTTGTGACAATGGATGGGGTACTTGCCGAGCCAGTCGCGGAAGCGGAAGAAGAGCAGCACGCGCTCCTGGGGGTGCAGCTGCGTGACGTCCTTGCGCGAGCGTTCGATCGCCAGCGGCGGCGGCTGCCGGTTGCGCGAGAGGATCTGGTGCTCCTCGAGATGGATGTGGATCGGGTGCGTCCAATCGCCGGTGGCGTTGGTGAGGATCCAGTTCTCGACGCTGTTCTGCTGCACCTGGAAGCGGAAGGTGTGGCAGTCCATGAACTGGCCGTTGATGGACCACTGGCCGTTCAACCGGTCGAACTTGAACGTGCGCGTGATCCTGGGCTCCGCGTCGGTGCTCGGGAGCTGGTAGAAGGTCTGCGTCGCGGGATTCCCGCTGTTGTCCTGGACGTGCCCGCTGTTGACGCGGAACTGCATCAGCAGGTGGCCCTGCCCGGCCGCCAGCATCGTCGGGACCGGGTTGCCGTTGACGTCCGTGCACTGCCCGGCGTTGACGGGACCCATGCCGTTCAGCTGGTTCAGCCGGTTCTCCAGGTAGATGGTCTTGCCGGCGAAGGCGCTGAAATCGATGATCACGTCGACGCGCTCGGCGACGCCGATGCGGACGCTCTGGACCTGCACCGGCGCCGGCAGCAGGTTGCCGTCGTTGCCGATCACGTAGAACGGATTGGTGGCGCCCAGGTTGTTGAGGTCGGTCAGGAAGAACTCGTAGAAGCGCGACGGGCCGGTGTCCAGCAGGCGGAAGCGGTACCGCCGCGGCTCCACCTGGAAGAAGGGCTGGATCTGGCCGTTGACCAGGAACTTGTCGCCCATGATGCCGTCGAGGCTGAAGAGATCGAAGGCCAGCTGCTTGCTGATCGGATCGTAGACCTTGTCGGCGAACACCAGCGGCACGTCGAACTGCGGGAAGCTCGGCAGGCGGAAGCCGGTCTCCTCGTTGCCGGTGTCGAACTGGTTGAACAGCAGGTAATATCCGACCAGGCCCTTGTAGGTGTTCTGCGACGTGAAGTCCACGCGATGGTCGTGATACCACAGCGTGCTGAGCGACTCGTTGATGTCGCCGTTGGGCGCGTGGTCGGAGTTGAAGCCGGCCAGCACGTTGGGATAGTACTGGTCGCAGAAGTGCCCGATCTCGTAGAAATCGCAAGGATTGCCGTCGCTCTCCGACGGGTTGTGCGAATTGTGGAGATGGGTGGTCACGGACGGCATGCCGAAGCCGCCGTTCTGGCTCAGCGGCGGCAGCGCATTGATGTTCCGTGTCAGCTGCGGCACGCCGTAGTTGGCCACGTAGGTCGGGCCGGGGCTGGTGGCGTGATGGCCGTCGTTGAAGCCCCAGAGCGTCTGCAGGGGAAGGTCCGGCGATTGCGAGACCTGGATCGCCTGCTGGGTGAAGCGGTAGAGCTTCGGCGGCGGGAACGGGAACCCGAGGCCGGGGGCCTGGTGAGGCGCCGCGCGCACCTCGCCGGCGCCGACGTTCGGGGCGATCGTCGGCGCCGGGCTCAGCGAGGAGACCGTCTGCGCGACCGGCATGATCGGCAGCGGCACGATGAAGGACCTCGTCGGCGGGCTGGCGGGCAGGCCCGCCCCGGCGCAGATGTTCTGCGGCCCTTGCTGGAACGGCTGGGCCCAGGCTCGGGAGCTCAGGCCGTTCTTGGCCACCAGCATGCCGGTCCCGGTCAGCAGCCCCATCTTGAACAGGTCTCGCCGGTTGTGGAGACCTGCCGCGATGAGCTCTCGCCGGTTCTTCGCCGCGGCGAGCATCTCTCGGTAGCGTCTCCGCGAGACTCTCTCGCCCAATGCGTTGTAATACATGACTTTACCCTCCTGCGTCCTACGTCTGTTTCACGACGGTGGGTGGAGCAGGGTGAGCTCGCGCTGGACGGCAGCGTTGCCTCTCGAGAGGCGTCGGCGGCCCGGATGGGATGGCCCGGTTGCGGCCCTCGCGATCCGGCCTACCGGCAGCTCGCGCTGCAAAGGAATGGAGATCAGCTATGAAGAGCGGCACCAGCTCGAGAGCTGGGCGCGAGTTGGGGTACGGTTGCGACAAGGCTCCCCCTTTCGGCCCTGACAACGTACTTCCCGATCACGAACGGCAGAAGAACTGCGGAAATACTGAAGTTACCCTAACTGCATTTCAAGTATTTGTCAACAATAGGGGTGGTGCCTATCGCGTTACGCGTTACACCCGATGCCGGGGGGGAGTCCCAAGAGCTCTCGCCGTCGCCGCCGGCTTCCCGCCGCCGGCAGCGGTCACCGGCAGGTGAGGCACCGGCAGCTCGACCGGAATCGGCGACCAGACAGCGGGCAGGGGCTGGGAGAAGCGCCTGCTGAAGGGATAGAATTCCTCCAGGGCTCACCCGGCGTGACGATCCGGCGCGCGGTCGCGGCCGGCGGAGGTGCGATTGCTGACCTTGGTGTACATGGCGTTTGCTGGCCTGGGCTGCCTGTACGTGGTGCTGGCGGCGTTCCTTGGCCATACCGCGGACGTCGGCGGACACGACTCCTCCGGTGCGGGCGGCGGGGGACATGCGGCGCATGCCGGGGGCCATGGATCGGCTGCCGGGAGCCATGCATCGGCTGCCTCAGGCCATGCATCGGATGCCGGGGATCATTCCAGCGTGGCCCGCCCTGGCGATACGGCCTACGGCGCCGGCGGGCACGGCGGCGTGCACGCGACGGCGCCGGCGGCGGCCAGCTTCCATTTCCCCTTCTTCTCGCCGCTGGCGCTGGCCACGGTGGTGGCCGCCATCGGCGGCTACGGGCTGATCGCCAAGGCCGCGCTCGGCGCCGGTGACGGCGCCAGCCTGGCGATGGCCGTGCCGGCCGCCGTGCTCACCGCCTACGGCGTGACCTACGTCGGCTGGCGGCTGGTCAGCGGCTCGACCTCATCGAGCCTGATCCGCCTCGAAGACCTTGCCGGCGGCGCCGCCGAGGTCACCGTGCCGATCCCGGCGGGCGGCGTCGGCGAGGCGATGGCGACCGCCGGCGGCCAGCGCTATGCCGCGCCGGCGCGCGAGGTGGCCGGCCTGGCGGTGGCGCGCGGCGCCACGGTCACCATCGTGGCGGCGGGACCGACCCTGGTGGTCAGGGCCGGACCGCCCTCCTCAGCCAATGCGGCGGGCGGCGCCGGCGGCGTTGGTAATGCCGGCGGCACGGGCGGCGCCCTACAAGGAGATCGCTCTCATGGGTAGCTTCGGGGGCTCGGTGCTGGTGCTCGGCGCGGTGGCGGTGCTGGCGGTGGTGGCCGTGGGCTACGTCATCTCCTACCTCGCCTTCCTCAAGAAGGCCGGACCCAACGAGGTGATCGTGGTCTCCGGGCGCGGCAAGGTGAACTTCATCAGCGGCGGCGCCGGCATGGTGGTGCCGCTTTTCCACACCTGGAACCGCCTCTCGCTCGAGGTGATGACCCTCGAGGTGACGACGCCGGAGGTCTATACCTCGCAGGGGGTGCCGATCGCCGTCGACGGCGTGGCCCAGATCAAGATCAAGAAGGACGAGGCATCGCTGCACGCGGCCGCCGAGCGCTTCCTCGGCAAGCGCCCGGAAGAGATCGCCAAGATCGCCCTGGAGACGGTGCAGGGCCACCTGCGCGGCATCCTCGGCACCCTGACGGTCGAGAACATCTACATGAGCCGCGACCAGTTCGCCCAGAAGGTGCAGGAGATCTCCGCCGGCGACCTCGGCAACATGGGTCTCGGCATCGACTCGTTCACCATCCGCGACATCCGCGACAAGCACGGCTACCTCGAGGCCCTGGGCAAGCCGCGCATCGCCGAGGTCAAGCGCACCGCCTCGGTGGCGGAAGCGGTGGCGGCGAAGGAATCCGCCATCGCCCAGGCCGACGCCGAGCGCGAGACCCGCGAGCGCCAGGCCGAGGCGCAGCGCCTCGCCCAGGAAGCCGAGGCGAAGCGCGACGCCGCCGTCGCCGAGGCCCAGGCCGACCGCAGCCGCCGCCAGCAGGAAGCCGAGGCGGCGGCGCGGCGGGCGGCGGAGATCGCCAACTCCCAGGCGGCGCAGGCGATCGCCGAGCAGCAGGCGATCGCCAACCGCAAGCGCGCCGATGCCGAGATGGCCTACGACCTGCAGAAGAAGACGATGGAGATCCAGATCCAGGAGCAGGAGATCAAGCGCCGGGAGCGCGAGCTCGACGCCACCGTCAAGCGCCAGGCCGACGCCAAGCGCTACGAGATCGAGACCCTGGCCTCGGCCGAGCGCCAGCGCGTCGAGACCGGCGCGGAGGCCGAGCGGTCGCGCCTCGCCACCGTCGCCGAGGGCGAGAAGGCGCGGGGGCTGGCCGAGGCGGAGGTCATCCGGGCGACGGGCTTGGCGCAGGCCGAGGCCGACCGCGCGCGCGGCATCGCCGAGGCGCAGATCCGCCAGGCGCAGGGGCTGGCCGAGGCGCTCGCCATGGAGAAGAAGGCCGAGGCCTGGCGCAACTACGGCGAGGCCGCGGTGCTGCAGATCCTGGCCCCGGTGCTGCCCGAGATCGCGCGCGCCGTCGCCGAGCCGCTGTCGCGCATCGACCGCATCACCATGATCGCGACCGGCGGCAACGGCGACCTCGGCGCCTCCAAGGTCACCGCCGAGGTCGCCCGCGTCCTGTCGCAGCTGCCGCCGGTCGTCGAATCGCTGACCGGGGTCAACCTCGAGAACCTCTTCGCCCGCCTGCGCGCCGCCAGCGGCCCCCCGGCGGCTTCCACACCACCGCCGCCGGAGCCGGCTGCCGCGGCTCCTCCCGCCACCGCGATCGAGCCCTCCCCCCCGCGGCCAGTCCCGCTGCCTCCCGGCGGCGGTCCGAGCAAGATGCCGCCCAAGCCGTGAGGCGGCTGCGCCGGTTCGGCATCGAGCCAACCCCGGGGGCTACTCGGGAACCGCCGCGGTGAGGTAGATTCCGCGGCGAGTGATCATCGCCCTGATCAGCCGCAAGGGAGGCGTCGGCAAGACGACCACCGCGGTCAACCTGTCGGCGGCCCTTGCCCGGAGTGGCAAGCGCGTGCTGCTGGTCGATCTCGACAGCCAGGCTTCCGCCTCGCTGTCGCTGGGCGTCGACCGCGGCGCGCTCGCGCCCTCGGTCGCCGACGTGCTGGCAGGCGGCATGGCGGTCGGCCAGGCGGTGCGCGAGACCGCCATCGCCGGCCTCCACCTGGTCACCGCCTCGGTCGACCTGGTGCACGCCGATGCCGACCTCGCCCGCTCGCGCGGCCGGGAGGGGCGGCTGCGCGCCGCGCTGGCGCCCCTCGCCGGCGCCTACGATTTCATCTTCCTCGACTGCCCGCCGTCGCTGTCGCTGCTGCCGGTCAACGCGGTCGTCGCCTCCGATGCCTTCCTGGCGCCGGTGGTGCCGCAGTTCCTGGCCGCCTCCGGCATCCCGAACCTGCTCGCGGCGGCGCAGCGCGTCGCCTGGGACGCCGGGGTGCGCACCCGGCCGCTGGGCGTGCTGCTGACCATGGTGGACTACCGCACCCGCGCCACCCGGGAGACCATCGACCTGATCCGCGGCGAGCTCGGCAGCCTGGTCTTCGCCATCGAGATCCGCGTCAACACGCGCCTGGCGGAGGCGCCGCGGGCCGGCCAGACGATCTTCCAGTTCGACCCGACCGCCACCGGCGCCGCCGCCTACCAGCTGCTCGCCGAGGAGCTCCTGCTCCGCCTCAGCGGCGCGGCAGCGGAGGCGTGACCCGGCCGAAGTCGCCGGGCAGCTCGGCTGCCGCGTAGACCACCGCGGACCAGGCGGCGACGTTGTAGTCGAGGTCCCTGGCGTTGGCCTTGTCGAGGGTGTCGTTGGCGGTGTGGTGGAAGTCGAAGTAGGCCGTGGCGTCCTGCATCAGCGACACCGCCGGCACCCCGGCGCGCCCGAGCGGCTCGAGGTCGGGGCCGCCCTCGCCGTTGTTGGTGCCCGAGCCGGCACCGATCGGGTTGAGCAGCCGATCGAGCTCGCGGATCCAGCCCATGGATTCGACCGCGACCCGCGATTCGAGCCGCCAGACCCGCCCCGACCCGAGGTCGGATTCGAGTGCCAGCACGTGCCGCGGCAGCTCCTGCGCGTGCGCCTTGGCATAGGCCTCGGCGCCCGACAGGCCCAGCTCCTCGTTGGCGAAGAGCACCACCCGCAGCGTGCGGCGCGGCCGGGTCTTGAGCTCGCCGATCCGCCGCGCCGCCTCGATGACGATGGCACAGCCGGCCCCATCGTCGATGGCGCCCGTACCGAGGTCCCAGGAGTCGAGATGCGCGCCGAGCAGCACGATCTCCTCCGGCTTCTCGCGCCCGGGGATCTCGCCGATCACGTTCGCCGATTCGGCCGGCGCGAGGGTGCGAGCACCCAGCCGCAGGCGGAAGCGCACCGGCTTGCCGCCGGCGAGCTCGGCGGCCAGCAGGTCGGCGTCGGGAGCGGAGAGCGCCGCCGCCGGGATCCGCGGCAAGCCCTGGTCGTAACGCAGGCCGCCGGTGTGCGGCAGGCGGTTCGAGTCCGTGCCGATCGAGCGCACCACCACCGCCACGGCGCCGAGCTTGGCGGCGCGCGACGGGCCTTGCGAGCGGACGGGGACCGCCTTGCCATAGCCCGAGCCGTCCCGGGTGCGGTCGGTCGGGGTGTTGAAGAAGACGATCTTGCCCTTGACCTTGGCGGCGTCGAGATGGTCGAGGGCGTCCAGGCCGGCGACCTCGACGACCGGCGCCTCGATGCCGGCGGCCGGCGTGCCGACGCTCCCTCCGATGGCGGTCAGGGCCACCCGCTGCGGGTAGGGGGCGGTGATCTCCCCGGCTTCCTCGCCGCGCACCCAGTGCGGCACCGTCACCTTCTCGGTGTGCACGTTGCTGAAGCCCAGCCCCTGCAGGGTGCGCACGGCCCAGGCCACCGCCCGGCGGTCGCCCGGGGAGCCGGCGGACCGCGGGCCGACCTCGGTGGTCAGCGAGGAAAGGAGGCTCCAGGCCTGCGTCCCCTTGAGGGCGGCGTCGCGCAGCGACACGGCCGTCTCCTGGACGTCATCCGCCAGCACCTGCACGGTCGGCGGCGGCACCTTGCCCTCCGGCGGCGGACTGGCGGGGGGCGTCGGCATCATCTGCGCCCCCTGGGCGCCTGCCGGGATCGCCCCGGCCATGGCTCCGATCAGCCCGATCAGCCCGATCAGTCCGGTCAGCACCGTCAGCACCGGGGCCGGCGCCAGCAGCCGGCGGACAGAGGTGCGGCGCGGGTGCGGGATGGCGATCGAAGCGGGCACGTGCGGACGGCAGGCGGGACGTTGCGATGACGCGGGAATGCTCATGGAAGGTCCTCTCTTCGTTCTCATGGATTACGGATGGGGCGCGCTGGCACGCGCCGGAGGCCGCCAGCGCCCCCTCGCAGGGGGGGCGGGCCGATGACGAACCGGGAAGATCAAGCGGCAACGGCGGCGGCCGGCAGCCGCTTCATCTGCCGCAACGCCTGCTTCCAGTCCCACAGTGCCTGCTCGAGAGCGTGCTGGATCGTTCCCAGCCGGCCCTCGGGCGTCTCCGCCGCCGGTGTCACGGCCTGGGCCAGCGACGCATTCACCTCCAGGGCCAGCTTGGAGACCGCGGGACGGCGCTGGCGTTGTGCCGCGACCAGCTCGCGCAGCGCCGCCTGCAGCCTGGCGTAGGTCTCGTGCAGCCGCAGCTCGACGCTCTCGCGGGCCTCCGCCAGCACCCGCCGGTTCTTCTGCAGCCGCTCCAACCGCTCCTTGGCGCGCTCGAACTGGACGTCGATGCGGGCCTTCAGGATGACGGCGTCGGAGGCGCGGCGCAGGTCGCCGGCGAGCCCGACGATCGACAGGCCGTAGATGGTCCACTTGGCGGGGTCGAAGTGCCAGCGCTTGATGCCGTTGCGGTAGTCGAAAGGAAAGCTGTGGTGGTAGTTGTGGTAGCCCTCGCCGAAGGCGAGCACGGCCATGACCGAGCTGTCGCGGGCGCTGTGCTCGCGGCTGTACGGCTGGCGGCCGACCATGTGGCAGAGGCTGTTGATGAAGAAGGTGCCGTGATGGCTCACCACCACCCGCAGCACGCCGCCGATCAGCAGGCAGCCCAGGACGCGGCCGGTGGCCAGCCCGACGATCAAGGGGATGCCGAAGGCGACGCCGATGCCGATCGGCGCGTACCAGCGCGCCTGCCAGCGCACCAGCGGGTCCTCGAGCAGGTCGCGCACCACCGTGACCGGCGGCGTCTCGTTCTCGAAGAAGATCCAGCCCATGTGCGCCCACCAGAAGCCTTTCTGGATGTTGTAGGGGTCGCGCTCATGGTCGACCTCGGAATGATGGACGCGATGGTCGGCCGTCCAGTTGAGGACGGAGTTCTCGAGCGCCGCGGCGCCGAAGACGACGTAGAAGAGGCGCACCGGCCAGGCGGCCTGGTAGGTCTTGTGGGCGAACAGGCGGTGATAGCCGCCGGTCACCGACACTCCCACCACGAGCCACAGGCCGACGAAGGTGATCGCCTCGGGCCAGCCGAGCCCGCGCGTGACCAGGTACCAGGGGGTGCCGACGGCGGCGATGAGCGCCGTGCCCACCAGGAACGAGACGTTCAGCCAGTTGACGCGGCGGGGTGTTGCGGTAGCTTCGGGCACAGTAATGTCTCCGTGTGACGTTCTCGCGCGCCAGGCCCCGAATGGGCAGTGCCGGCGGCGGCGGACACACGAAGTCCGTCCCCTGGGCTGGCGGAGCGCCGCTATCATAGCAGTGAACGGTCTCGAGGGTATCGGCACTGTGGGTGTCCCGGCTGGATTGCCCCTTGCCTCCCAAGGGCAATCCGGCAATCTAGGACACTACCGCGCTGTGCTACCTTCGAGGGCGCGAGGAATCCCATGATCAAGCACCACCGTGTCGAGCCGGGCAGCAAGTTCCGCGTCCGCCGGGTCGACGCCGACTCGACCGCCGGCTGGAGCGGCGGCAAGCGCCGGACCGCGAAGGCGTTCGAGGACCTCAACCAGCGCCTGCACGCGCAGCAGAACCTGCTGTGGGCCGAGCAGGACCGCCGGGTGTTGGTGGTGCTGCAGGGCATGGACACCAGCGGCAAGGACGGCACCATCTCTCACGTCTTCGAGGGCGTCAACCCGCTCGGCGTCAGGGTGACGGCCTTCAAGGCACCGAGCCAGGAGGAGCTCGAACACGACTTCCTCTGGCGCGTCCACCGGAAGGTGCCGGCCGCCGGCGAGATCGGGATCTTCAACCGCAGCCACTACGAGGCCGTGCTGGTCGAGCGCGTCCACGACCTGGTGCCCGCCAAGGTCTGGAAGGCGCGTTACTCCCAGATCAACGACTTCGAGCGGCTGCTCGCCGAGAGCGGCACCAGCGTCCTCAAGTTCTTCCTCTACATCGACCGCGACGAGCAGCGCCGGCGGCTGCTGGAACGGCTCGCCGATCCCGAGAAGCGCTGGAAGTTCAGTGCCTCGGACCTCGAGGATCGCAAGCGCTGGGACGCCTACATGGCGGCTTACGAGGAAGCGATCACCCGCACCTCGACGAGCGTGGCGCCCTGGTTCGTGGTGCCGGCCAACAAGAAGTGGTACCGCAACCTGATCGTCGCCTCGGTGCTGGTGAAGACTCTCGAGGGCTTGCAGCTGCATTACCGTGAGCCGGCCATCGACCTGCGCGAGGTCGAGATCGAGTAGCTCCGGCCGCGGACTGGGTCCATTTCCTCGCGCCGGGGTATCCCCGGGCGCGAACCGGACCCAGTCCTCTATTCCTCCGGCGGCGCCGCCCGCTCTCGCTTGCGGTGGGAGCGCAGGCGCTTGGCGCGCAGGCGCTGGGCGCGGGCGGCGCGGCCGGGGCGCGTCGGACGGCGCGGCTCGCGCTCGGCGAACGCATCGCGCAGCAGCTCGACCAGCCGGGCCACCGCCGCCTCGCGGTTGGCGGCCTGGGTGCGATGGCGCTGAGAGGTGACCGCGAGGACGCCGGCGCGAGAGACGCGCGTCGCGAGACGCTCGCGGATGCGGGCGCGGCGTGCCTCGTCGAGGCTCGGCGACGCCAGATCGAGGCGCACCGTGACGCGGGTCTCGAGCTTGTTGACGTTCTGGCCGCCCGGGCCGCCGCTGCGCGAGGTGGCAAACGTCAGCTCCTCCTCGGGAATGGCAAAGCTGTCGTCGACCTGGATCATGGGGTACCGATGATGGGCGGGCGGGTCTCTCCGATCCGCGGAGGGGCAGGGGGGGCGGATCAGATCTTGAACAGGGCGTCGAAGGCCGCCCGCGGATCGGAGGAGCCCGCCGGCCCCTGCGGGCGGTCCCGATCGGCGCCGAACTCCTGCGCCAGCCTGGGAAGGAACAGGCCACACTCGTTGCGCGCGCTCTTCTTGGCGACGCGTGCCGGCAACTCTGCGTGGCGCCGGCACTCCCACCGGCTGCCGGTGTCGAAATGCGCGCAGTTGGTGCAGGCGTGCAGGTCGGCGCCGCAGCGGGAGCAGGTGGCATCCAAGGCCAGGGAATCAGGGTGGCCTGCCTCGGCCGACACCAACCGCTTGGCGCCGCAGGCGGCGCAGCGGAAGACATTCTCGGTCGGAGCGCCGAGCCCGCGCCCGCGCGGTCCCTCGGGCTTCGGCCGCGGCGGCTCCGGCCCGCGCGGTCCCTGGGACGAGCGGCTCCGGTCGCTGTCCTGGTAGCCTCTCTGGCGGTACTTGCGGTCGTCGGACATCGCGGCCTCCCCTGCGGACAGTCTACGGCGAAAACGGCCGATGCGGGCCGAAAACGGAGGGCGGATCAGCCAGGTTCACTGAGCGGCGCGATCAGCGGCAGCTCCTCGGCGGTCGGCTGGAAGAGGGCGGCGCCGACGGTGCCAGGCCCGGAGTGGGTGCCCACCACCGGTCCGATCTCGGTCACCATCAGCTCGGCGGGATGGAAGCGCTCCGCGAGCAAGGCGCGCAGGCGGTCGGCCCAGATCGGCGCGTTGGAGTGGCCGATGGCCGCCACCACGGGGCGCTCAGGGTCGACGCGCTGCGCGAGCAGCTCGATCAGCCGCGGGTGCGCGGCGCGCCCGCCGCGCACGCGGTCCACCGCCACCACCTCGCCGTCGGCGACGCCGAGGATGGCCTTGACGCCGAGGACCTTGCCCATCCGCGCCCGCGCCTTGCCGATCCGGCCGCCCCGCGCCAGGTAGTCGAGCGTGTCGACGACGAAGAGCACGTGCACGCGGCCGCGCATCGCCTCGATGCGGCCCCGGATGGCCGGCAGGTCGAGGCCGCGCTGCGCCATGCGGGCCGCGAACAGCGCCTGCAGGCCAAGGCCGAGGCTGATGCTGTCGCTGTCGGCGACCTCGATGGCGAACGAGCGGCCGGCCGCGGCGGGCCGCAGCGCCGCCAGCACGGGCCGCGCCTCCTCCGCGACCGCGCGGGCGTTGACCACCGTCTGCGACAGCTTCTCGGAGAGGTGGATCGAGAAGATGTCCTGCCGCGCCGCGACCTCGCGGTAGACCCTGAGGAATTCGCCGCGAGGCGGTGGATTGGTGCGCGGCGACACCGCCGCGGTCTCCAGCCGCTCGTAGAACGCCCGCGCGCCGAGGTCGACGCCGTCATGGTAGGTGCGGTCGCCGAAGATCACCAGCAGCGGCACCACGTGGATGCCATGCGTGCGCGCCAGATCCTCCGGCAGGTCCGAGGTCGAATCGGTCACCACCCGGACCGCCGCCTCGGGCTCCTCGACCTCGACCACTCCGATCGCGGCCAGCTCCCCCAGCGCCCTCAGCACCTCGCCGTCGGTCGCCGGCAGCGCATCGACCAGCCGCCCGACGGTGCGCGCGGCAGGGATGGCCGCCAGCACTTCCTTCTGGCGCGGCGTGAAGCTGCGCTCGAAGAAATCGGCGCCGATCTCGAGCCGCAACCGGGAGCGCGGCGCCGGGACGTCGTGCACCCGGTCTTCGAGCGCGCGGATGATCAGCGCCTTCATGTCCTCGCGGATCTCGGGCTCGCCGGCGCCGCGGCCCAGGGCGATCTCGTCGTCGGCGGCCGCCGGCACCACGCGCACCGGCCCGGAATCGAGATGACTCAGGCGGCAGAAAGCCTTCAGGCCGCGCGCGGCTCCGGCCGCCGCCGCCACCACCTGGCCGCGGATCAGCGTCACCTCGCCGGCGGCATGCACCAGCCGGCCCGACACCTCGGCGCGCTGCAACGCCCGCAGCAGCTCGAGCAACGGCGTCAGCTCGAGGTCGCCGACGAGCGACGCCAGCTGCGAGTCGGCCTCGACGCCGACCTCGCGCCCCAAGAGCAGCACGTGAACGCGCCGCACCAGCTCGCCGGCCGCCAGGCCGCCGGTCGCCAGGTAGGAGACCTCCCCCGGCAGGTCCTGCCCGTCTTCCTCGCGCTCGCCGAGCAGCAGCAGCGTTCGCCGGCTGCCGTTGCCGGTCTCGACGCCGCCGCGAGGAGTTGGCGCGCCGGCGCGGGGATCCACGAAGCCCAGCGGCGCCACCACCACGGGCGGCCCCAGCTCCCCCATCTCCTGCATGAAGCGCCGCCCCTGCCGCTCGTCGATCGCCGGGATGACCTCGTAACCCAGGGACGAAAGGCCGCGGGAAAGCTCCTTGCGGCGCGCGGCCTGCGGCTCGACGAGGAGGACGGCGGGACGTGGCATTTTGCCGCAAGCATACGCCTTGCGGCTGGTTTTCAAGCAGCGTGGAACTGGAACTCGGCAATCACCGGCCGGTGATCGCTGGCGACGCGCGACACCTGCAGGCGGCAGCGGCGCACCCCGAGCAGCCGCAGCGGTCCGCGGTAATAGATGCGGTCGAGCCCGCCGCGGGGCGAGAAGGCGGGAAAGGTCGCCAGCGGCCGGTGCCGGCCGGTGCGGCCGTCCGTGGCGCAGAGGAACCCGAGGCCGTTGGTGAACCTCGGACGCAGCAGCGACCGCCAGTCGTTGAAGTCGCCGGCCACCAGGCACGGCGCCTCGGGGCCGAGGGAGGCGAACTCGGAGGAGCGGGCGAGCAGCTCCACCTGGCGGTCGCGCTCGCGCGCCGACAGCCCGAGATGGAGGTTGAAGACCTCGAGCGCCGGACGCCCCGGGAGCAGCGCGATGCTGGTGTGCTGGCAGCCGCGGCGGATCCAGCTGCCGGCGACCGACAGGTCGATGTTGCGCTCGCGCAGGATCGGGAACCGGCTGAGAGTGGCATTGCCGTAGCGCCCCTTCCGCAAGCTGACGTTGTGGCCCACCGCGAAGTGGGCGAAGCCGAGCTCGGCGGCGAGCTCTCGGGCCATGTCCAGCTCGCGTGACCGCGGCGCTCCCTCGTCGACCTCCTGCAGCAGCACCAGGTCGGGATTGTGGTGGTGAAGGATGCGGACGATGCGTTCGGGCTTGAAGCGGCGGTCCACGCCGATCGCGCGATGGATGTTGTAGGTGACGACTCGGATCAGCAATCCCACTCCCCGCGGCGGCCTCGGCGGCCACCGCGCGTCTATAGTAAGGCCCCGCCTCTCCGGTAGTATGGCCCTCCAAGGGCGACCTCACGGGCGGCGGACCGCTCGGAGCCGCGAGGGTGCCCCCTCCCGCCCGCCGTTTGTGCACTCCTCACCAAGGAGAACCGTGACGACAGTCCCCAAGGTACTGCTCGGAGTCGGCGGGTGCGTTGTCCTGCTCGGGGTGTTGGCGATCGGTGGCACGTGGTGGCTTTGGGCCAGGTGGCATTCGCTCATGGAGTCCGGCACGGCTGCACGCTCGCAGGGCGAGCACGAAGGAGCCGGGCTTGATGAGGCTCGATGCCTCGCGGCGACACTCGACCGTCTGCGGCCCGACCCGCAAATGAGTTTTTCGGATTCGCATTACGAGTACCAACGGCTCGACGGTTGTTTGGCGAGGAGCCGTTTGAGCAAGAGCTTTTGTGAGGGCGCTCCCGGCTCAGGCAAGATCATTCCGTGGGCCGCCGCCCGCTGCCGCGCGCTCGACTTCCAGCGGCCCGACTGCACTCCCTTCCTCCAGCTGGTCGCCAAGTACTGCTCGTCGCCGGAGCGTCGCGAGAAGGAGCAGCAGGCCGGCGGAAGTAACTGATTGGGCCAACCGGACGGGCCGCGCCGAGCGCCACCAGCTCGATGCCAACGCCAGGGTCGTCGTCGCCCCGGACCCGGCGCGGGTCCGCCTGGTCTACGACGGCAGCTCGCTAGAGATGCCGCCGCGGCTGCCTTTCTCGGACGTCTAATCCCGCGTGAAGGTGCCGCGCTCGCGGTCCTTGCGCACCCCGGGGAAGGGCAGGGCGCGGCCATGGGCGACGAGGTAGACCCCCGGCGGCAGGGCGCCGGTGGCGAAGAGGGCCTCGGTGAGGTTCTGCAGCGCGTCCGACTGCTTCATGTCGAAGGGCCGCATGGCGCCGGTGAGCACGATCGGGATGCGCGGCGCGGAGATCTCGGCGAACAGCTTCTCGCCGGTCACCTCCAGGGTATCGGTGCCGTGGAGGACCACGATGCCGGTCGCGTCGCCCTCGCCGCTGGGGCCGCTGGCGCGCACCGCCTCGAGGATGCGCAGGCGGTCGGCCTCGGTCATCTCCTGGCTGTCCTTGCTCATCAGCTCGAAGACGTTGACCTCGGTGTCCTCGAGGCGCAGCTCCGAGAGCATGCGCCGCACGATCGAGTGCCGGTTGACCAGCTCCCCGCGCTGCTCGTCATAGATCTTCTCGATGGTGCCGCCGGTCGTGATCAGGGTGATCTTGCGCACGGCGAGATGGTGCTCCGCGCCGGGTCAACGGCTCTCGATCGAGGTTCCGGCGAGCATCGCCGCGACGCGCTGCCAGAAGGCGGCAAGATCCAGCCGAAGAGGCGTGTCTTCCAGCAGCGCGACGCTCATGTCCAAAAGTATAGACGGAAAAGGCGACAGCTCTGGAATCTCCCCGCGGCCCTCCCTCCTCCTCTCCGCTCGGTTGTCTCTCCGGCGACCGCTGCGGGTCAGGGTCTCCTCTCGCTTGGCGGCTGAATCTCTGGATCGGGTTATCCTAAACGCCCGCGGAAGGCGGGACGTGGCGGAGGGAGATCCGATGGAGCGACAGCGGGCTTGGGAGCTGGTGGTGGAGAATGTGCAGTCGCCGGGGCTGCGGCGGCACATGCTGGCGGTCGAGGCGGCGATGCGGGGGTATGCGGCGCGGCTGGGCGGCGAGGTCGAGGAGTGGGGGCTCGCGGGGCTGCTGCACGACTTCGACTGGGAGATCCACCCCACTCTCGATCAGCACCCGGCCGCCGGCGCGCCCACCCTGCGCGAGCATGGGGCGAGCGAGAACGTGGTCCGCGCCATCCTCTCCCACAATACCGAGGGCACCGGCGTCGAGCGCGAGCGGCCCATCGACTTCGCGCTGCTCGCCTGCGACGAGGTCACCGGCCTGGTGATCGCGGCAGCTCTCGTGCGGCCGAGCAAGGACCTGCGCGAGGTCGAGCTCAAGTCGATCCAGAAGCGCTGGAAGGAGCGCGCCTTCGCGGCCGGCGTGGACCGCGAGCACGTCGCCCAGGCGACCGCCGAATTCAGCCGCGCCTGCTTCGGCGGCGAGCTCGAGCTCTGGCCGCACGTCGGCAACGTCCTCGCGGCGATGCAACAGGTCGCCCCCGAGCTCGACCTCGACGGCCGCTTGGCCCGCGGCACCGCCCCGCCGCCCGGTTGAAGAGGCGGTCGGGTAGCCCCTCAAGGACAGGTCGCGAAGGCGTCGGTGTCGGTGACGGCGGCGGCGGCCTGGCCGGCCGGGTTCTGGTAGGTCTTGAGCTTGCCGGTGATGGTGTCGGTGACCGTCAACGTGTACGCGACGTTGGTGGTGGCGGCGGCGAACACCCAGACCCGCTGGTTGAGGCCGCAGCCGTCGAGCACCTTGACCAGCATCTCCCAGTTGGTCGGATCGAAGAACCAGAGCACTGCCGAGTCGGGCGACACCGCCGCCGGCACCGGCGAGCCCACCCCGGTCCGGCCGCTGGCATCCTGCCAGGTCAGGGCGATCCGGTAGCGGCCCTGCTGCAGGCAGGCGTGGGTGGCATCGCCGGTGCAGCTGACGTAGGACTTGCCCACCAGGAACTGGAATCCCAGCAGCATCGACAGCGGCGGCCAGAAGTCGTGCCCCCAGCCGGTCTCGATGTCGCTCTCCCAGGTCACCCCGAGCGCGTTCCACTGCTGCTGCAGGGCGGCGTAGGCGCCGTAGGTGGCATAGTTCGGGTCGGTGGTGCCGTAATACATGTGGATCGGCGCCTTGTAGGCCGGGTCGGCGACCGAGCTCACCGGGTAGAAGGGAGCCGAGAGCGTGAACACGGCGCTGTAATGGCTCACGGTGCCGTAGGCAACGAGGTAGGCCTCCGCTCCGCCCGCCGAATGGCCCGCGATGCTGATCCGCGCCGGGTCCACCGGCACCATGCTCGCTACCGTGACGGACGTCGCGGCGATGATCTGGTCGTCGTTGCCGAGGCCCCAGCCGTTGTCGGAAGAAGCCTTCGGCGCCGCCACCACGCATCGAGCCCCTTCCGCCGCGGGGGCGAGG
The DNA here is from genome assembly GCA_036521795.1 of Thermoanaerobaculia bacterium. GTDB lineage: Bacteria > Acidobacteriota > Thermoanaerobaculia > Multivoradales > UBA5704 > JASLEW01. Next base: position 29,789 of record DATDGZ010000577.1, on the reverse strand, counting down.
TTGGAGAAGTACTCCTCGGGGGTGCCGCCGGCCCCATGGAGGAACACCACCAGGGGCAGCGCCGTCGTGCCGTCCCAGGCGGACGGCACGTACAGCTCGAAGTAGGACCCGACCGCCGGCATGCTCACCTTCTGCCAGCCCCGCGCCACGCTCGAGCCGGCGGGCGCCGCCGACCCCAGCGGAGCCGCAGCCGCGACAGCCGCCCCGGCACCGCCGATCGCGAGGGCCACGAGCAGCAGGATGGCGGCCAGCCAGCGCCGCCGGCAGATCCGAGGACTTTGAAGGGCAGTTGTACGAGCCATGCCGGTGGACTCCATGAATCGAGGTGTCAGCGTCGACTGCCGATGGCGAGCGCCTGCTGTCCTGGGCCGGCGTTTCCGAGGGGAAAGCCGGGGACTACAACGCGGACCGCATTTCCGTAATGCGATCATAGCATAGCTCTCGACCGGTGGGCGGGCGGTAAATGGCAGAGGGAAACTGACCCTCTACCGGTACCGATTCACGCCCCGTTCGCGCCGCGGGCTTGCGGCGATGGGCGCCGGCGGGGGACAATGAGAGGGGCGGCGGGCTCGCCCGCCTGCTTTTCTCCGGCTTGTCTCCCGGCCGATTCTCCCGTGGCCCTGCCCTGAACACCCTGGAAGGGAGCGAGATTTGACGCGCAGAATGCTGATCAACGCGCAGCGTCCGGAAGAGCTGCGCATCGCCGTCGTCCGCGACCACACGCTGGAGAATTTCCAGGTGGACGTCGCCGAGTCCGGCCTCACCCGCGGCAACATCTACCGCGGCTCGATCGTCAACATCCAGCCCAGCCTCAACGCCGCCTTTATCGACTACGGCGTCGAGCGCCACGGCTTCCTCTCCATCCAGGACGTCGTCCCCGAGGCTTACTACCACGAGCCGCGCGGCGGCCAGCCGCGCATCGAGGAGGTGCTCGAGCGCGGCAAGCCGATCGTCGTGCAGGTGGCCCGCGACGCCATCGGACAGAAGGGAGCGTCGCTCACCACCAGCCTGTCGCTCGCCGGCCGCTACCTGGTGCTGACACCCTTCGACGACACCCGCGGCGTGTCGCGCAAGGTGGAGGACGAGGAGACCCGCAAGAAGCTCAAGTCGCTGGTCGCCAACCTCGAGCTGCCCCCCGGCTGTGGCGTCATCGTGCGCACCAACGCCCTGGACCAGAACAAGACGGCGATCAGCCGCGACCTCGCCGCCCTGCTGCGGCTGTGGAAGCGGGTGCAGGCGGCCGCCCTCGCCGGCAAGAGCAGCCGGCTGCTCTACAGCGACCAGGACCTCATCGTGCAGGCGCTGCGTGACCACCTCGACAGCAGCATCGAGGAGGTCCTGGTCGACGACGACGCGGCGTTCCAGAAGGTCCAGGCGTACATCGAGGCCTTCCTGCCGCGCGCCAAGATCCACCTGGAGCGCTACGAGGACCGCCTGCCGCTGTTCAGCCGCTTCGACCTCGAGCCGCAGATCGACCGCATCTACGAGCGGCGGGTGGAGCTGCCGAGCGGCGGCTCGATCGTCATCGACGGCACCGAGGCGCTGACCGCCATCGACGTCAACTCCGGCCGCTCGACCCGCGCCGCCACCCAGGAGGAGACCGCGCTCCACACCAATCTCGAGGCCGCCACCGAGGTCGCGCGCCAGCTCTGGCTGCGCGACATCGGCGGCCTGGTGGTGGTCGACTTCATCGACATGCGCGCGAGCAAGAACCAGCGCCGAGTCGAGAAGGCGCTGAAGGACGCCATGAAGTCGGACAAGGCGCGCTCCTCGGTGGGCCGGATCAGCTCCAACGGGCTGCTCGAGATCAACCGCCAGCGCATCCAGCAGGCGCTGCAGGTGCGCACCCACCGCCCCTGCCCCACCTGCGCCGGCACCGGCCGGCTGGCCAGCCCGGAGATGGTGACCTTGAGCCTGCTGCGGCGCATCGAGGCCCGCGCCTCCTCGGGACTCGTGCAGGGCGTCCGCATCAGCCTGCACCCCGAGCTCGCCGACGCCATGCAGAACAGCCGCCGGCAGGAGCTGGCCGAGCTCGAGCGCGAGTTCGACCTGCGCATCGAGGTGATCGCCGCCGCCGGCCTGCATCGGCCGGAGGAGCAGATCGAATGGTTCAAGCGCGAGCACCCCGCGGTGCGGCGGGAACGCCCGCAACCGGCGGTCGCGGCGCTCAAGCCCTGGGACCTGGCGCTCGCCGCCGGCAGCGGGCCGGAAGACGCCGGCGATGCCGGCACCGACGGCACTGACGGAGACGACGACTTCGGCGCGGGGCCGCCCGGAGCCGGAATCGCCGAACCGCGGGACGCCTCCGGCCGGCGCGCCCGGTCCGCGCCCGCGGCGCGCGCGGCGGGCCGTCCCGCGGCCGGCGAGCGCGGCAGCCGCCAGCGCGGGCGCCAGCGCGGCGCGGCCGGCAAGGCACGACCCGCTCGCTCGCCAGGAGAAGGGCGCCACAGCGCCGGCGAGGCCCGGTCCGGCGGTGAGCCTCATCGCGAGCGCCGCTCCCCGGCCGACCACCCGCGCCAGGCCAGCCCTCCGGCCGCCCGTCCTCGCGCCGAGGCTGCCCCTGCCGCCGCCGCGGGGGCCGCCCCTCTCGACCCTCTCGCGAAGGGCCCCGACGAGCTGGAGGCTCCGCGCGGGCGCAAGCGCCGCCGGGGAGGCCGCAAGCGCAAGCGCGGTCGCGGTGCCCCGGGCGCGCCGGACGCGGCAGGCACGCCGGGCACGCCGGAAACCGCCCCGAGCGCCGCGGAGGCCGGCCACGGCCGCACCGGCGCCGCGGGGGACCCTCCGGCTGCCGCTGCCGGCTCCACGCGGCCGGAATCACCGGGAACGCACCTCGGCGGCGATGAGGGCCGCGGCGGTGGTGACGGCGGCGGCCGTGACGGCGGCGGCGAGGGCAGCGCTCACGGCGGCGGATCGTAACCGCGGCCGCTCGAGGCATAGGGTTTGCTGCTCCACCTCGTTCGACCCGCCTGCGGGGCGAGTTCGTGCCATAACGACACCTCGGCGGCGCGCTTGGGCGTGGCGGCATCGCTTGGAGACGCCCGCCGCCGCATGCTACGGTGGCGCGCGCCGGCCGGACCGGCACTCCGCCCCACGGCGATTGGGTTCTTCACGCGAGGTTGCGGGCCAGGGCGAGAGGAGAGCGAAACCGGGAATGGGTCTGATCAGCATCGTACTCCTGCAAACCCCGGCTCCGCTCGAGCAGCAGGGGCTGTTCGACTTCTTTCGTGAATCCGGCCCGATCGCCAAGTCCATCCTCGCGGTGCTGGGGTTCTTCTCCCTGGTGTCGTGGGCGGTCATCCTCGGCAAGACCTGGCAGATGCGGCGCGCCGCCCGGCAGAGCCGCGAGTTCCTGGAAGCCTTCCACCGCAGCCACCGCTTCAGCGAGGTCAACGCCCTCGCCAACCGCCTGCGCTACTCGCCGCTGGTGGGCGTCTTCCAGGCCGGATACGCCGAGATCGACAGCCAGATCAAGAGCGCCCAGGAGGTCGAGACGGCGGGCGAGCGGCGCGGCTACCGCATCACCTCGCTGGCGGCGCTCGAGCGCACCCTCGAGCGCGCGGCAGGCGTCGAGCTGCGCAACGTGGCGCGCTGGACGCCCTTCCTCGCCACCACCGCCTCGGCGTCGCCCTTCATCGGCCTGTTCGGCACCGTCTGGGGGATCATGGTGGCCTTCCGCGACATCGGCAGCACCGGCTCGACCTCGATCGTCTCGGTCGCGCCCGGCATCGCCGAGGCCCTGATCAACACCGCCGCCGGTCTCGGCGCCGCGATCCCGGCGCTCATCGCGTACAACTACTTCGCCCACAGCGGCCGCCAGCTGCGGGCCCGCATCGAAGACTTCGTCATGGAGTTCCTCAACCTGGCGGAGCGGAACTTCACCTAGTGTCCCGCTCGGGACACTAGGTGACGGGAACGGGCCATGGCTTTCCACCTGCGCGACGAACAAGACGAGGTGATGGGCGACATCAACGTGACGCCGCTGGTCGACGTGATGCTGGTGCTGCTGATCATCTTCATGGTGGCGACGCCGATGCTGCACCAGGGCATCCAGGTCGCCCTGCCGCGGGCCGATGCCCGCAACCTGCCGCTCAAGGTGCAGGACCCGATCGTGCTGTCGATCAATCGCGGCGGGGAGGTGTTCCTGCGCGACGCGCGGGTGCCGCTCTCCGAGCTCTCCGACCGCATCAAGGACCGCCTCGCCGGCCGCCCGGACGACACGGTCTTCCTCAAGGGGGACCGCGGCGTCCCCTACGGCCGGGTGATCGAGGTTCTCGACCGCCTGCACCGCAGCGGCATCGTGCACGTCGGCATGGTGACCGAGCGCCCCCCGAAAGGGCCGCGGAGCTAGCGTCATGGACCTCGCGGTCGACCAGGTCCTGGCAGAGCGCGAGCGGCTCGTGCGCTCCGGACCGGCGGCGGCGAGCCTGATCGCCGCCGCCGGCCTGCACGTCGCGGTCGGCGCCCTGCTCATCGCGCTGCCGCGGCTCGCGCCGTCGCCGCCGCCGCTCGAATACGTCGCGGTGCAGCTGGTGCCGGCACAGCGGCTCGGCGCCCAGCGCACCGCCGAGCGGCAACCGCCGGCGCCTCGGTCGCCGCAGCCGCCCCCCAAGGCCGAGCAAGAACCGCCGCTGCCACCCCGCTCGGCCGAGGCGCCGGTGCTGCCGCGCCCGCAGGCGCCGCCGAAGCCGGCGAAGCCCGAGAAGCCGAAGCCGGCGCAGCCGGACAACCGGGTCGATCCCACCACCCAGCCCAAGCTCCTGCCGCCGCCGCGCGAGGTGCTGGAAAAGAAGCTCAAAGCGGCCGCCCCGCCGCCGACCGTGGAGACTCCCGGCGCCGCCACCGGCACCGCGGCCGGCAAGGCCGCCGTGGGCTCGCTGACCGTGGCTCCGGTGAACCAGGAGTTCGCATACAACTACTACTTCGCCCAGATCCAGTCGCGGATCGAGGAGTCCTGGACGCGGTCGCCGGTCGGCAGCGACGCGCACGCCGTCATCTTCTTCACCATCCACAGCGACGGCAGCATCAGCGACCTCCGGGTGCGCGAGTCGTCGGCCTTCGACACCTTCGATCTGGCGGCGCTGCGCGCGGTGCAGAACGCGGCTCCCTTCGCACCGCTGCCACGGGCCTACACCCTCAACCACAGCTCCCTGGAGGTCACATGGATCGCGCGGTGAACGAGGCGGTGACATGAGATCGAGATTCGTCAGCCCACGACTGCCAGCCCGGCTCGCGCTGCTGGCCGCGCTCGCCGGCGCCGCGCTCGGCGCCCCCTCGCTGCTCTCTTCGGGCCAGCCCCCCCCGCCGGCACCGGGCGCTCCGGCGGCCGCTCCGCCGGCCGCGGCGCAGCCGCAGCCGCCGCCCTCGTCGGTGACCATCGAGTCGCACCGCGGCCAGCGTCCGAAGATCAAGCTGGCGCTTCCCCCGTTCCATCCCGGCAACCTGGGTGGCGACCTGGCGGCGGCGGGAGGCGAGCTGGAGGCCACCGTCCGCGCCGACCTCGACTTCTCCGGGTACTTCGAGATCCAGGGCGCCGAGGCCTGGAAGGCGCCGTCGCTCTCCGGCGACGTCGAGCGCGACCTGCCGGCCTACCGTGGCGCGGGGGCCGAGGTGGTGCTGCTCGGCGACACCCACGCCGAGGACGACAAGCTGGTGTTCGAGGGCCGCCTGTTCGACGTCGGCAGCGGCAAGGCGATCCTGGCCAAGCGCTACCGCGGCAAGACCACCGTCACGCGCCGCATGGCGCACACCTTCGCGGACGAGGTGGTGCGCTACCTCACCGGCTCGCCGGGGATCGCGATGTCCGCCATCGCCTTCACCTCCGACCGCACCGGCGAGGGCCGCAAAGAGATCTTCATCATGGACTACGACGGCCACAACCAGCGGCGGATCACCAACCACCGGTCGACCTCGATGTCGCCCGCCTGGAGCCCGACCGGCGACGCCATCGCCTACACCTCGTTCGTGAACGGCTACCCCGGGGTCTACCTCGCCGACCTGGCGGCCGGCCGCAAGCGCCCGCTGGTCACCTCGGGCTCGCTCAACATCAGCCCGACGTTCTCTCCCGACGGCAGCCAGATCGCTTTCGCGCGGTCTCTCGAGGGCAACATCGAGATCTTCACCTGCGACCGCTCCGGCGGCAACCTGCGGCGCCTGACGAGCTCGCCGGCCATCGACACCAACCCGGCCTGGAGCCCGAAGGGCAACATGATCGCCTTCACCTCGAGCCGCGCGGGCAATCCCCACATCTACATCATGGATGCCGAGGGAGCGAACCAGCGCCGCATCTCCTTCGACGGCACCTACAACGACGGCGCCGCCTGGAGCCCGGACGGCGAGCGCATCGCCTACACCAGCCGCCGGGAGGGGGTGTTCCAGATCGCCGTGGTCGACGTCGGCTCGCTCGAGACCCGGGTCCTGACCACCGGCCCGGGCCAGAACGAGTCGCCCGCCTTCTCGCCCGACGGCCGCAAGATCGTCTTCACCTCCCGCCGCACCGGCGCCAAGCAGCTCTACGTGATGGACGCCGGCGACGGCGGCAACGTCCACCAGCTGACCGACGCCGGCGGCAACGACATGGCCGACTGGTCGCGGCAGAACTTCGAGAAGTGAATGGCCGCCCCGCCAGGGAATATCGCGATCCGAGAGGCCGAGGTGGTATATTCGGAGCCAGCCGCCGTCCTCTCCCCGGGGCCGGCGGCGCCCGACAGGTTCTGAGAGGGAGAGGAGGCCCCAAAATGCTCGACAAGCGGTTGATCTGGGTGATGGCGCCGTTGCTGCTCACCATGCTCTATGGCTGCCCGAAGAAGAAGCCCGCCACCAAGCCGTCCGACCTCAACGTCGAGACCACTACGGTGCCGCCGCCTTCCAGCCCCACGACCGACGTGCAGCCGCCGCGCGACCAGACCAGGCAGGACCAGACGGAAGACCCGCTGCTGTCGCAGGACATGCAGATCGTCAACGACGAGCTGCGCCGGCGCGGCTTCAGCCCTGACGTCTACTTCGCCTTCGACGAATCCGCGCTGAGCGACGACTCGCGCGGCAAGCTGTCGCGCAACGCCGATCTCTTGAAGGCCCAGGCGCGCCTGAACCTCACCGTCGAGGGCCACTGCGACGAGCGCGGCACCTCCGAGTACAACCTGGCGCTGGGCGAGCGCCGCGCCAGCGCGGTCAAGAGCTACCTCGGCTCCCTGGGCGTCGGCGCCGACCGCATGCGCACTCTGAGCTACGGTTCCGAGCGTCCGGTCTGCACCGAGCACGAAGAGAGCTGCTGGTCGCAGAACCGCCGCGCGCACATGGTCATCACCGGCCACACCAACCAGGGCTAGCGCGAGGCCGGCGCCAAGTGGTTCCCAGGCCGAGGCTTTCCGCCACCCTCGCCGGTGCTCGCCTTGCGGGCACCGCCTGCGTCGTTGCCATGATGGGCATGATGGGCGGCTGCGTCACCTCGTCGGACATCGAAGGGCTGCGCACGCAGCTCACCGACGTCCAGCGCCAGGTGTTGCAGGTGCAGAAGCAGAGCTCCAGCAAGGAGGAGGTCCAGAGCCTGGAAACCTCGGTCGGCAAGCAGATGGATTCGCTGCTCAAGACCGAAGCCGACATGCAGGTGAAGCTGCAGGACCTCTCGGGGCAGATCGAGGCGCTGCAGGCCAAGCTCGAGGACACCAACTACCGCCTGGCGCAGCTGTCGCAGCAGATCGCCGCCACCAACCAGGAGCTCAAGGGCTTCCGCAGTGCCGCTCCGGTGGCCCCTGCCGGCCCGGCGGGTCAGCCGCCCCCCGACGGCGGCGGCGGTCCATCGCCGCCGGCCGCCGCGGGACCCCACGACGAGCGGATCCCCGACCGGGGCGACCGCTCCGCCGGCGATCCCCAGGCGCTCTACAACGCCGCCTACAACGACTATCTCAAGAGCAGCTACGACCTGGCGTTGCGCGGCTTCCAGCAGTACCTCGAGAGCTTCCCGAGCACCACCCTGGCGGCCAACGCGACCTACTGGATCGGCGAGTGCTACTACCGCCAGCGGCGCTACCGCCAGGCGATCGAGCAGTACGACGCGGTGCTCAACCGTTACCCGCGCAGCGACAAGACGGCCAGTGCCCTGCTCAAGAAGGGCTACGCGCATCTCGAGCTGGGCGAGCGCTCCCAGGGCGTGGTGCAGCTGCAGCACGTGCTGCGGCAGTTCCCGACCAGCGACGAGGCGAACCTCGCCCGCCAGCGCCTGCGCGAGATCGGCGTCGACCGGTAGGTCCGGTAGGTCCCCGGGCTTGACGGCAGCCGCCGCGAGCTGCTATAAACCTGCTCCGTCGCACTTCGGTGCGACTTTGCTTTGTTAGGGGTAACGAATGGCCAACACCAAGTCCGCCGAGAAGCGCATCCGCCAGAACGCCGCCGCCCGCGACCGCAACCGGGCTCACCGCTCGCGCCTGCGCACCGCGATCAAGCGCCTGCGCGCGGCCGTCGACGCCGGTGACTCGGCGACCGCCACGGACCTCCTTCCCGCCACCCTGAGCATCATCGACGCCACCGCCCAGAAGAAGATCATCCACTCGAACACCGCCTCGCGCTACAAGTCCCGCCTCGCCTCCCAGGTCCACGCCCTCCCCGCCTGAGACAGGCCGGGGGGCGCCCGCGACTAGAACCCTTCCAGCAGATCGCTCACCAGCGTCTGGGCGAAGGCTTTCGCCGCCTGGTCGATGGCGCTGTACTCGAGGTCCACGAAGGCGTTGGAGGCGGTGAGCGGGAAGTTCTGGCGGAAGTTGTAGCTGGCGTTCTGCCAGATGATCTTCTCGTCGCTGATCCGCTTGAAGACCATCGAAGCGGTCAGCGACAGCTCGTAGGCCGTGGCGCGCCCCGCCGCGTCGAAGGTGACGGGCGTCGCCCCGAACCCCACCACCGCTCCCGACAGCTCCGCATCCGCCCCCTCGCGCGACGTGGTCAGGGTGAACCGGTGGCGCTTCACCATCTCGTCGCCGATGGCCAGCGTCACCGCCTGGTCCACCCGCTGGTGCCCGGTGCGGTTCTCCATTGGCTTGATGTAGACGCGTTGGATGTCGGGCGGCAGCGCGTTGCCGCGCCCCACGAGGGCGTAGCCGCACCCGGCGAGAGTCAAGGCGGCCCCGGCAAGCGCCACGGCGGCCGCCGATGGCAGCAACAGGGAACGGATTTTCATGCGGACCTCCGGGTTACCAGGTTGATCAGCCGGCCGGGCACCACCACCGCCTTGGCGACCTCCTTGCCGGCCAGGTGCTCCTGCACCTTGGCGCTGGCCAGGGCGGCGGCGCGAACCTCCTTGTCGGCGGCACCGGCGTCCACCTCCACCCGGTCACGGAGCTTGCCGTCGATCTGCACCACCAGGTTGATGCGCGCCCGGCGCAGCTTGGCCTCGTCGAGCTCCGGCCACGAAGTGTCGAGCAGCGTCTCGACGTGGCCGCGGCGCTCCCACAGCTCCTCGGTGAGGTGCGGCGCCATCGGATGCAGCAGCTGCAGCAGGGTGTCGAAGGTCTCCTCGCAGCACAGCCGCGAGGCGGTCTTCTCCTCGAGCGCGCGCGACAGCGAGTTGCCGAGCTCCATCAACGCCGCCACCGCGGTGTTGAAGTGGAAACGCTCCATGCTGTGGGTGACCCGCTGGATGGCCGCATGGCGGTCGCGCTCGAGCTCGGCGTCCGCCGGCGCGATGGCCGGCGCCTCCGCCAGCTTCTCGGCCATGCGCCAGATCCGGCCGAGGAAGCGGTAGGCGCCGCTGACCGCTTCGTCGCTCCATTCGGCCTCTTTCTCCGGCGGGCCGATGAACAGGGTGTAGACGCGCTCGGTGTCCGCCCCCATCTCGTCGATCAGGGCGTCGGGCGACACCGTGTTACCCCGCGACTTCGACATCTTCTCCACCCGCCCCGAGACCTCCGCGTAGCGGGTGATCATGCCCTGGTTGAACAGGTTGGCGAACGGCTCCTCGAAGCCCACCATGCCGAAGTCGTGCAGCACGCGGCAGACGAAGCGGGCATACAGCAGGTGGAGGATGGCGTGCTCGATGCCGCCGATGTACTGATCCACCGGCGCCCAGCGGTTGGCGATCGCGCTGTCGAACATGCGCGTGCCGTCGCGCGGCGACAGGAAGCGCAGGTAGTACCAGGAGCTGTCGACGAACGTGTCCATGGTGTCGGTCTCGCGCCGCGCCGGGCCGCCGCAACGCGGGCAGCGGACGTGGACGAACGACGCCACGCGCGCCAGCGGGTTGCCCTCGCGGCCGGTGAACTGGACGTCGTAGGGCAGCTCGACCGGCAGCTGGTCGTCGGGCACCGGCACTGCTCCGCAGCGCTCGCAGTAGAGCACCGGGATCGGCGTTCCCCAGTAGCGCTGGCGCGAGATCAGCCAGTCGCGCAGCCGGTAGACGACCTTGGCGCGGCCGAAGCCGCTCGCCGCGCACCATTCGATGGCGCGGCGCACCGCCGCCGGTCCATCGCGCAGGCCGTCGAGCGGCGGCGAATTCCGGATCACCCCGGTGTGCAGGATGGGCTCGGTCAGCGCGGCGGGATCCGGCGCGGCGGGATCGGCGGCCCCGGCGAGCTCACCGCCCTCCCCGGGCGGTTCCTCCGGATGGTAGACCAGCCGCACCGGCAGGCCTTCCTGGCGCGCGAAGACCAGGTCGCGGGCGTCGTGCGCCGGCACCGCCATGATGGCGCCGGCGCCGTAGTCGGGCATCACGTAGTTGGCGAGCCAGATCGGGATCGGCTCGCCGGTGGCCGGGTTGATGGCCGTCTTGCCGGTGTCGCGGCCCTCCTTCGCGCTCCCCTCCCCTTCCCGCTCGATGCGCGGGGTGTTGCGGACGCGTCCGATCCAGGCCTCGATCTCCGCCTGCCGCGGATGGCCGGCGATGAGCGGCGCCGCCAGCGGATGCTCCGGCGCCAGCACCAGGAAGGTCGCGCCGTGCAGGGTGTCCGGGCGGGTGGTGAACACCGTCACCCGCTCGCCGAGCACCGGGATGGCGAAGTCGATCTCCGCTCCTTCCGAGCGGCCGATCCAGTTGCGCTGCATCGCCTTGACCTTCTCCGGCCAGCCCGGCAGGTCGTCGAGGCCGGCCAGCAGCCGGTCGGCGTAGTCGGTGATGCGCAGGAACCACTGCTCGAGGTTCCGTTGCTCCACCGGCGTGCCGCAGCGCTCGCAGGCGCCGTCGACCACCTGCTCGTTGGCCAGCACCGTCTGGCAGCTCGGGCACCAGTTGACCGGCGCCTGCTTGCGGTAGGCCAGGCCGCGCTCCAGCATGCGCAGGAACAGCCACTGGTTCCAGCGGTAGTACTCCGGCGTGCAGGAGGCGATCTCCTTGCTCCAGTCGTAGAGGATGCCCCAGCGCCGGAACTGCTGCTTCATCACCTTGATGTTGCCGAACGTCCAGTCGCGCGGGTGGACGCGGCGCTGGATCGCGGCGTTCTCGGCAGGCAGGCCGAAGGCGTCCCAGCCCATCGGGTTGAGCGCCCGCTTGCCGTGCATCCGCAGGTAGCGGTACAGGGCGTCGCCGAGGATGTAGTTGCGGCCATGGCCGACGTGCAGCCGGTCCCCCGAGGGGTAGGGGAACATCATGAGCATGTAGTACTTGCCCTCGGCGTGGCGCAGGTCCACCTCGGCGGCGCGCTGCTTCTCCCAGCGGTCCTGCCACTTGGCCTCCACCGCCTTCGGGTCGTATGGCGTGCTCATCGCGCTCTCGCTTTCCTCTCCACGGCCGCTTGGATTATCTTCCGAAACCCGGCCGCCAGGCCCGCTCTTCCCAACGGCGGGTAGTGTCCTGGCTGGATTGCCCTTGCCTCCCTCCCCGCGGCACGACCCACGTGGGTCAGGTCAGGCTGCCGGGGAAGGTGTGCTGCTTGAGCAGGCCGTCGAGCAGTCCGTTGACGAAGCGCCCCGACTGCTCGGAGCCGAACTTCTTCGCCAGCTCGATGGCCTCGTCCACCACCACCAGCTTCGGCGTGTCCCGCTCGTAGAGCATCTCGTAGATCGCCAGCCGCAGGATGTTGCGATCGACCGCCGGCATCCGCTCCAGCCGCCAGTTGTCGGCCTGGCCGCGGATCATCGCGTCGATCTCCTCGCGGTGATCGACGGTGCCGCTCACCAGCGCCTGGGCGTACTGGAAGGCGTCCTCGACGCGGCGCTTGTGGCGGCCGAGATCACCGCCCAGGTATTCGGAGAGATCGAACGTCGAGAAGATGTGCGGCAGCGCGCTGCCGCCGAGATCGCTCTGGTAGAGCATCTGGACCGCCATCTCGCGCGCCGTGCGCCGCTTGCCTGCAGTCATCGCCCTCGTCTCAATGATCCCGTGGCGGGGAATGTCCCCGCCTCCCTAGTTTCCGCCAGGTGCCGCGCCTGCCTGCCTACCTTCGGTTGTCGAGCCGGTCGGTTGTTTCCAGGATGGTCGACGTTTTCTCGGATGTGCCGGAGCTGCCTGCGAATCATCGGGTGCGCGGGACGTCAGGACCGCAGCCGCGCGAACAGGTCCGCCATCTCGAGCGCGGCCAGGGCGGCCTCCCACCCCTTGTTCCCCGCCTTGCCGCCCGCCCGCTCCTCGGCCTGCTCGGCGGTGTCGCAGGTGAGCACCCCGTAGGCCACCGGCAATCCGAGACGCTCGCCGGCGCGGGCGATGCCGGCGGTGCACTCGCGCGACAGGTGGTCGAAGTGCGGGGTCTCGCCGCGGATCACCACGCCCAGGGCGATGATCGCATCGAGCCTGCCGAGCCTGCCGGGCGGCTCGCCACCCAGTGCCGCCAGCGCCTGCGGGATCTCCCAGGCCCCCGGCACCGTCACCAGCAGCACGTCGTCCGGCGCCACGCCGTGGCGCCGCAGGCAGTCGGCGGCGCCGGCGATCAGCGCTTCGCCGATGGGCTGGTTGAACCGCGAGGCGACGATGCCGAAGCGGCGGCCAGCGCCGGCCAGGTCCCCTCGCGTCTCTTCAATGCCGCTCATCCCCAGGTCCTGAAGGCGCCAGAGTATAGCGCGGGGGCGGCGTGGCGCGCCATCTGGCGCAGCCATAGGCCGTAGGTGGGGGCCAGCGTCGTCTTGACCAGGACGTCGGCCACCAGGCCCGCCGCCGCCAGCGCCATCAAGCGGTATTCGAGGCGCGTGAACGGCCACGGCCGGCGGACGAGCAGCGGCCGCGCGAAGAGCGCCCCGAGCAGCACGAAAGCGAACACCCGCAGCACCGCCCAGGGTACCCAGGCGGCGGCTGCGCCCAGCACCGGGTGGCCGCTGGCCACCGCGAAGCAGCCGACGAAGTAGCTCATCCAGCCGACCAGTGCCGCGCCCATGACCAGGCCCAGGTAGCCGGCGCTCACCCAGGTGAGCACCACGAACAGTCCCAGGTGCTCGAGGTGGATCGGCAGGAACTGGCGCCAGTCGTTCTCCGGCGCCGCGCCGGTCGCGATCCAGCCGAACATCTCCGCGCGGTAGGCCTGGCCGTGGAGGATGCCGGCGGCGGCAGCCTGCGGCCACAGCTCGGCCAGCAGGACCACGCCCAGGCCGAGCAGCACCGCCCACGACATCGCCACCTGCCACGCGGCCTCGTAGTCGCCGCGGCGCACCCGCGCCGCGAACGCCGGGTAGACGGTGAGCGGCGCCACCAGCGGCAGCAGCCACTGCCCCGCGGCCGGGATCGCCGCCGCCAGCGGCAGCAGCGGCGTCAGCGCCAGCCACAGCCAGTCCCGCCGCACGGTGCTCACAGCGCGCCTCCGGCCGGCCCCAGGTGGATCTCCTCGACGAGCGTCCGCGGGTCGGCGTCGAGCGCGCACCCCAGGGCGCGCGCCACCTCGGCAGGCGGCATCATGACGGCGCGGTTCCAGTCGCCCGGGATGCCCTGCCAGATCTGGGTGTCGGTGGCGCCCGGGTAGAGCGCGGTCAGCCGCACGCCGCTGCCGGCGAGCTCCTCGCGCAGCGCCGCGAGCAGGCCGGCGAGGCCCCACTTGCTGGCGCAGTAGGCCGCCCAGCCGGGAAAGCCGCGCCGCGCCGCCACGGACAGGACGGCGAAGATCCAACCGCGGCCGCGCCGCCGCATGCCGGGCAGCAGCGCTTGCAGCAGCAGGAAGACCCCGGTCAGGTTGGTCTCCAGGGTGGCCGCGAACTGCTCCGCCGGCAGCTCCGCGAAGGGCAGGATGCAAGCCGCGCCGGCTGCCGGCACCACCACCTCCGCGGCCCCCCAGCGCGCCTCCACGGCGGCCGCGGCACGCCCGACCGCGGCGGCGTCGCGGACGTCGCAGGCCAGGGCCAGCCCAGCGGGCGACGCGAGCAGGCCGGCCGCCGCCAGCGTCTCCTCGAGCGGCGCCAGGCGCCGGCCGAGCAGCGCCAGGGCGAAGCCGCGGCGGGCGAGCTCGAGAGCGATCGCGCGCCCGATCCCCGAGCCGCCGCCGCTCACCACCGCCACGCGTGTCTCCACCCCGCCGCCGGGATTCCTCTCCGGGCCGCCGTCGCTCATCGCACCTCCGCTCGCGTATGGATCGTTCGCCGCGCGCCGGATCATACCGGCCGGCGGGTTTTCCCGCAAAAAGAGCTGCGCCATCCGCCACGCGATTTCCGTCTTCATAGACAGGGAGATGAGACCAGACCGCTTGGCGCGAATGGGAGGGGGGAGTAGAATTCGGACATGTCGTCGTCGCTTGCCCAGCGCCTCACCTACGCCGACCTCCTCCGGATGCCGGACGACGGCACCCGGTACGAGCTGATCGACGGCGAGGCCTGCGTCATTCCCAGCCCGAACGCGAAGCACCAGACAGCCCTGCTCGAGCTGGCGATCCGGCTCCGAGAGGCGATCCGCGACCGATCGACGCTCTTTATCGCGCCGCTGGACGTCGTGCTCTCTGACGACACGGTGCTGCAACCCGACCTGCTGCTGGTGACGCCGAGCGGGCGCGCGAGGATCAAGCGTGGAGTCGAGGGGCCGCCCGACCTGGCGGTCGAGATCCTTTCCCGCACCAGCGTCGGGCGTGACCGTGGCGTCAAGCGTGCCGCCTATGCCCGCTTCGGCGTCGGCGAATACTGGCTGGTGGATCTGAACCAGCAGGCCATCGAGGTCTACCATCTCGGCCCTGGTACCAAGCCGGACTACCATGTGGTAGGGATCTATCGGCCCGGCGAGATCCTCACCACCCCGCTGCTGCCGGCCCTGGCCCTCGACCCGGGGCAGATCTTCCCGAGCCTCGCCTGAGGCCCCCCCCAAGCCCCATCAACGCCCGCCCTATGGCCGATGCCCTGAGCGACGCGGCCCCGGAGTACGACGCCGACTTCGTGATCGTCGGCTCCGGTTTCGGCGGCAGTGTCTCGGCGCTGCGCCTGGCCGAGAAGGGCTATCGCGTGGTGGTGCTGGAGGCCGGCAAGCGCTGGCGGACGGAGGACTTCCCGCGCACCAACTGGAACCTGCGCAAGTTCCTCTGGCTCCCCAGCCTGTTCTGCTACGGCATCCAGCGCTTGACCCTGCTGCGCGACGTCCTGGTGCTCTCCGGCGCCGGCGTCGGCGGCGGCTCGCTGATCTACGCCAACACCCTGCTCGAGCCCGGCGAGGAGGCGTTCCAGCGCGGCACCTGGCCGCGCGGGATCGACTGGCAGCGGGTGCTGGCGCCGCACTACGCCACCGCCCGCCGCATCCTCGGCGTCACCACCACCCCGCGGATCTGGGAGGGCGACCGCCAGCTGCTCGAGTTCGCGAAGAGCCTCGGCAGGGAAGACACCTTCCGGCCGACCGAAGTGGCGGTGCTCTTCGCCCGCCCGGGGGAGCGCGAGGGCGAGGCGGTCGGCGACCCCTTCTTTGGCGGCGCGGGCCCGGCGCGCAAGACCTGCATCTACTGCGGCGGCTGCATGGTGGGCTGCCGCCACCATGCCAAGAACACCCTCGACAAGAACTACCTCTACTTCGCCGAGCAGCTGGGCGCCGAGGTGCGCCCGGAGACCCTGGTCACCGGCCTGCGCGAGGACGGCCACGGCGGCTACGTCCTCGCGACCCGCCGCTCGACCGCGCCGTTCGGTGGCTTCGGCGCGATCGGCGCCTTCGGCGGCATCGGCGACATCGGCGATCGCCGCCGTGGCCGGCGCGCCCCATGCACGCTGAGGGCTCGCGGCGTGGTGCTCGCGGCCGGGGCCCTGGGCACGGTCAACCTGCTGCTGGCCTGCCGCGAGAGCGGCTCGCTCGACCGCCTGTCGCCGGCGCTCGGCAGCTACGTGCGCACCAACAGCGAGGTGCTCTGCGGCGCCACCGCCAGGAGCGGCGCCCGCGACTACTCGCAGGGGATCGCCATCGCCTCCGGCTTCCATCCTGCCCCCGACACCTACATGGAGGTGGTGCGCTACCCTCGCGGCTCCGACGCCATGAGCTTCCTGGGCACGCTGCTGATCGACGGCGGCAGCCGCCTCGGCCGGCCGCTGCGCTGGGCGGCCTCCTGCCTGCGCCACCCGATCGATTTCCTGCGCACGCTGAACCCCTTCGGCTGGGCCAAGCGCTCGACCATCATCCTGGTGATGCAATCGATCGACAACTCGCTGCGCCTGGTGCGCCGGCGGCGCTGGAGCTGGCCTTTCGCCAAGCATCTCACCAGCCGCCGCGACCCCGGCCAGCCGCCGATCCCGAGCTACATCCCGGTGGCCAACCAGGCGGCACGCTTCCTGGCCAGGCGCATCGACGCCTTCCCCTCGAGCTCGATCAACGAGGTGGTCGCCAACGTCCCCACCACCGCCCACATCCTCGGCGGCGCCGCCATGGCCTCGTCGCCCGCGGACGGAGTCATCGACTCCCGCAACCGCGTCTATGGCTACGACAACCTCTACGTCGTCGACGGCTCGATGATCCCGGGCAATCTCGGCGTCAACCCCAGCCTCACGATCACCGCCATGGCGGAGCACGCCATGAGCCACGTCCCCTCCCGGGACGGCGCCCTCCGCCCCCTCCCGGCAGCCATGCAAGCCGCCGCCACCCGGCCCCAAGCTCCGGACCTGGAACCGGTCCCGGCCTCCTGACCCTGCTGCGGCGGCCCCGGCCGCCCGCGCCGCACGGGCCGCTCCCGGGCTCCCGGCTATCCTGTTGAGCCGCAAGGAAGCCCGCGATACACTGAAGCGCCACGACCCGAGCTTTCCCTGGCGGCCCCGCCGGCCGGGTTCCACGGTGCCCGCGGGCCGCGTTCCACAGCCGAGGACCGATTCCATGAAGATCCCGTCGCTCATCCTCAAGCAGATGTACAACTTCGGCAGCCTGAAGAACGACGCCGACGGCGTCCACTTCAGCTTGAAGAACCGCCTCGCCGACGCCACGCTCACCGGCCTGTCAGAGGTCCGCATCAACGGCAACCGCGTGCCGCTCGACCAGCTCACCCTGGGCTTCGAGGACGGGCCGCGCCTCGCCGCCGCGAGCATCCGTCCCGACAACGTCCTCGAGTTCCCGCTGCGCCGCGTCGTGCGCGTCCACGCGCACATGGAGCAGCTGGCGCGCGGCACCCACGAGATCGCTCTCGCCTTCGAGGCCAAGCCGTTCGGCGCCCTCTCCTTCAAGGTCACCGACGCGATCGCCGACGAGACGCCGCGCCGCACCGCCGTGCCTTACGACAAGGACGACAACCAGTCGCCGGCGATCATCGCCGAGCGCCAGAAGTTCGTCGAGCACTATACCGGCGTCCAGCTCCAGCACATCAACAAGTATTCCTTCGATCCGGTGGGCACCCGGGGCAACATCGAGAACTTCACCGGCGTCGCCCAGGTGCCCATCGGCTTCGCCGGCCCGCTGCGCGTCAACGGCGAGCACGCCGAGGGCGAGTTCCTGATCCCTCTCGCCACCACCGAGGGCACCCTCGTCGCCTCCTACAACCGCGGCATGAAGGTGCTCAACCTGTCGGGCGGCGTCACCTGCACGGTGGTCGGCGATGCCATGCAGCGCGCCCCGGTCTTCGTCTTCGACAACGCGCGCCACGCCCGCGACTTCTCCGCGTGGGTCGACGAGCGCCTGGCGGAGATCCGCGCCGAGGCCGAGGCGACCTCGAGCGTCGCCAAGCTGACCTACATCGATCAATACCTTTCCAACAAGCTGGTGTTCCTGCGCTTCAACTACCAGACCGGCGACGCCGCCGGCCAGAACATGGTCGGCCGCGCCACCTTCGCCGCGTGCAGCTGGATGCTCGAGAACGCCCCCAACATCCGTCATTTCTATCTCGAGTCGAACTTCGCGACCGACAAGAAAGCGTCGCAGATCAACATCATGCGCACCCGCGGCAAGCGCATCACCGCCGAGGCCACGATTCCACGCGACGTCCTGCTGCAGCACATGCGGGTCGATCCGGAGACCGTGCACTATCACGCCAACATCGCCAACGTCGGCGCCTTCCTCTCCGGCGCCAACAACAACGGCTGCCACTCGCCGAACGGCATCACCGCGATGTTCATCGCCACCGGCCAGGACGTCGCCAACGTCGCCGAGTCGTCCGCCGGCGTGGTCTACACCGAGGTGTCGCCGGGCGGCGACCTCTACATCTCGATCACCATCCCGTCACTGATCGTCGCCACCCATGGCGGCGGCACCGGCCTGCCGACGCAGCGTGAGTGCCTCGCGATCCTGGGCTGCACCGGCAAGGGCAAGGTGCGCAAGCTCGCCGAGATCGTCGCGGGCGTCGTGCTGGCCGGCGAGATCTCCCTCGCCGCCGCGATCTCCTCCCTCGACTGGGTGTCGAGCCACGAGAAGTACGGCCGCAACCGGTAACTCGCGGTGATTGCCCCTGCGGCCGAGGCCGCCACGGCCACTCCCGACGATCCGATGCCGGGCTACGAGATCCTTCCGGACGTGCCGCCGGAGGGGCTGGTGCGGCGCTTCTTCGTCATCCAACGCCACCTCATCGGCTTGACCTTCGGCGGGCTCGACGTCTACGTGCGCAATCGCCGCGCGCCCAGGGCCGCCGTGGGCAGGCGCTTCCGCCTGCTCCACTGGCTCGCCGCGCCGGCCGCCTTCCTGACCCGGCCGTTCGTCGACAAGAGCCTGGTGGGCCGCCCCTTCCCGGTGCAGCTGCGCCGCCGCCTGGAGATGCTCGGCCCCACCTACATCAAGCTTGGGCAGGTGCTGGCGCTGCGCCAGGACCTGCTGCCGGAAGCGATCACCGAGGAGCTCAAGAACCTGCTCGACCGGCTGCCGGTGGTGCCCTTCCCGCGCTACCTCGGGCTGATCGTCAAGGACACCGGGCGACCGATCGCCGAGATGTACTCCTGGGTCGACCCGCAGCCGACCGGCTCGGCCTCGATCGCCCAGATCCATCGCGCCACCACCATCGAAGGCGATTCGGTGATCATCAAGGCGGTCAAGCCGGGCATCCGCGAGACGCTCGCCCGCGACGCCATCCTGCTCAAGCTGCTGGGCTCCATGCTGCAGCGGGTGCTGCCGCGTTATCAACCGAAGCGGGTCATCGCCGAGTTCGTCGAGTACACGCGGCGCGAGGTCGACCTGCGGCGGGAAGCCGACAACGCCGAGACCTTCGCCGCCAACTTCGACGATCTGGACGGTGTGCACTTCCCGCGCATCTACCGCCGCTACAGCAGCCAGGGCGTTCTCTGCATGGAGTTCCTCGCCGGCTTCAAGCCCAACGCGCCGGAGGCGCTGGCGCTGTCGGAAGCGGACCGCGACCGGCTGGTGGATCTCGGCGCGGCGTCGATCATCCGCATGCTGTTCAAGGACGGCTTCTTCCACGCCGACCTGCATCCCGGCAACCTGCTCGTCCTCCCCGGCCCGCAGCTCGGCTTCATCGACCTCGGCATGGTCGGACGCTTCGACCAGCGCCTGCGGCGCACGCTGCTGAACTACTACTACGCGCTGGTGACGGGAGACCCCGAGGGCGCCGCCCGTTACCTCTCGAACGTCGCCGAGCCGGGGCCGGGGGCCGACCCGGTGGGCTTCCGCCGCGAGGTCACCGAGATCCTGCAGCGCTGGAACCGCGCCGCCAACTTCCGCGACTTCTCGCTGGCACAGCTGATCCTCTACTCGGTCAACCTCGGCGCCCAGCACGCCATGTACTTCCCGGTCGAGATGGTGCTGATGGTCAAGGCGCTGGTGACCTTCGAGGGCGTCGGCCAGATCCTCAAGCCCGGCCTCGACGTGGCGGCGGTGTCGCAGGCGCATGCCAGGAAGATCTTCCTCGACCAGTTCAACCCGCTGACCCTCGCCCGCGAGGGGATGCAAGCCCTCCCCGAGCTGCTCGAGGCGGTGAGCAAGGCGCCGACCCTCATCACCGAGGGCCTGCGCCTGCTCGAGCAGACCACCCGCCGCTCGCCGGAGAACCCCTTCGCCGGCCTCCGCGGCACGATCTTCGGCGGCTTCTGCCTGCTGGCCGGCGCCGTCCTCGCCGGCGCCCGCGGCCCCTGGCCGATCTGGCTGGGCCTCTTCCTGCTCGGCGGCGCCGTGGCGCTGCACCGCAAGTGACTCACGGCCCTCCCTGCCCGGCCCGCGCCGTGCTCCGCTCGCCGCCATCTTCGTAGCGGCCAGATGCGCGGCAACCCCCGCCGCGCGCCGGGGGCGGGACCTTCTTGCAACCGATCGTCAGAGGCCGCGCGGCTTCGCATGGCCGCCGTCGTAGCGCACGACCTCGGGCCGCCACGCTCGCGGCGCCTGGCTGGTGCACCAGGCCCAGGCGTCCTGGTCGAAGCGCCCCACCGGCGTGCCGAACGCGGCGGCCAGCGCCTCGCCGGTCGTCTGGCCGGCGCGGAACCCGTCCATCAGGCGATGGATGCCGCCGACGCCGTAGCGGGCCTCGATGTAGTTCATCGTCCACAGCGCCTCGTCGTAGGCGGCCGACACCCAGACCGCCGAAGAGAAGCTCTGCAGCGCCGGCTCGATCAAGGGAAACGCCAGCAGGCTGTCGCCGGCGCGGTAGTCGGCGATGCTGTTGATCCGTCCCTCCTCCCGCATCTCGACGTGCTGCGCGAGGCCTTCATGGAACCAGTGCGGCGCCCGATCGCCGGTGCGCTGCGCGATCATGGCGTGCGCCAGCTCGTGGGTCATGACCGACACCGCGAATGGATTGAACGTCCGCAGGCTGCCGAGCGGCACCAGCACCACTCCGTTGTACAGACCCAGGACGTCGCCGCCGTGGGAGAATCCCAGCTCGAAGTCCTCGAAGGGCAGCAGCCGGACCTCGATCGGCGCGCCCCCACCCGGCGGCAACGGGATCCACTTCTGCAACCGTAGGCGCTCTGCCTCCAGGATGCGCATCGCCTCGTTGCCGAAGGCCGGGCCGCGGGACAGCGGATAGCTGACGAGGAAGTGCGGGCCCTTCAGCTGCTCCATCGAGGAGGCCAGGCGCTTCTCGAGGGTCAATTTCAGCAAGCGGTCGCCACCCGGCGGCGACGGCAGCTGGGCGTTGGCCTTGGTGACCAGCCGGATGGCCTGGTCGAACTGCCCTTCCTCCTCGAGCAGATCGGCCAGCTGGTAGAGCGCTCCGGGGTCGGCGCGCTTGCTCGTCTTGTCTCCCAACGCCAGGCGCACCAGCAGCGCCCGCGCCTCCGGCTTACGGCCGCTGCGCGCCAGGGCCACCGCGCGCAGCCGGGTGAGCTGTGCCGGCAGGATGGCGGCCGGCTGGGCCATGCCCTCCGTGATCGCGATCAGGTCCGGCCAGCGCTGCCGCTGGGCCAGGGCCGCCGCCGCCTCCTCCGTCTGCCGGCGGAGCACCGGCTGGGCCAGCGTGCCGGCGGAGCCGGCAACCCGCCGCAGCTCGGGAAGGCGGGCCAGGGCCGCCGCTTCGCGCTCTTCCTGCCAGACGTTCGCGCCGTCCTGGGCGGTGCCGTCCGGCGCCAGGTCGCACGCGCCCGGCACCTGCACCTCGGACGTGCCGGCGGTCAGGCGCAGGTCCTCGCCCTGCAACCGGGCCCTGAAGCCGGAGGGCAGGTCCAGGGGGCGGCGCGACACGATGTCGCAGGCACCCACCGGCTCGGCGAACGTGCCCAGCGACATCATGTGGCGCAGGCCGCTGTCTTGCAGCATGAAGGCGCTGAGCGACTGCGACAGCAGCTCGGCGCGGGCGATCGGCTGCAACTTCCAGGCGATGCGGAAGTCCTGGTGCGCCTCCAGGTTGTGGTCCTCGAGCAGCGCCAGGTCGGCCAGGTCGTAATAGGCCTCGGCGTTGCGGCCGCCGAGCGCCGCGATCTCGTGCAGGAACCGCTTGGCGGTATCCTCGAATCCCAGGACGTAGAGCGCCTCCACCGCCTCCAGGACGACGCCTTCGTGCGCCACCCCGGCCGCCATCGCCCGCTCGTAGGCGAGGCCCGTCTCCACCGGTTGCAATCGGAGCAGGGACAAGCGCGCCAGCAACAGCTCGTGGAGCAGCGCCCGGGCGCTGCGCCGCGGCTCGCCGCGCAGCATCGCCTCGGCGCCGGCGAGATCGCCGCGATCGATGCGGTGCTGTGCTCGCCAGAGCAGGGCGACGCCGGCGGCCGGTCCGTCGCGCCCGGCCGCCGCCGCCAGGGCGTCCAAGGAAGCCTGGACCTGGACAGCGTCGACCGGTGCGGGCGTGGCCGCGTTACCGACCGGCGTGAAGTTCGCGGTGAGCGCCCGGCGCAAGGGGAGCAGGCTGCGGAGCTGCGAATGCTCCGGCCCACCGCCGGCGCTCTCCGCAGCGCTTGCCACCGCCCCGGCCGCCACCTCGCTGCCGGCCGGCTCCCGGCCGCGAGCCAGACCCACGCCGGCGACGGCGGCCAGCGCCAGCAACGCGCAGCCTGCGGCGCCCAATGCCATCGCGCCCCAGGCCCGTTCGGGCGGCGCCACGGCGAAGGAGGTCCGTACGGCCACGCGCGCCGTCTGCCTGGCCTGGCGGCGGCGGCGCGCCAGCCAGAGCCCCACGGCGATCGCCGCGCAGCCGCACGCCGCGAGCAGGATCGCCGGCAGCATGCGCCGCCACGGCTGGGCGCCGCGAGCCCCTCCGGCCGCCGCGCCGCCGGCGCGGTTGCCCGCCGAGACCGCGGCTCCCGCCCCGGCGGGCCCGCCCGGGGCCCCGCTTCCGGGCTCCGCCGAGACGCGCACCGAGTCGATCCGCCAGGCGCCGCCCTCCGCCACCAACTCCAGCAGCAGCGTGTCGTCCGCACCCGAGGGGAACACGATGGTGAACGCCGCGCCGTGGGCCGCGAAGTCGGCAGGCGCCGCCTGGAGCATCCAGTGCGATCCAGGCGCCGGACCGGCGCGGGTCTCGATCTCGGCAATCGCCGCCTCCTGGCCCAGTGCCCGCAGCCACGAGCCACGCGCCAGCTCCGGCCACCAGGCCGCCGCGCCGCCTGCCAGGTATTGCAGGGCGAGCTGAACGCCCTGGCGCTCCGCCGCGGTCAGGGGTTGCGGCCCCCCCGCCGGCTCGGCCGCCGACGACGCCGGGGCCGGCAGCGCCAGCACCGCGATCAGGGCGGCAAGCGCCCACCTGCAATTGCCCATGGTTTACCTCGCGGCCGCAGGGCGAAAAGCTGCACGCTACAGGTGAAGAGGCCGGCTAGTATATGATGATTTCATGCGACCCATGTCGCGGGCGACGATCGCCCGGTTGGCCGCGGGCGCCGCCCTGCTCGCGGCGCTCGCGGCGCTCACTGGGATCACGGCGATCATCGCCTGCGATCGCGGCTCGCCGCCGCATTCGGAGCAGCGGCAGGCGCAGGCCGATCCGACCGCCGTGCCACCGGCGCCGCAGGCTGCCGCGCCGCAGGCCCCGCCGGCTGCCGCGCCGCCGGGCCCCTCGACCGCCGTGCCACCGGCCGCCGCCCCGCCGGCCGTCCTGGCCGTCCCACGCCTCCCGCTGCCAGTCGCCCCGGCGGCCAGGCCTCCGGCCGTCGCCGAGCCGGCATCGGCGGACAGCCTGCCTCCCCCGCACGACGTCGCGGCGCCCTCGGAGGACGAGCTGCGGCGCAAGCGTGCAGAGTGGGAGGAGCTGCAGCGCATGCAGGAGCAGGCGCAGTCTAAGGTGGAAGCCTGGCAGCGCTCCCGGCGCTCGACGGCTGCCGCGCCGGCGGTGCCCCACGTCGGCGACGCTCAGCGAACCGAGAACCAGGCCGAGACCGGCCGGATGCAGGACGCCATGCGCGCCTGGTATCGCCGCTACTCGGGCCGCTCGGCCGCGGTGACCCTGGCCCTGTCGCAGTACGGCATGGCCGCGAGCGCCCTGCCGCTGAATCCGTCGCTGCTGAGGGACGCCTGCGGGAAGCTGCTCGCGGCCTCGACGGCGCTGCTCGACGACCCACAAGCGCTGCCGGCACCGCCGGGCAATGCCTCCGCCGCCCTCTCGACCGCCTACGCCGAGATCAGGGCAACCGCCAAAGCCTGCCTCGCCAACCGCGACGAAGACCGGGCAGCCCACCTGGCCGCCGCCCTCCGCGCCATGGCTGCGGCCGGAACCGCCCTCCGCCCCTACGGCATGACGCCTTGAGCCCCGCTCCCGAAGGCCAGGGAACTGCGGTCCGGGTAGTGTCCTAGATTGCTGATTGCCAGGACACTGTACCTGGGTGCCATCGAGACGGCCTTTGGCGGCAACGCCGACTACGCCATGCTCGTCAAGAGCTACGGCGCGTCATCCGGCAGGTGGAGCGGATGCCTACCCCTTCGACCAGGGCGGCGACGATGGCGGCGCGCTGCTTGGTGTCCATGCAATTCATAATAACTGATTATGCCTGAGCAAATGGGATATGTCAAGACCACAAGCGCCCCCCCAGGACGACCCCTCGCCAGAAGGATCGCCCCGAGGAGCTGAGCGCGAGAACAACAGGGGGGCCGACGAGACGAAGGCTCTTAGTCCGGCTTCCTTCCTCTTAAAGACTTGATGTTGTCGCCGCTCTTCAGTGGATTGACCTTCGCCGCATCAACGCTGAGGCTGGTTAACTTCGGAAAGCGTTGGAGCCCAATCTTGATAACTGGGACAACCGCCGTCGGAAGGAGTTCCTCATCGCTCGGGCCGACGTTGGCCGCTCCGATGCCAAACTCAACAAAGAGGCCCCAAATGCCCTTGTTAAGGCCCTGGTGGCGGACCAAGAGCTCAACCAACTCCTTGTGTGTGAATGCGATATGCGTCGTTTCCTGAGCCATTTATCGAGGAACCTCCTCTTAATGGAGCTGCTCTGAAGCGGCCGTTATCGCCGTCTTGCCGCTGGCAATATCGGCCTTCCACGACTTGCTACGGGTGGACAATGTGGCGGTACCGGCGATCAAAGAAAGGTGCAGCCGGCGGTAGACGTTCACGGCGCCGACCTTCTCAGCGAGGGTAGTAACGATGAATTGGTTCAAGCTGGTTCCATCCAACTCCGCCAGTTGAGCTGCTTGCCGATGCAAGCTACGGGGAAGGCGCAAGGCATACTTCCCCCCGAATTGAGCGTCATTAGCCGGTTGCGGAATCTCTTGGTGCATTTCAAGGGCGGCCTCGATCCACGATTCTGCTGCCGCTTCTAGACGTTCGTATGCTTCGGCGGGATTGTTACCTTGCGCAACACACCCGGGAAACTCAAGCACCTGAGCCGTGAAGGTTCCACTTTCCGCGTCGGGAATCAGCACTCTTGTATACGGCTTTTTTAGATACTCGCTCACTGTCGCGTTCATACCTACCTCCTTCAGTTTGCCTGCTCCGGAGTGCGCAGGAGCTCTTCGTATCTGTCCAGGTCAACCTCCAGTACATCCAGAATGCTTTTCGCTGTATAGCGGTTAAGGTCGCCGGGATGATTGGGGATGCTCACCGGCCGCAGATCTGGAAGCTCGTCACTGACCCATGTGTGGCCCGCGCCGCCTTCCGGGCCGCCTCCGTCCGCTCATCCGGTGTGAGCTTGGCGGCTCGCGCCTTGCCGCCCTTCAGCCCGCCCTTGCGCCCGGCAGCGGCCTTCGGGGGGAGCGCCTTGGGCTCTTCGGCCGGCGCCTGCCGGGTGGCCTGCTGAGCCACCCGGAAGGCTACCTGCGTGAAGTCTGGCTTCTTGCCCATGAGGCCAGTATTGCACCAGCGGCCTACTCGTGCCACCCGTCGAGCCTAACCCCCGGGTGGGACTACCGGCTCCTATATCGGGCCGGGCACCCACCGGGCAACGCTGGCGAGTTTCATGTAATACGCCAATCCCCTCGCCTCGGGCTTCGCTTGGCGCAATCCCTTGTCGGGTCAGGTCCGGCGGGGTGTCTCAAGCACCTCGCCGGGCCGCTTGGCTGACGCGGGAGGAGCGTTCCTCCCTCTCGTAGAGGACGCTACCGCAGATCAGCCCCGGCCGACCGGCCGCCCAATTTCAAAATGACCCAGTACCCGATCCGCCGCAGATCGCCTGCCCGGGGGGGCGCCGTGCTATCGTTTCCCCTGTTCCGTCCGTCGCCTCGAGCGATCCACTCGCCGCACCTCCCTCCGCTCGCGCCAGGCACGGCCGGCATGCCGCGATTTCCAGGAGGAGGTGTGGGATGTGGACCAGCAGACGAGGATCGGTCGGTCTCTTGTTGTCCGCCGCCGCGTTGGCAGCCGCGGCCGCCGCCACCGCCCAGACCACCACCGGCGCCATCGAGGGGCGGGTCGTCGGTCCCGACGGCGGCGTCCTGCCCGGGGTCACCGTCACCGCGACCGGCGCCCTGCCGGCCAGCCGCGTCGCGGAGACCGACGGCTTCGGCATCTATCACCTCTCGCTGCTGCCGCCCGGCAGCTACGAGGTGCGCACGGAGCTGCAGGGCTATGCGCCGCAGAAGAGCGCCGCGATCGTGTCGGTCGTCGCCACCACTCACGTCGACTTCCACCTCAGCCCGTCGCTCGCCGAAGAAGTCACCGTGCGGGCCGAGGCGCCGCAGATCGACCTCAAGTCGGTCGAGGTCTCCGACACCGTCGACGGCAAGGCGTTCGAGCGCCTGCCGCTGTCGCGCGGCTACAGCGCGGTGGCGCTGCTCGAGCCCGGGGTGAGCCTCGACAACAACAACAGCAGCCATGACGACCGCCACCCGGGCCTCTCGGTCTTCGGCGCCACCAGCCTCGAGAACCAGTACCTGATCGACGGCGTGGACGTGACCGACATCCGCATCGGTGCCCAGTCGAAGGTCATTCCGGAGCAGTTCCTGCAGCAGGTCGAGATCAAGACCGCCGACTACCCGGCCGAGTACGGGCGCGCCCTGGGGGGGATCATCAACGCCATCACCCCTTCGGGCGGCAACACCTACCACGGCGAGGCCTTCGGCTACTTCCAGAACCAGGACTTCGAGGCCAAGGCCAAGCCCGGCGTCGTCGGCGGCAACTTCGCCGGCCTGGGCGACCAGGACTACGGCGCCAGCCTCGGCGGCTTCCTGGTCAAGGACCGGCTCTGGTTCTTCGGCGTCTACGACCGCACCCAGACCACCCGCGACACCACCCTGGTGACCGGCTCGGGCAGTCCCTTCGACGGTAGCACCTTCCGCTTCCGGGACCAGGCGGAGAACCTCTACTCCGGCAAGCTCACCTGGACCCCTACGAACCAGGTCGACGTGGTCGGCTCGGTGATCGGCGACCCGTCCACCAACCAGTCGCAGCTGGTGGAGGACGGCCCTCCCTCGAGCCGCATGATCAAGATCACCTCCGGCCGCCCCGACGTGTCGGTCATCGCCAACGGCGTGACCGACCAGTTCCTGGCCGAGGTCGGGTTCTTCGACCATCGCGAGCTGAACAACGTCGACCCAGCCCTCCAGCCGCCGTTCCTGACCAGCGACCCGTCCCTGGTCCCGACCCTGAACCTGGCGACCTGCAACCTGCCGGGCTGCTACACCGGGGCGCCGTGGGTCTTCATCCCGGTTCCCGGCGCGACGCCGCTGATCGACGAGCAGTTCTCGCGCCAGGAGCTGAAGGGGACCGTCACCGGCTTCCTGGGACCGAACCAGATGAAGATCGGCGCCGACTACGCGGCGATCTCCGGCACCGTGACCCACGCGATCCCCACCGGCTACAACCGCATCCTGAGCGCGCTGGCCAACGGCCAGCTGCTCTACACCCAGACCTGGCTCGGCGACTCGAGCGGGCAGTTCGGCCAGGACCACGTCGTGCAGTCGGCCACCGGCAACCCGAAGACCGACAACCTGGCCCTCTTCGCCCAGGACACCTGGACGGTGCTGTCCAACCTGACGCTCAACGCCGGCCTGCGCTACGACCAGTACAAGCTGAAGGACGCGGTCACCGGCGCCACCGTCGCCAACCTGACCGGCAACTTCGTGCCGCGCGTCGGCATCGCCTGGGACCCCGAGTCGAACGGTCTCTCGAAGGTCGACCTCGCCTACGGCAGGTTCACCGAGGCCATCCCGCTCGACCTCCAGGCGGGCGCCTTCCACGGCACCAACCTCAGCATCACCGACCTCGCCGGCTTCACCTTCGACTGCGGCCCCACCTCGATCAGCTGCCAGAGCTTCCCCAACACCATCACCGAGCCGGCAGACCCGAAGCTGAAGCCACCGGCGGAGGAGCAGTACACCGCCGGCTACCAGCGCCGCCTGAGCCAGGAACTGACGGTCGGCATCCGGGGGGTCTACTCGCGGCTGCTGCGCGCGGTCGAGGACCGCTGCGACCTGCAGGGCAACGACGCCGCCTTCGGCCTGACCTCCAACGGCTGCGTGCTGATGAACCCGGGGCTGAGCCCCTGGGGCCTGGGCAACTTCGCCAACGTCACCCTGCCGCCCGGCCTCAGCGGTCCCGTCCTCTGCACCAACGGCCTGAACCCCACGGAGGGGCGGGCGAGCGAGGCGTGCTTGCCGTTGCCGAAGGCCCGCCGCACTTACGAGGGCGTGCTGCTGACCGCCGAGGACCGCTTCTCGCCGCGCACCTACCTGGTCGCCTCCTACTCCTACTCGCGGCTGCGCGGCAACTATGACGGCAGCTTCAACGAGCTCGGCCAGTCCAACCCCCACGGCAACTTCGACTTCGACTACCCGGGGCTGACCCAGAACTTCAACGGCATTCTCGCCAACGACCGTCCGAACCAGGCCAAGCTGACCGGGTTCTACAGCTTCGGCTTCGGCCTGACCGCCGGTGTCAACGCCTACTACCGCAGCGGCATCCCGATCGACCAGCTGGGATCGTTCGCCCTGGTCAACGGCGCGCCCATCCCGCTCTTCCTGGCGCCGCGCGGCAGCGCCGGGCGCACGCCGGCCGACTGGGACCTGGACCTGCACGTGGACTACCCCTACACCGCCGGCCCGGTGCGGATCGACTTCATCCTCGACCTGTTCCGCGTCTTCAACCACCAGACCGTGCTGCGGGTCAATCCGTTCTTCAACGAGGACGGGTTCCAGGCCGACAACGTCATCCAGACCAACCCGACCTTCGGCCAGCCCCTGCTGCGCAGCGACCCGCGGGTGCTGCGCTTTGGAATGACGGTCGCGTTCTGAGCGGTGACGGGACCTCGCCGCGCACCCTCGGCCGTCCGCCGAGGCGGCGGCCGTGGAAACGGTACGTCTTCACCCTCTTGGGCTTGATCGCCGCGGTCGGCATCGCCACCGGCGTCGTCGCCTGGCGGCGCCGCGCCGTGCCGGTGACCCTCGCGCCGGTGGTGCGGTCCGACCTGTTGGTGCGCGTGCTCTGCGACGGCCGCCTCGAGCCGCCGGAAGGGGGCGAGGCCCGCGTCGCGGACGGCGGCACGGTGGCGGCCATCGCCGTCCACGAAGGCGACCGGGTGCCCCGCGGACAGCTGCTGCTGCGCATCGTCAACCCCGATCTCGACGCCCGGCTCCGCGACGCGCGCGCCGAGGTGCGGCAGCTGCTGTCCGATGCCGCCGCCATCGTCTCGGAGCTCGACCGCGACCAGCGCGAGGCGGCCTGGCGCGAGCAGTTGGTGGCCGGCGACCGGCGGCTGGTCGCGCAGGGAGCGATTCCCCGCGTCACCCT